>NZ_NWSW01000010.1:0-202592 GCF_002531805.1 Rhizobium sp. M1 | reverse complement strand
ATTTGCCCCTCACCCTAACCCTCTCCCCGTTTTACGGTGAGAGGGGACGCCAGAGATTCGGTTCGAACCAGCCTCAAGCCGCCTTTGTCATCGCATCGAGCGGATGCTGCGAGCGGAAGCCGACGGCCAGCCGGTTCCAGACATTGATCGCGCCGATCGTCACGGTGATCTTCGTCATCTCCTCCTCGGAGAAATGCGCCTTCAATGTCTCGTAGTCGGCATCCGGCGCACCTGACGTGGCGATGTTGGTGACGGCGTCGACCCAGCCGAGCAGGGCGCGTTCGCGCGCGTCATAGACCGGCGACTCCCGCCAGACGCACATCAGGTTGATCCATTGCTCGCTGAGCCCGTCGTGGCGGGCTTCCTTCACATGCATGTCGACGCAATAGGCGCAGCCGTTGATCTGCGAGGCGCGCAGCTTGATCAGGTGGATGAAGCGGCGCTCCAGGCCAGAGGTCTGGACATATTGTTCGAGTGCGGCGACGGCCTTGTAGGCATCGGGAGCGGCTTTGGCGAAGTTGAAACGCGGTTGCATGTCTTTCTCCTTTGATAGGGCTCAGCGAGCCGTCTTGCGTTCGTGGAGTTCGAGGAAGGCGCAGCCTCTCGCTGCGATCGATCCGTCGTCGAGGGCATTCAATTCGATGCCGAGATCGGCAATGCTGGTCTTGGCGAGCTCGGCCCGGTAGATCCGTTCGGCCCGTAGCATCGCCGCGCTGATGGTGCAGGGCTTGGCGAAGAAGCGGTCGGACACCGGGTTCGGGCCGCGCTGGCGGATTTCGGCGCAGCGGAAAGCCGGCGCCGGCCCCTCGACGGCGAGCAGGATGTCGAGCAGCGAAATCTCTGCCGGCGGCTTCGCCAGTCTATATCCGCCCCGCGGGCCCGGCACGGTGTCGAGGATGCCGGCGCCCGACAGCGCCTGCAGATGTTTCAACAGATAGCTCGTCGACACACCGTGGAATTCCGCCAATGCCGCGGCCGACAGCACGCCGCCTTCGGAGAGGCCGGAAAGCATCGCAACGCTGTGAATGGCCTGTTCGACGCCATCGCCCATCTTCATGCCGGCATCTCCTTAAATCGTGGATAAAAGATATCCATGATTGTCGCCGCTGTCAAGAACTGCCCTTGCTGCTTGCCGCTTGCCTTTATTGTGCCGGCGGATAGAAACGGAAAAATCCGACAGGGGAACATCATGGCATCCAACGCCTTCGCAGGCCTTCTGAATTCCAGCGCCGACCGCCACTCGCTGTTCGACGACGCGCAGGGCATCGTCGCCGGCAGCATGCTCGCCGTGCTCGGCGTCACGCTGCTCTCCGGCGCCGGGCTGCTCGCCGGCGGCACCGCGGGCCTCGCCTTCCTTGCCCATTATGCGACCGGAATTAGCTTCGGTCTCTGCTTCTTTGCCGTGAACCTGCCCTTCTATTATCTGGCCTTCCGCCGCATGGGCCCTGCCTTCACCATCAAGACGTTTGTTGCGATCGGCCTGACCTCGATCCTGTCCGAATTCGCGCCCGCCTTCATCGGCGTGACACATGTCCATCCGGTCGCCGGGGCGCTCTTCGGAGGCCTTGTCATCGCTGCTGGCATGCTGGCGCTCTTCCGCCATCGCGCCAGTCTCGGCGGCATCGGCATCCTTGCCCTCTATATCCAGGATCGCTTCGGCTGGCGCGCCGGCCTCGTCCAGCTCGGCTTCGACGGCATCGTGCTGGCGCTCTCCTTCCTGGTCGCCAGCCCCTTCATCATCGCCTGTTCGGTGCTCGGCGCGGTCGTGCTCAATCTCACCCTCGCCGTCAATCATCGCAAGGACCGCTATATCGCGATGTGAGCGATCGGCCGCCCTTCTTTTTCGCCCGTTTTTCACTACCTTCGGGATGTGGACCAGATCGATTCCGAAGCCCGCGCCCTGCTTCCTGCCGCCTTTACCCGCTGGTTTGCGGAAAAGGGCTGGCGTCCGCGCGCCCATCAGGTGCAACTGCTTGCCCGCGCCGAAGCCGGCGAAAGCACGCTGCTGATTGCCCCCACCGGCGCCGGCAAGACGCTCGCCGGTTTTCTGCCATCGCTCACCGATCTCACCCGCCGCGGCAAGAGTCCGCCGGGCTCCGCCTTCACCGGCATCCACACGCTCTATGTCTCGCCGCTGAAGGCGCTGGCGATCGATATCGAGCGCAATTTGATGAAGCCGGTCGCGGAGATGGGCCTGCCGGTCACCGTCGAAAACCGCACCGGCGATACGCCGAACGCCAAGCGCCAGCGCCAGAAGCTCAATCCGCCGGATATTCTGCTGACGACGCCCGAACAGGTCGCCCTGCTTCTGGCCAACCGCGAAGCCGAGCGTTTCTTCAAGGACCTGAAATATGTGGTGCTCGACGAATTGCATTCGCTCGTCACCTCCAAGCGCGGCCATATGCTGTCGCTCGGCCTTGCCCGCCTGCGCCGCCTTGCCCCCGACCTGAAGACCATCGGCCTGTCGGCGACCGTCGCGGAGCCGATGGATCTGCAGAAATGGCTGGTCGCCCAGGAGGAGGGCAGGGAGCATCACGCCGGCCTCGTCGTCGTCGAAGGCGGCGCCAAGCCTGACATTTCGATCTTGTTGACCGAGGAGCGCATTCCCTGGGCCGGCCATTCCGCCAAATATGCCATTCCCGATGTCTACCGGCAGCTCCTCGACCACCAGACGACGCTGCTGTTCGTCAATACCCGCAGCCAGGCCGAAATGCTCTTCCAGGAACTCTGGACGATCAATGACGACAACCTGCCGATCGCACTCCACCACGGCTCGCTCGATGTCGCCCAGCGCCGCAAGGTCGAGGCGGCGATGGCCGAAAACCGGCTGCGCGCCGTCGTCGCCACTTCGACGCTCGATCTCGGCATCGACTGGGGCGATGTCGATCTCGTCATCCATGTCGGCGCGCCGAAGGGTGCTTCGCGTCTTGCCCAGCGCATCGGCCGCGCCAATCACCGTATGGACGAGCCCTCGAAGGCGATCCTCGTGCCGGCCAACCGTTTCGAGGTCATGGAATGCCAGGCGGCACTCGACGCCAATTATCTCGGCGCACAGGACACCCCGCCGGTCGGCCGCGGCGCGCTCGACGTGCTCGCTCAGCACGTGCTCGGCATGGCCTGCGCCGAACCCTTCGACATGCTGGAACTCTACGACGAAATCACCAGCGCCTCGCCCTATGCCGATCTCAGTTGGGAAAACTTCGAACGCGTCGTCGATTTCGTCGCAACCGGCGGTTATGCGCTGAGGGCCTACGAACGTTACGCCCGCATCCGCAAGAGCAAGGAGGGCCGCTGGCGCGTCTCCAATCCTGCCGTCGCCCAGCAATACCGCCTCAACCTCGGCACCATCGTCGAAAGCCCGATGCTGAACATCCGCATGGTCAAGCGCGGCGAGGGCGGCCGGATCGGCCGCGGCGGCGCCACGCTGGGCAAGGTCGAGGAATATTTCCTCGAACAATTGTCACCCGGCGATACCTTCATCTTTTCCGGCAAGGTGCTGCGCTTCGAAGGCATCCGCGAAAACGAATGCCTGGCCTCGCAGGCCTTCTCGCTCGATGCGAAGATCCCTTCCTATGCCGGCGGCAAGTTTCCGCTGTCGACCTATCTCGCCGAACAGGTGCGGGCGATGATTGCCGATCCCGACCGTTGGCGCCAGTTGCCGGATCAGGTGCGCGACTGGCTGTCGCTGCAGACGGACAAGTCGATGCTGCCGAAGCGCGACGAGTTCCTGATCGAAACCTTCCCGCGCGGCAGCCGCTTCTATATGGTCGCCTATCCCTTCGAGGGCCGTCTCGCCCATCAGACGCTCGGCATGCTGCTGACGCGCCGGCTGGACCGGGCGGGCGCCAAGCCGCTCGGCTTCGTCGCCACCGATTATTCTCTCGCCATTTGGGGGCTGGAGGATATGGGCCTGATGATCGGCAACGGCCGGCTCAGCCTTTCCGACCTCTTCGACGCGGACATGCTGGGTGACGATCTCGAGGCCTGGCTCAACGAATCCTTCCTGCTGAAGCGCACCTTCCGCAATTGCGCCGTGATTGCAGGCTTGATCGAGCGCCGCCATCCCGGCAAAGAAAAGAGCGGCCGCCAGATCACCGTCTCCGCCGATCTGATCTATGATGTGCTGCGCAGCCACGAGCCGGATCACATCCTCTTGCAGGCGACGCGGCAGGATGCGGCGACCGGACTTTTGGATATAAGCCGACTTGGCGATATGCTGATGCGAATCAGGGGCCATATCACCCATCGCCCGCTCGACCATATTTCCCCGCTCGCCGTGCCGGTGATGCTGGAGATCGGACGCGAAGCGGTGCCGGGCGAAGCCCATGACGCACTGCTTGCCGAAGCGGCGGACGATCTGATCGCCGAAGCGCTGGCCTGAGACCTGTTTGGGAATAACGACCGTGATGAACCGCCTGGCGCTCGCGCGCGACATTTCAGGATTGGCTGCGGTGCCGGGCATCGAGACCTCGGTCCATGGCATCGCCGCCGTCTGCGATCCGCTCGGTGCTCTCTATCTGCCGGATGCCGGCCTGCTCGTCGTCTCCGACCTGCATCTGGAAAAGGGTGCGGCCTTCGCTCGCCGCGGCATGATGCTGCCGCCCTATGATACGCTGGCGACCCTGACCGTACTGGCCGCCGTCATCTCGCGTTATGATCCGAAGCTCGTCGTCTCGCTCGGCGACAATTTCCACGATCGCATCGGCTCCGCGCATCTGCCGGAAAATTTCCGCGCGCTGATCGTCGCGATGGCCCGCGGCCGCGAATGGATCTGGATTAACGGCAATCACGACCCCGACGGCGTCGTCGATCTGCCCGGCGCTTGCACCGACGAGATGCATTATGCCGGCCTGACCTTCCGCCACGAGCCGAAAAACGGCCTGCAGAGCGGCGAAATCGCCGGCCACCTGCACCCCTCGGCGACCGTGCGCCGCCGCGAGAGATCGATCCGCCGCCCGTGTTTTGCCACCGACGGCGCCCGCCTGCTGATGCCGGCCTTCGGCGTCATGAGCGGCGGCTTGGATCTCGGCCATCAGGCAATGAAGGGCCTGTTCGACAAGGCGGCGCTGGTGGCGCATCTGTTGGGGCGGGACCGGATTTATTCCGTCAGGTATGGGAATTTGAGGGGGTAGGGACTGTTATCCCTGATGGGGTGTGCCGTGTAAGCCCCCCTCTGCCCTGCCGGGCATCTCCCCCACGGGTGGGGAGATCACAAGTGGCGAAACCTTCCCACTCCGTCTGCCGTTGCGACGAGCTGCGACGCTTGTTGTTTGGGGAAACCGCTGCGCCCAGCCAATCGCCCCACCTGTGGGGGAGATGCCCGGCAGGGCAGAGGGGGGCGGCCACGGCAGGCCGTCAAATTATATCAATCACACCCCTGCAACTGCTGCTGATAGGTCCCTGCCATCCGCGCGAACTTCTGCGCCGTCTGCTGCAACTGCCCGTTCGAGCGCCAGTCGCCGCGCTTATATCCCGTCGGACCGGAATAATAGGCGAGATAGAGATTATAGGCGTCGTTCAGCGGAATGCCGATCTCCACGCTGTTCTGGTAATGATACCAGCCGATGAAATCGATGGCGTCGGTGAAGTTCGTGCGCCGCGCCGCCCAGTTCCCGGTCTGCGACTGATAGTGATCCCACGTTCCGTCGAGCGCCTGCGAATAGCCGTAGGCGGTCGATGGCCGGGTCCAGGGAATGAAGCCGAAGAGCTTGGTGCGCGGTGGGCGCGCATAGGGCTGGAAGCCGGATTCGGTGTACATCGTCGCCATCAGGATCGGCACGGGCACGCCGTATTTCTTTTCCGTCCGTTCGGCCGCCCTCTGCCAGCTGGAAAAAAGCCCCTCGCGCTGGTCGAAGACAGCGCAGATGTTTCTCGTCTGCTTCGGCGCCGTCGCGCAGCCGGCAAGCAGCGCCAGACCCACGGCGGTCAGAACGATACGAGTACGCATAACAAAACCTCTCGTTTCAGAGAGATTACTAACTCGTAAACGTTAAGAACCGGTTTTTACTCAAATACGAAGCTTTTTGGAAAGGGCTGCCGCCGTCGACCGGTGCCGAGCCACGATCTAAGACCCCTCCCCAACCCCTCCCCACAAGGGGGAGGGGCTTGAATGCCGCGCCCACGTTATTCCCTTCACCGTCTCATCCGCAGAAGCGTTGATGTTTGTCGTGGGACGGTGCCGCGCATAGCCCCTCCCCCTTGTGGGGAGGGGTCTTCACCCAGAAACCGGACGGCCGTGGCCCGCAGCCTGCTACACCTTCACCGGCTCATAGCGCAGGATCACCGCGCCGCTTGCCGTCGTTGAAGATTCCATGAGTTTCAGCGGCAGCTGGGCGTCGGCTGCCTTGAAAAGCGGATTGCCGCCGCCGAGGATGACGGGCACCACGCAGACCCTGATTTCATCGATAAGACCCGCTTTCAGCAAGCTGTCGGCAAGCTCGGCACTGCCGAAGATGAAGACCGTCTTGCCGTTCTCCTGCTTCAGCTTCGTCAGTTCGGGGATAGGATCGCTGACGATGCGGGCATTGTTCCAGCCGGGCTCGGTCATTGTCCTGGATACGGCGATCTTGGCGATGCCGTTCATATAGGCCTTGATATTGCCTTCGCCTTCGGCGGTCGGCCAATAGGAAGCCATGCCCTCATAGGTCTTGCGGCCGAAGACCAGGAGATCGCCTTCTTCGCCGAACTGCTCGGCCAGGCGCTGCAGCTCCGGCCCCCAGGCGAGATTGTGGAAATCGATATCCCACGGTTTCGTACCCTCGAAATACCCGTCGAGCGTCATCAGGTTCCAGACAACAAGCTTTCTCATTTCCATCCTCCTTCCAGCAACAATCAGAACCGGTTGCTTTTGGCAACTGGTTGAAAGCTTAATCGACCGATAGCGAATTGCAAGCGGTTTTTTAAAGGGATAGGGGCGTGGCCGATCGATGGCGGCCAGCGAACCAAAGCCTCACTCTTGTCAGGAAAAATTTGCGGGGCGTCGCTTTGCGCGGATCAGTCCTTGCGGAAGATCAGGCTGGCGCCCCAGCCGGTGACGACGGCGAGCAGCACCGCTGCACAGCCGTAAAGGATCGGCTGGTCATGTGCCGCATCGGTGATCGTCTGCTCGATGCCCGTCTTGATGACACGCAGCGGCAGCGATTTCTCGGTGACGAGATTGCCGCTCTTGAAGAGATAGGCGCGCACCGTATGCACGCCGTTCGGAATATTTGCCGGCAGGCGCAGGCTCGCCTTGAACAGGTTCGAGGAAACGAACCGCACGCCGCTCGGATTGCGGTCGTAAAGTGCGCCTCCTTGCTGCAGCCGCAGGAAAGCCTGGCGGAATTCGCCGAGATTGCTGCCGTCGCCGACGAAGCCGACCGGCGTCAGCGGAATGTGATCGATGCCGATCCCCTGATCGGTCAGTTCGAGCGGCGTCGTCAGATCGTCGATCATCCGCGAGCTCGACATCGAATAGGAATGCGGCACCGCCTCGAAGGTCATCGAGCGCGTATTCACCCAGATGCCGAAGACGCGTTCCTTCTTGCGCACCGTCGCATCCTCTCGCGGGCCTTCCAGCACCACGACCACATCATATTGGCCGATGGCGAGCAGCAGCTGATCGGTGTTGGAGAGCGCCCCGAAGATCGTCAGATCCGCGCCGTGGAAATCAGAGGTGATGGCGATTTCGCTGGTCGAGGTGCCGATCTCAAGCCCTTCGCGCACCGCTTCCGTTGATTGTCCCGGCAGCCATTGCGCGCCGGCCACCGCCGGCAGCAGGCAAAGAAGCGCGAGGAAGGCGGAGAGCAGACGCATCAGTTACCCCCCATTACCACCGAATAGACGTCGGCCGGCGTCACCACCAGCGCGATCGCAAGACGCAGGCCGACGGCCAGCACCAGCAGGCCGAGAAGGGCGCGCAGCTGTTCGCCACGCAGCTTCTGGCCGACGCGCACGCCGTATTGCGCCCCGATCACCCCCGCGACCATCAGGATAAAGGCAAGCACGATGTCGACCGAGAAGTTCGTCGCCGCCTGCACGATCGTCGTATAGGCGGTCACGAAGATGATCTGGTAGAGCGAAGTGCCGACCACGACATTGGTCGGAATGCGCAGGAGGTAAATCATCGCCGGCACCATGATGAATCCGCCGCCGACGCCCATGATCGAGGTGAGGATGCCGATCGCAAAGCCGAGTGCCACGATCGGAATGACGCTCAGAAAGATCTTCGATTTCTTGAAGCGCACCTTGAGCGGCAGCTTGTGCACCCAGTGCTGATGGCCCGGCTTGCGCGGCACCGGCGGTTCGTTGCGGGCGGCGCGCCGCATGGCATTGATGCTTTCGAGCAGCATTAGCCCACCGACAGTCCCGAGGAAGATGACGTACATCAGCGAGATCATGAGATCGAGCTGGCCCACGCGGCGCAAAAGCGAAAAGATCCAGATACCGACCGTGGCGCCTGAAAGACCGCCGACCAGAAGCACCGTGCCGAGCTTGACGTCGAGCGTGCCGCGCCGGAAATGGGTGATCGCGCCCGAAATCGACGACGCCACCACCTGGTTGGCGCCGGTGGCCACCGCGACGACAGGGGGGATATTGTAGAAGATCAGCAGCGGCGTGATGAGAAAACCGCCGCCGACACCGAACATTCCTGACAGGAATCCGACGGCCGCCCCCATGCCGAGAATGATGAAAATGTTCACCGACAATTCTGCGATGGGCAGATAGATTGTCACAACCGACCCCGAATGATGACCGCCCCTGCCGGGCGGTTTCCGTCACGTCCCCGTTCGAATGCGCACCATACTGCGAAATCGTTGCCAGAGGCTTTCGATCAGCCCCCCGGGAGCGATGGAGATCGAGAGTGGACGATTCGATGGGTGCGCCGAGCGATCTGTCCCGCATAATCCGGCTTTTTTCAGATTGCGTGACAGGCGGCGGAAAAAATCGAGATGTCTTTGTGCCGCAAGCCTTCTGTAGCGCAATTCCCGCAAAAGGGCGGCGCGGTTTGCGCCCGGCTTGGCGCAAACAGGACATCGTCATATCAGTAGCCGGCGGGAACCGTTCTAGATCGCCTTGGCCACCTGCTTGTTGCGCTCGAGCAGCGCCCTGACCGTCGCGTCGGTCACCTTGCCGTCCGGCTGCTGGCCGATCGACTTCTGGAAGTTCTTGATCGCGGTCACGGTTTTTGCGCCCATTTCGCCGTCCGGCACGCCGGCGTCGAAGCCGTTATTGTTGAGGATCGCCTGGATGTTGCGGATCGCCTTCTTCATGTCGACGGAGGCCGTCTTCGCGCCGGTGCCCGCCCATTCGTCGGGGATGTCGATGCCGTTGGCGCGGTGGTCGAGCGGCTCCGGCTTCCAGAGATCGGCCTTGGCGCGGGCGCGCTCGAGCTGATCGGGCTTCATCGCGTTGGCCACCTCGTCGCGCTTCTGGGCCGCATCCTTGTCACCGGCCTTGGCGGCGACTGCAAACCACTTGTAGGATTCTTCGAGGTCGGCCGGAACGCCGTTGCCCCTTGCGCAGAGGATCGCCAGGTTGAACTGGCTGTCGGTGATGCCGAGGTTGGCGGCTTTGATGAACCAGGAGGCGGCCGTCGCATAATCCTGCTGGCCGAGCGCGCCGGAGGCGTAGAGCACGGCGAGATTATGCATGGCGCTGGCATTGCCCTGGTTTGCGGCCTGCTCGTAGAAGGTTTTTGCCTTGGCGATGTCGCGTTCGACGCCGTTGCCCTTCTCATACATGCTGCCGAGTCGGTACTGCGCCGGCGCAAAACCCTTGTCGGCCGAAAGCTGGTACCAGCCGGCGGCCTGCTTCTGATCGACGGCCATGCCGTTGCGGCCGTCCGAATAGCGCGCGCCGATCTCGAACAGCGCCAGTGCATCGCCGCCCTGCGCCGCATCGGCAAGCGATTTCGGCTGCACGGTGTCGGGAATGGTGATGGCGGCCTGCGGTGCTGTGGCCGGCGTATTCGCTACGAAGCCCGATGTTTCCTGCGTTGGGCCGGACGAAGCGGCGGGCGCAAGAGTTGCCGCTCCTTCGCCGTCAAGCGGGGCAGCGTCGGTCAGATGATCGCCGGCGGCGGGTGCGGTTGTATCAGGCTGCGCCTGTTCGGCGGCCGGGGGAGCCGTCTCGACTGCGGGAGCGTTCACCTCCGCAGCGCCGGTGTCGGGCTGGGCGGACGTCGCTTCGGGCAAGGCCGGCTGCGGGTTTTCCGCTGCTCCGGTCAGCGCCGAGACCTCCGCCGGCGGCTGCGGCGCGGGTTCGCCGCTCGTCAGCGTCCGGGCCAGCGGAAAGGCCATGATGGCGAGCAGCACGGCGCCGATCGCCAGCAGGATCGGCCGGCGATAGCGCGAAAAGGCGCTGACCTTGCCGGTTTTGCCCGTCTGGTCGTTCTTGCCCAACTTGTCGGCCTTGGCAGTCGCGCCCTTCTTCTCGGCCTTGCCAGCCTGCTTCGGATTGGCGTCCACTTCCATTGCGGCTGCCTGCGCCGCCCGGCGCGCAGCGGCGATGTAATCGGCGCGATCGGTCTCGACGGGAGGTTTGCCGCGTGCGGCACTCTGGCTGGCGCGCACCCGTTCAAGGATCTTCTTGACGTCAGGCGCGCCCGAACCCGGCTCGAGCAGCTCGTTCGCCGCATCCGTCGGCACCACGTCGGCAGGATCGATCGACGGCGCGGGGTCGATCACCGCCCGTTCGGCCGCCTTCGTCTCGGCTTTCTTGCCGGGCCGCAACCGCTTGCCGAGGCTGGCGAGCAGACTGGATTTTGCCGTCGCCGCCTCCGGCGTTCTGGTCGCTGCTTCGATGGCGATCGCGCTCGCTCCGCTCATGACCGCGGCCTGCGCCGGGGCGGCAGGTTCGGCTGCGACCTCAGCCGGGCGGATGACCGGAGAGGCCATCGCTGCCGGGGCAGCTTCCGGCGTCCGGGCGGCCTCGGCCACCATCAGCGCGTAAGGGTCGACATCGAAATCGACGTCGGCGACCGGCATCGGGGCGACCGGCCGTCCGCGCTCTTCCATGCCGTCGAGACGGTCGGCGATATGCACCAGCGTCTCGTGCAGCGCCTTGAAAGTCTTGTGCGTGCGCTCCTCGCTGTCACGGCTGATATCTTCGAGATGGCGCAGATCCTCGGCCAGCGCCGTCAGCGCCGACATGTCGGCGGCCGGCACGCCGCCCTGCAGGGCGCCATTGCGCGAATAGGCCTCGACGACGGCTTCCGCCGCCTGACGCGCCGCTTCGATGATATATTCGTCGCTCGTCGCCATATAATCTTCGATCGCGCCCATGCGCCGGTCGAGATCGGCGGGGATCGCCGCGCTTTCGCGCGGCTCGCTCATCAGCGCCGAAAGATTGGCGATCTGGTCTTCGAGGTTTTTCAGCGCCCGCGGATCGGTCGGGGCTGCTGCGGTGCTCTCTTCCAGCCGGGCGGCGATATCGCTCAGCCGTCCTTCGAGACGCCGGAAGGCGCCGTCGTCGACCGCCGCGGCCGCCGGCTGCGGATGGGCCATCTCGTCGATGCGCCGGGCGAGATAATCGAGCCGCTGCGCCAGCACGTCGTTGACGGCGCCGTTTTCGAGCGCGTCGATCTTGCGGGAGATGTCGGACAGCGGTCCGGTGAGGTCGGGCTGCGCGGCCGTCTGCTGCGTGCGCTCCAACAGATAGGAAAGATGTTCCAGCCGCTCGTCGAGCCGCGACGTCGCTTCCGCCTTCGTCAGCTCCTCGACACGTTCCGTCAGCGCCTCCAGCCGCATTGCCAGCTCATCGGCCGGCGTCGCCCGGCTGGCGGCATCATGGCTCATCACGTCGATCTGGTCGGCGAGCGCCGAAAGCCGGCTTTCCAGCCGCTGCATCAGCGTCGGATCGCTGTTGGCGGCCGCACGTCCGCTAGCCGCGATCGCCCGGCTGATCTCGTCGAGCCGCATGTCCATGGCGGCGAACTGTTCGGCCATGACCCGGTCATGCGGCTGGATCATATTGCCGAACTGCTCCATCGCCGTGGCGATGGCAATGAGCTTGTCTTCCAGCGCGCGGACCGCCGGGCTTTCGCCCATGCCGCCGATATGACGCTTGATGTCGTCGAGCCGATAGGCGAGCGAAACCAGCTCTTCCTGCAGCCCCTCGGTATCGAGTGCGGCAAGCCGGTTTTCGAAGCCGTCCCAGCGGGTTTCCATGTGACGCAGCGATTCCTCGCGCGCCAGCCCGTCCATCAGCGATCGCAGATCCTCGAAATCTTCACGCAGGCCGGTCGCTTCCGCGCCGCCCGAGCGTCCGGTCAGCTGGGTGATGCTCTGGGCGAGGCGGTTCATGTCGGCGCGGATGTCGTCGGCGAAGCGGCCGTCTCCGGCACTTGTTTTGATCTCGCGCAGTTCCGTGCGCAACGCGTTCATCTCGCGGGTGACGCCTTCGGAAATGTCGCGCTTCAGGTCCTGGCGCAGGTTGACAAGCGCCTGGGCGATCTCCGTCATCGTATCGTCGCCGGCGCGGAAGGCGGGTGCCGGCTGCGACGCTGCGGCGCGCGGCGCGGGTTCGCGCAGCTGCGGGGCCGGCTCGCGCCCGTAAGGCCGCTCGCGGCCGGCTTCCAGCGCGCGCTGGCGCTGGCGAATTTCAGCGAGCGGATCCGGCCGCGGCTCGATCGGCGCTCTTGCCGGGCGCGGCGAATTGGCGCCGGCGTAAACGTCGCGCTCGGCCGTTGCCGTGCGCGGCCGCTGTTCGCGCCCGCTGCCCATTAGCCCTTCGATGCGCGCCTCCAGCCCTTCGATCGTGCGGTTCAGCGCATCGAGCGAGGTCCTGTCGGACTGCCGGGAAGGATTTGATCGCGATCCGTTCATCTTCTTGCTCGCTTCGACTGCTCGACCTCTCGTCAGAGCTCGATCCGTGGCTTTTCCGTCTGTGGCCAGCGTCTTCACGCCGACCGGAGCGCACCATCCATAAGAAGATCGTCAATTAGACTTTCCTCAGGCTGAACGATGTAGCGGCATTCCTGGGAAACGCGAGACGGGGAAAAGGAATGCGGGTCGCTACTGCTCAACCCGCACCTTTCACGAAACGTGGTAAACAAGCCGTTAATATCGATGAGAATTTTTTAACGTTTGTGTCTCAAACGCCATTTTTGGCGGCAATTGCCGTTAGCCCCGCCCGACGGTGGCGCTCAGGCCGGCCGCGGATATTGCAGTTCGATCTTCACGCCCTCGGGACCGTAAACGAAGACCTGGCCAAGATCGGTGTCGGGAATATCGTAATATTCATAGCGATAGCCGCTCGCCTTGATGCGCTCCAGCGCCGGGGCAAATTCGTAAAGGCTGAAGGCGACATGATTGAAGATGCCCGGCGGAAAATCGGTGCTGCGCGATGCCAGGCTGAGATGAATGACCGGGCGGTCGTCCAGATAGAGCCAATGGCCGGGCGAGGGGAAGGGCGGCCGGTAGCCTTCCTTGACGCCGAGAATGGCTTGCAGGAAGCCGATCATCACAGGCGCATCGCGGGTATTGATCGTGACATGGTCCAGGCGCGGCATCGGTTCCTCCCTGCCAGCTCCGATGAAACGAAGCCTATCCTGTTCGCCTCCGTCGCGGAAGTTGTTTCGCCGCAGGCGCTACCCTCACCGGAAAGAAGCGGAGCCGCAATTCAGTGCGGCCCTCCCGCATCGATCGAATAGGCGCTGATGCGCGACAGATGGATGAAGGAAAGCCCGGTCTCTTCGGCCCAGTCGTTGAAGGCCTTCTGGATCAGCGGCTGGTCCTTCTTCGCCGTGCCGGCGGCAGACAGCGGCACGCCGGCCGATCTCAAGCAGGCAAGCACATCCGTCGTCGCAACGAAGCTGTCGCGGCCGATGCCCCGCAGGAAATATTGCCCGGTCATGCCGCCGAGCCGGCTGCCGCGTTTGCTCAACAGGTCGAGGAGGCCGATCTGATCTTCCCGCGGCCAGTCGGCGAAGAAGACGCCGGCGCTGCCATATTCCTTCGCCAGCTCCCTGACGAAAGCGGCATTGGCGCGAACCGATTTGATTTTCGCGCCGTTGCGGATGATCCGCTCGTCCGAGGTCAGTTCATGCCAATAATCGTCGGGCGCGATATTCAGCATTGCCGGATCGAAACCGGAAAACGCCGCCTCGAAACCCGGCCACTTCGCATCGATCACCTTCTGGACGAAACCGCTGTAGAAGATGCGCCGGGTCATGTCGGCAAGAATGCGGTCGTCGGGCATGGCGCGCAGCTTCTCGTGATCCGGCCGATGCTTTTCCAGCAAGGCCTGCAGCGCCGCCGCGCCGCCTTTCCGCTGTTCCGCACGCTGCCTTATCGCCTCGAAACTGATCATCCCGGTGCCCCTCCTCTGGCATTCCCGAACTGCGGCCCAAATTTTACGGATCGAAAGACGCCGGCACTTATACCCCGTTCCACGATGGACAAGGAAGGGGAGATGACATCTCGTGCCTTCGGGCATTTGATCGTCCGCAGGTTCGCCGCTCGCGAATTTTTTCGAGAAAGATGGCGAAGCTGCAGAATTTGACGTTTACGCAAACGTCAATATTTTGTAAGACAGTGCCCGAGGCCGGTGCGACCCGGTCAGTCGAATGGAGGAATTCGCGAAATGCCAGTCTACAAGGCCCCGGTGAACGATACGCTCTTCGTCCTGAACGACGTGCTGGGCCTCGAACGCTACAACAATCTGCCGGGTTTTGCCGATGCGACGCCTGACATGATCGAGGCGATTCTCGGCGAGGCCGGAAAGGTTGCCGAGGAGGCGCTCTTCCCGGTGAATTATTCCGGCGATCAGGAAGGCTGCCATCGCAACGACGATGCCAGCGTCTCGACGCCGAATGGCTTCACAGAAGCTTACAAGGCTTATCGCGAAGGCGGCTGGATCGGCCTTGCGGTGCCGGAGGAATTCGGCGGGCAGGGGCTTCCCTATACGCTGCATTGCGCCGTCGGCGAATATACTTCTGCCGCCAACATGTCGCTGATGATGTATCCCGGCCTGACGCAGGGCGCGATCGCCGCGATCCTCGTCCATGGCACGCAGGAGCAGAAGGACACCTACCTGCCGAAGATGGTCGACGGCTCCTGGTCGGGCACCATGAACCTGACCGAGCCGCATTGCGGCACCGATCTCGGCATGCTGCGCACCAAGGCGGTGCCGCAGTCTGACGGCAGCTACAAAATATCAGGCCAGAAGATCTTCATCTCCGCCGGCGAACACGACCTGACCGACAATATCGTCCACCTGGTGCTCGCCCGCATCGAAGGCGCGCCCGAGGGCACCAAGGGCATCTCGCTGTTCATCGTTCCGAAATTCCTGGTCGGCAAGGACGGCGCGTCCGGCGCCCGCAATGCCGTTTCCTGCGGCGCGATCGAACACAAGATGGGCATTCACGGCAACGCTACCTGCGTGATGAACTATGACGAAGCGACCGGCTTCCTGATCGGCGCCGAAAACCGCGGCCTCAATGCCATGTTCGTGATGATGAACGAGGCTCGGCTGATGGTCGGCTTGCAGGGCATCGCCATTTCCGAGATCGCCTATCAGAACGCCGCCGCCTATGCCCGCGACCGCATCCAGGGCCGCTCGCTGTCCGGCGTCAAGGCGCCGGACAAGAAGGCCGATCCGATCATCGTCCATCCGGATATCCGCCGGACGCTGATGACCATCCGCGCCTTCAACGAAGCCGGCCGCGCCTTCCTGCTGTGGACCGCGCTGAAATCCGATATCGCCCACCGCGCCACCGACGAGAAGGAGCGCCAGACGGCCGACGACATTCTCGGCCTCGTCACCCCGATCCTCAAGGGCGTGATGACCGACAAGGGCTTCGACCATGCCGTCATGGCCCAGCAGGTCTTCGGCGGCCACGGCTATATCGAAGAACACGGCATGAGCCAGTATGTGCGCGATGCCCGCATCGCCATGATCTATGAAGGCGCCAACGGCATTCAGGCGCTCGACCTCGTCGGCCGCAAGCTCGCCTTGAACGGCGGCCGCGCCGCCATGGCCCTCTTCAAGGAGATCGGCGATTTCTGCGAGGAGAACCGCAGCGACGAAAAACTCTCCTTCTTCACCAAGCATCTGAAGAAGGGCTTGAACGACGTCCAGGGCGCGACCATGTGGTTCATGCAGAATGCCATGGCCAAGCCCGACAATGCCGGTGCCGGCTCGACCGACTATATGCATCTCTTTGGTCTCGTCGTCCTCGGCTATATGTGGGCAAAGATGGCGAAAGCCGCAGAGGACGGCCTTGCCTCCGGCGATGGAGCCCGCGAGGATTTCCTGAGGAATAAGCTGATCACGGCGAAATTCTTCATGGAGCGCATCATGCCGGAAACCGCCCTTCGCAAGGCCCGCATCGAAGCCGGCGCCGACACGATGATGGAGCTGGCAGCGGAAGCGTTTTAATTGAGGTTCCCCCTTCTCCCCAGCGGGGGAGAAGATGTCCGAAGGACAGATGAGGGGGTGAGCGACGAAGGAGCGAACGGCCGCGCGCAAGCAAGGCCGAGTTTGCCGCGAGCGCCCCCTCATCCGACCTTCGGCCACCTTCTCCCCGAGGGGAGAAGGGGAGTTGAAATTCACCGGCGCCGCCGCGCCGTCAGGGAGACGAGACAATGACCGAGGTTTTCATTTACGATCACGTCCGCACGCCGCGCGGCCGCGGCAAGAAAGACGGCGCCCTGCATGAAGTGCCGTCCGTCCGCCTTGCGGCCAAGACGCTGGAAGCGATCCGCGACCGCAACGGGCTCGACACCACGACGGTCGACGACATCATCATGGGCTGCGTCGATCCGGTGATGGATGCCGGCGCCGTCATCCCCAAGGCCGCCGCCTTCGAAGCCGGTTATTCCACCAGGGCGCCCGGCATGCAGATCTCCCGCTTCTGCGCCTCCGGCCTTGATGCCGTCAATTTCGGCGCCGGCAAGATTGCCCAAGGCGCCGACGACATCGTCATCGCGGGCGGTGTCGAAAGCATGTCGCGCGTCGGCCTCGGCATGTCGGGGGGCGCCTGGTTCATGGACCCCTCGGTGAATTTCCCGGCCTATTTCATGCCGCAGGGCGTATCGGCCGATCTCATCGCCACCAAATACGGTTTCAGCAGGACCGATGTCGACGCCTACGCGGTCGAGAGCCAGAGGCGCGCTGGACATGCCTGGGAGCAGGGTTGGTTCGACAAGTCGGTCGTCCCGGTCAAGGATCAGAATGGCCTGACGATCCTCGATAAGGATGAGCACATGCGCCCGGGCACCGATATGCAGGCGCTCGCTTCCCTCAATCCGTCCTTCCAGATGCCCGGCGAGATGGGCGGTTTCGAGGCCGTCGGCATCCAGGCGCATCCTGAGATCGAGCGCATCAACTATGTCCATCATGCCGGCAATTCTTCCGGCATCGTCGATGGCGCAGGCGTCGTGCTGCTCGGCTCGAAGGCGGGTGGCGAGAGCATGGGTATCAAGCCGCGCGCCCGCATCAAGGCCTTCGCCAATATCGGCTCCGATCCGGCCCTGATGCTGACCGGTCCGGTCGATGTCACCGAGAAGCTGTTGAAGCGGACAGGCATGAGCCTTGCCGACATCGACCTCTTCGAGCTGAACGAGGCCTTCGCCGCCGTCGTGCTGCGCTACATGCAGGCCTTCGACATCGACCACGCCAAGATCAACGTCAACGGCGGCGCCATCGCCATGGGCCACCCGCTCGGCGCCACCGGCGCGATGATCCTCGGCACGGTGCTCGACGAGCTCGAACGCCGCGACCTCAATACCGCGCTGGTAACACTCTGCATCGGCGCCGGCATGGGCACGGCGACGGTTATCGAACGCGTTTGATCGGATCTGAACCCTCCCTTCTCGGGGAGGGCTTCACCGCGAGAGAATTCAGGGAGAGGAATTCCCAAGATGAGCACCTACACCAATTTCACGCTCGAAACCGACGCCGATGGCATCGCTCTGGTCACCTGGGACATGCCCGGCAAATCGATGAACGTCTTCACCGCCGAGGTGATGGAAGAGCTCAACGCCATCATCGACGCCACGACTGCTGACGCTGCCGTCAAGGGCGTCGTCTTCACCTCGGGCAAATCCTCCTTCTCCGGCGGCGCCGACCTGTCGATGATCAAGTCGATGTTCGGCTCCTATCAGGAGGAG
The DNA here is from genome assembly GCF_002531805.1 of Rhizobium sp. M1. NCBI lineage: Bacteria > Pseudomonadati > Pseudomonadota > Alphaproteobacteria > Hyphomicrobiales > Rhizobiaceae > Rhizobium > Rhizobium sp. M1. Next base: position 184,497 of record NZ_NWSW01000010.1, on the reverse strand, counting down.
AAGGCAAAGAGCCCGGAGACGGCCGTTCAGACGCTTTTCGGTCTCGTCGGCCGTATGTCCGGCCTGTTTCGCAAGCTCGAAACCTCGGGCAAGCCCTGGGTTTCGGCCATCAACGGCACCTGCATGGGCGGCGCTTTCGAACTGTCGCTCGCCTGCCACGGCCGTGTCGCCTCCAATGCCAAGAGCGTCAAGATCGCGCTGCCCGAGGTCAAGGTCGGCATCGTCCCCGGTGCCGGTGGCACCCAGCGTGTGCCGCGCCTCGCCAATGCCCAGGATGCGCTGCAGATGATGACGACCGGCCAGTCGCTCAGCGGCTCGCGCGCCAAGGCGATGAACCTCGTGCATCAGGTGGTCGAGCCGGACCAGCTGATCCCTGCCGCCAAGCAGATGATCAAGGACGGCCTGAAGCCGGTCGCCCCCTGGGACGAGAAGGGCTTCAAGGCGCCCGGCGGCGGCATCTGGACGCCGGCCTCGGCCCAGCTCTGGCCGGCAGCACCGGCGATCCTGCGCCGTGAAACCTCCGGCAATTATCCCGCCGCGCTCGCCATCCTGAAATGCGTCTATGAAGGCCTGCAGGTGCCCTTCGACACTGGCCTGAAGATCGAGCAGCGTTATTTCACCGAAGTGCTGCAGACCCGCGAAGCCTTCTCGATGATCCGCTCGCTGTTCATCTCGATGCAGGAGCTCGGCAAGGGCGCCCGCCGCCCCGCCGGCATCCCCAAGACGGAACTGAAACATGTCGGCGTCGTCGGCGCCGGCTTCATGGGCGCCTCGATCGCCTATGTCACGGCCGCTGCCGGTCTCCCGGTGACGTTGATCGACCGCGACATGGAAGCGGCCGCCAAGGGCAAGGCCGTCTGCGAAGGCCTCGTCAAGGATTCCGTCGGTAAGGGGCGGTTTACGCAGGACGAGGCCGCAGCCCTTCTTGCCCGCATCACGCCTTCCGCCGACTATGCCGGTCTCGCCAACGCCGATCTTGTCATCGAGGCGGTGTTCGAGGATCGCGAAGTGAAGAAAGCGGTTATCGAGGCGGTCGAAGCCGTGCTGCCGGAAGGGGCGATCTTCGCCTCCAATACCTCGACCCTGCCGATCACGGGACTGGCGAAGAATTCGAAGCGCCCGGCCGATTTCATCGGCATCCACTTCTTCTCGCCCGTCGAAAAGATGATGCTGACCGAGGTCATCCTCGGCAAGGAGACCGGCGACAAGGCGCTCGCCGTCGCGCTCGATTATGTCGCCGCCATCAAGAAGACGCCGATCGTCGTCAACGACACCCGCGGCTTCTTCGTCAATCGCTGCGTGCTGCGCTACATGTCGGAAAGCTACGACATGCTGATCGAGGGCGTGCCGCCTGCAATGATCGAGAATGCCGCCAAAATGGCCGGCATGCCGGTCGGTCCCCTGGCGCTCAACGACGAGGTCGCCATCGACCTGTCGCTGAAGATCCTCAAGGCCACCGTCGCCGATCTCGGCGAGAAGGCCATCGACCCCAGGCATATGGAGCTGATCTCCCGCATGGTGGAAAAGGAGGGCCGCTTCGGCCGCAAGAACTCCAAGGGCTTCTACGACTATCCGCCGAAACCGGCGAAGAAGTCGCTCTGGCCGGAGCTCAAGGACTTCTATCCGCAGAAGAAGGCGGATGAGGTCGATGTCGCGGTGCTGAAGCAGCGCTTCCTCGTCACCATCGCGCTCGAAGCCGCCCGCACGGTCGAGGAAGGCATCGTCACCGATCCGCGCGAAGCCGACGTCGGCTCGATCCTCGGCTTCGGCTTCGCGCCCTATACCGGCGGGGCGCTGAGCTATATCGACGGCATGGGTGTAAAGGCCTTCGTGGAGTTGGCGGAAAAGTTAGCATCGGCTTACGGGGATCACTTCAAGCCGACGGCGCTGCTGAAGGACATGGCCGCCAAGGGCGAGACGTTTTATGGGCGGTTTGATCCCTATGCGAAGATGGGGGCGGCGGCGTAAGTCGTTTTCGCGGTGTGGGTTTTACGGGACGGTCTTTGCCGTTGTGCCGTGTAGGCCCCCCTCTGCCCTGCCGGGCCCGGCAGGGCAGAGGGGGCGGCCACGGTACGACGTTAAAAAAATGCTCCACCAAGCTGAACTCGACTTTTCCGTGTTGCCGCCTTGTCACGGACACAATTCCCGATTAAACGTTCTCGCATCGATCTTGCTAGATGAACTTTGAAACGGCGTTCGCGTCGTTCCTGGCGACTTTCCTCCAAAATCGGTTTTCATCGCCGCTTGGGCTTTGCCCGGGCTGCAATCTTCTATGAGCGATTCGAAAAGGATATCGTCATGAACACAGGTACCGTTAAGTGGTTCAACGCAACCAAGGGCTTCGGCTTCATTCAGCCGGATGACGGCGCTGCCGACGTTTTCGTCCACATCTCGGCCGTTGAGCGCGCCGGCATGCGTGACCTCAAGGACGGCCAGAAGCTGTCTTACGAGCTCGTCCGCGACAACAAGTCCGGCAAGATGTCGGCAGACCGCCTCCAGGCGGCCTGAGCCATTACAGCGCCGCGCGTCTTTTAGACGCGCAAAGGACGCTGTAACACTTTGACTTGCTGCATAATTTTGTCCTTAAATCGATTCCGATTTAAGGAATTATGCAGGAAGGCTTTGAATATCATCTCCGGACCGTGACCACGGATGTACTGGCACGGTTCGTTGAGATGGCAGGGAAGGTCGGGTTAGCCCGGCCTTTTTTTGTTTTGGCTTCGGTCGCATCCACCCAAGGCGAATTGTTCAGCCGCCCGACGCCTCATCCAGCATCGCCATCACCCGCGCCATTACCGCCCGCGCCGCATCGAGCTCACCCGATGTAAAGGCAGCGCCGAGTCCATCCGCCCATCCGGCCTGCGCCACCTCGATCACCCCCAGCCGTGCCGCTCCTTCCGTCGTCAGCCGCACCAGCTTCGCCCGCTGGTGCTGCGGATTGTCGGCATAGGCGATCAGTCCTTCGCTCTCCAGCACGTCGGCAAGCCGCTGCACACCCTGGCGGGCGAGGCCGAGCGCACGGGCGATCTGCGCCACCGACATGTCGCCGCGCCTTGCCGCCGCCAGCACCTGCCAGCGCGCGCTCGTCTGTCCCGCGGGCTTTGCCAGCCGGTCGCCGGCCGCCGTCAGATGGCCGGCGAGACGAAGGGCCGTGATCGCGAAAGCGGAAAAGGCATCCCCTTCCATCGTTCGCTCCGGTCGATTCTGTTTGACAATATGTTGTCGATTCTGTATCTCATCCATAGTGACAACATATTGTCATATGCCGATGGCTGATGCAACGCCGAAGGAGGAGAACGTCATGAAGAAAACCTACAAGGGAAGCTGCCATTGCGGCAAAGTGCACTATGAGGTGGATATGGACCTCGAAGCAGGCACCGGCCGCTGCAATTGTTCGATCTGCGCCAAGCGGCGCTATTGGGGCGCCAATGTCAAGCCGGAGGATTTCCGGCTGATGTGCGACGCGGCGGAAACTACTGACTATCAGTTCAATACGATGAGCGGTCATCACCGCTTCTGCCGCACCTGCGGTGTGCCGGCCTTCGGCGACGGTTATGTCGAGGCGATCGGCGGGGCCTATGTCTCGATCAACATCGCCTGTCTCGACGATATCACCCCGGAGGAACTGGCGGCCTTGCCCGTCCGTTATGCCGACGGCAGGCACGATGCCTGGTGGAACGAACCGGCGGTGACGGGTTACCTCTGAAGCAATTCAGCAGTCGATGTCGGATCGTCGTCCTCCCGTTCGTCCTCTGTCCATAGCGAAAGGAGAACGACCGTGAACGATGAAGCCAATGCCAGGCACGAAGAAGAGGCAATCATCGCCATGCTGATGATGCGGGCCAAGGCGCTCGGCGAAAAGAACGCCGCGGAGGCGCTTTCCTATGAGGCCGAGGATTCCGTCGAATTTTCGCTGGCGCCGCCGCTCGCCTTCACCGGCAAGGACGAGGCGGGTCTGCAGGCGTGGTTCGACACGTGGGAAGGCCCGATCGGCGGCGAAGTGCGCGATGCCAAATTGACCGTTGGCGGCGATGTCGCCTTCTGGAGCGGTCTCCTGCGTATGACCGGGACCAAGACCGACGGCACCGAGGTCGACCTCTGGTTCCGCCAGACCCTCGGCCTCGTCAAGCAAGACGGGCGTTGGATCGTCGCTCACCAGCACGCCTCCGTGCCCTTCGCCATGGATGGCAGCGGCCGCGCATTGCTCGATCTTAAGCCGTGACGGGCCTCGGATGTCAGGCGGCATTCTCCGCCGTCTTTCGACGGCCGGAGCGTACTCCGATGATCCCGACGCCCATCAACAGCAGGATCGCCGTCGCATAGATATCGGTCGTCAGGCCATAGCCGGCCGATTTCGCCAGGAAGCCGGCAAGGATCGCCGGCAGGCTGAAGGCGAGATAGCTCTGGACGTAGAAGGCGGCAAGCAGGCCGGCGCGCTCGTCCGCTTTGGCGAGCGGCATGATGGTGCCGATCGCGCCGAGGAAATTGGTGCCGAACCCGGCGCCGGTGAAGACAGTGCCGATCAGCAGCAGCGGCACATTGGCAAGATGCACGCCGGCGACGACCGTCAGGATGCCGAGCGTCTTGGCCGACACGCCGAAGAAGAGATTGGCCGATGCCGTCTTGCCGCGCCTGAGATAGACGGCGATCGCGCCGCTGACCATCAGCGCGGTCACGACAGCCCCGCCCGTCAGCGGCGCGCGGCTGCCGGTCGTGCTGGCGACCAGCGACGGCACCAGCGAAAGGTAGAAGCCGGCGAGCGTCCAGTTGGCGATATTGATCGGCGTCACCAGCGAGAGCGGCCGTTTGACCTGCGGCGGAATGGCGACCCTGGGGATCAGCGAGCCGAGGGCGCCCGGCCGCCTGTCGCCGGTCTCGCGCGTCAGCCAGATGGCGGCCGCCAGCAGCGTGAAGGCAAGAAGCAGCAGTGCATAAATGAGGTGCATCGGGAAGGGGCCATATTGGATCAGCGCGCTGGTGCCGACCGCGCCGACCGCCATGCCGCAAAGCGGCGCGATCGAATTGACGATCTGCCCCTTGGCCCGGTCCACATCGACGAGAGCGGCGCCGAGCGAGGCGCCGGCAATCCCGGTCGCAACACCCTGCACGATCCGCGCCGCGATCAGCCAGCCGGGGCCGCTGGCGACGACGAAGAGGGCCATGGCGGCGATTTCGAGCACCAGGGCGAAAAAGATCACCGGTTTGCGGCCGAGATGGTCGGAGATCGACCCGGCGGTCAAAAGGGCTGCCAGCAGCGCGAAGGCGTAGACGGCGAAGATGACGGTGATCAGCACCGGCGAGAGCGAGAAGTTCTCCTGGTAGATCCGGTAGAGTGGCGTCGGTGCGGCGGAGGCGCCGAAAAAAGTGGCGAGCGTCAGCGCATGAAAACCGATCGAGGGACGCGGCGCATTCTCTGTGGATTTGGCTGGGGCGACCATATATAAGCCCTCTTAAAGCTAAGCCGTTGCGTTAGCTCCATGTAGGGCGAATGCATCGTAAAGGCAAATTATTTGCGTTTATGGTTCTGTCAAAGATTTTGAACCATAAGTGTTGGGGGGCGGGCGTAGGAATGGCAGTGAAAGAGAATCTTCGGCCGGGCGGCAGAAGCGCCCGGGTTCAGGCCTCGGTGCACAAGGCTGTCCGTGAGTTGCTGGCCGAGATGAACCGCGGTGAGGTGACGATCCCGTTGATCGCCGCCAGGGCGGGTGTGACGCCGTCGACTATCTATCGCCGCTGGGGTGACCTGCAGGAGCTTCTCGCCGATGTTGCCGTCGAGCGGCTGCGGCCGGATATGCAGCCGGTCGATGCCGGCAGCGGCAAAGCCGATCTCGAAGCCTGGGCCGAGCAATATGCCGAGGAAATGTCCTCCGGGCCGGGCCGCGAGATGATCCGCGACGTGCTGGCGGCGCAGGCAGGCGCAAATGCCTGCAAATGCTGCGAATATACCCGCCAGCAGATCGTCGTCATCGCCGAGAGGGCAAAGGCGCGCGGTGAGGCTTTTCCCGATGTCGACCGCGCCATGGATGAGCTCGTGGCGCCGATCATGTATCGCATCCTGTTCGGCGACGTGCCGGATGTCGCGCTGGTGCGCGCCCTGGTGGCGCGTGCCATGCAATCTGCGAGCTGAGCCTACTCCGCGGCCGCGCGTTTCAACCCGGAAATCTGGGTTATATAGGCGCGTAGCGCCGCCGGCCGCACCGGCTTGTGCTGAACGGCGATGTCGTGCCGCTCGGCCTCGCCGCGCACCTCCGGCGTGCGGTCGGCGGTCACGAGCAAGGCGGGGATATCGGCGCCGAACTGCCGGCGCAGATGCAGGATCGCGGCGATGCCGGTGCCGTCGTCGAGATGATAATCGGCAATAGCGAGATCCGGCGGTCCGTCACGGCCGTCGCCTGCGATCACATCGGCCAGGCAATGCACCGCCGTCACCTCGCAGCCCCAGCCGCTGAGCAGCAACCGCATGCCTTCGAGGATTTTCGGCTCGTTATCGATGCACAGCACCTTCAGCCCCTTGAGCGGCTGTGACGGTCGGTCGGCAGGTGCGATGGCCGCGACGGCCTCGGCCGGGCGCGAGATGTCGAGCGGTATGGCGATGCGGAATTCCGTGCCCCTGCCATGCGTCGACTGCAGCTCGACCGGATGGTTGAGCACGCGGGCGATGCGGTCGACGATCGAAAGGCCGAGCCCGAGGCCGGAAGCGGTTTTCGCCCCTTCGTCCAGCCGCGCGAATTCCTTGAACACGGTGCGGAATTTTGACGGCGGAATGCCGATGCCGGAATCGATCACCTGGATGATCACCTGATTGCCGCGCCGCCGCGCCCCGACCAGCACCTTGCCGGTAATCGTGTATTTGATGGCGTTGGAAACGAGGTTCTGCACCAGCCGGCGCAGAAGGTTGGGGTCGGAGCGCACGCGCAGCGATGTCGGCATGACCACCAGCTTCAGCTGTTTTTCCCGGGCGATCGGCGCGAAATCGGTCTCGATCCGCTCCAGGAGGTCGGAAAGCGCGACGGAGGCGAGCCGCGGCCGCATGGCGCCGGTATCGAGCCGGGAGATATCGAGCACCGCGCCGAGAATGGTTTCGACCGATTCCAGCGCGGAGTCGATGTTGCGCACGATCGGGCTGTTGTCGGATTGCGCCATGCGCTCGACCAGGGCGGAGGAATAGAGCCTGGCGGCATTGAGCGGCTGCAGGATGTCGTGGCCGGCGGCGGCAAAAAAGCGGGTCTTGCCGATATTCGCCTCGTCGGCCGCCGCCCGCGCCTCGGCGAGTTGGCGGTTGACGCGGGTAAGCTCGGCCGTGCGTTCGGCGACGCGCTGCTCCAGCGTCTCGTTCGCCTGCTTCAGGGCCTGGTCGGCGTTGACGCGCTGGGTGATGTCGGTGAAGGTGGCGACGATGCCTTTGTCGGGCATGGCGTTGGAGCGCACCTCGATGATCCGCTCGCCGCCGCCGAGCACCAGTGAGAAGGGCTTGTCGAGCGTCAGGAAGTGCCGCACCGTCTGCTGCTGATCGCCGGGCGCGATGTCGCCGCGCTGGCTGAGAATGGTGACGATCTCGGAGAGGGGAAAGCCGACCTGGCCGGCATTCTCCGGCAGATCGAGCAATTGCCGGAAGCGCCGGTTCCAGATGGTCAGCCGGTTGGAACTGTCGAAGACGGCAATGCCCTGGTCCATCTGCGACAGTGCGGTCTGCAGCATGTCCTGGTTATATTGAAGCGCCTCGCTCGCCTGGTCGAGCAGCCAGGCGGTGTCGGAAGAAGCATCCTCGATCTTCTGCAGGATCAACGACAGCACCAGGCGGGCCGACGATGAGCCGATGGCGCTGCCGAGCAGCTGTTCGCTGAAATGGATCAGCGCCATGTCGGCCGGCTGTTCGTCCTCCAGCTTGCGGCCGGAGCTTTGCTCATAGGTCGTCAACGAGCGCTGCATGCGCTCCTCGCCGAGATAGCGCGAGATCGCCGCCTTGAGGTCGCCGACGCTGATGCGGGTCTTCCAGCCGCGCGTGGCAAATTGCGAACGCGAATGCCGCTTGACGAAGATGCCGGCCTGGATGCGTTCCAGCGGCCTGGCATTGCGGGTGAGCGAGCCGACGATGACGAAGGCGGTATTGACGAGCAGGCTCATCACGGTCGCATTGACCAGCGGATCGGCGTCGGGCGCGGTAAACAGCGTCGCGCCGGGGAAGATGAAGCCGAGCACGGCGCTTGCCACATAGGAATAATCGGGGCCGCCGAGCGAGGGCAGGAACAGCAGATAGACCCAGATGACGAAGCCGGACGTCAGGCCGAGGATGGCGCCGCGCGCATTCGCCCGCCGCCAGATCAGCCCGCCGAACAGGGCAGGGGCGATCTGCGCGATCGCCGCGAAGGAAAGAAGGCCGATCGAGGCAAGGCCGGCCGTGCTGTCGGTCGAGCGGTAATAGGCATAGCCGAACAGCAGCACGGCGAAGATCGCGCTGCGGCGGATGTTGAGCAGCGTCTTGGCGAAATCGTCGCGCTGGCCGGTGCGGCCGGCAAGTTTGCGCCTGAGGAAGATCGGCATGATGATGTCGTTCGACACCATGATCGACAGCGCCACGGAATCGACGATGACCATCGCGGTTGCGGCAGAAAAGCCGCCGATGAAGGTGATCAGCGTGATGACAGGCATCTCGCCGGCCAGCGGCAGCGACAGCATGTAGAAATCGGCATTGCCGGTGCCGCCGAAGGTCAGCAGCCCGCCGATCGCCACCGGCAGGACGAAGAGGTTGATCGCGACGAGATAGGTGGGAAACAGGAAGCCCGCGAGTTTCAGCTGTTTCGCCGTCCGGTTTTCCACGACCGTTACGTGGAATTGCCGCGGCAGCAGGATGATGGCGAAAGCCGACAGCATGATCAGGGTGATCCAGCGGCTGATCGGCGTATGGTAATTCAGCGCCGACATGACCAGGCTGTTTTCGACGGTCTTCTGCCAGAGGTCGGCGGGACCGTCGAAGAGAAACCAGATGACGCAGACGCCGGCCGTCAGGAAGGCGACCAGCTTGACCACCGATTCCATCGAAACCGCGAGGATGAGGCCGTCCTGGTGTTCCGTCGCATCCGTATGCCGCGTGCCGAACATGATGGCGAAGCAGGCAAGCACCAGCGTCGCGGCGAGCGGCAGGTCGAGGAAGTAGAGATTGCCGCTGCCGATGCCGTAATCGGACGGATTGACCATGGCGCTGACGGTGCTGGAGATCGCCTTCAGCTGCAGCGCGATATAGGGAATGGTGCCGATCAGCGAGATCAGCGCGACGATGGTGGCGACCGTCGGGTTCTTGCCGTAGCGCGCGGCGACGAAATCGGCGACCGAGGTGAGTTTCTCCGCCTTGGCAAGCTCGATGATGCGGCGAAGCAGCGGCATGCCGAGGGTGAAGACCAGAATGGGACCGATATAGATGCCGGCAAATTCCAGGCCGCGTTGCGCGGCAAGCCCGACGCTGCCGAAATAGGTCCAGGAGGTGCAGTAGATCGCCAGGCTCAGCGCATAGACCACGGGCCATCCGCCTTCCAGCGCACCCGGGCCGCGGTTCTTGCGGTCGCCATAGCTGGCCACGGCGAAAAGCAGCAGCAGATAGCCGAAGGCAGACGCGAATATGACCCAGCCTGGAAGCATTGACTCTCCGCCGGCGAGAAGCCGCCGGCACCTCCCGCAATGCAGATGAGCTTAAGTCATTTCAGGAGCCTTGAAAATTCCCGCCCGTCTACGCCTTAAGTCAAAGACTGCACGCGGGAGTTCGGCCCGATTGTTGCGATTTGCAATTGATTAATTGCAATGAAGATGTAGCTAATGAAAACAACTGCATATCTCTGAAATGGATCGAAGGGAGACGGATCGCATGCTCAATGAGTTCAAGGCCTTTATCGCCCGCGGCAATGTCATGGATCTTGCAGTCGGCGTCATCATCGGCGGCGCCTTCGGCGGCATCGTCAAATCGCTGGTCGATGACCTTATCATGCCGATCGTCGGCGCCATTATGGGCGGCTTCGATTTCTCCAATTACTTCCTGCCACTCTCCTCGGCCGTCAACGCGCCCACACTTGCCGCCGCCCGCGCCCAGGGTGCGGTCTTCGCCTATGGCAGCTTCCTCACCGTTCTCATCAACTTTCTGATTCTGGCCTGGATCATCTTCCTGATGGTCAAGGGCGTCAATTATCTGCGCATGCAGGTCGAGCGCCAGGAAAAGGCCGCACCGGAAGAGCTGCCCCCACCGCCGGCGGATGTTCAGCTGCTGACGGAGATCCGCGATCTCCTCGCCACGCGCCCAGCGGTTTGATCGGGCTGGCGCCGGCGGCTCCGCCCTCCATGCCCAATGCTGTCCGTTCGCGTCGATAGCTGCCCCTCACCCTAACCCTCTCCCCGTAAGAACGGGGAGAGGGGACGTGCCTTGCGAGAGGTAGGTGGGGACTGGAGAGGTCACGGCATATCCCCTTCTCCCCGTCAGAACGGGGAGAAGGTGCCGGCAGGCGGATGAGGGGCAGGCGTCAATCTCCCCAGCGGGATTTTTCCGTCGCACGCCCCGGCCATTCATCACGAAAATCGATATGCCATCACTCGATATCATGGGATTTGCCGGCATAAATCTTTTATGAAGGCGGAAACCGGAGATATGCATGTCGATCATGAACAGCCTCAGTCCGCGCGCCGTAGCGGCGCCCGAAAGCGGGATCGTCGAAGTCGTCAATTATGCCCGCGGCCGGCAAGGCCTGCTGCCGCTCTGGGTGGGTGAAGGTGATCTGCCGACGCCCGATTTCATCAGCCGGGCGGCGATGGAGGCGCTTGCATCAGGCGAAACCTTCTATACCTGGCAGCGCGGCATTCCCGAGCTTCGCCGGGCGCTGTCGGATTATTATTTCAGACATTTTTCCGTCCGCCTGCCGGTCGAGCATTTCTATGTCACCGGCTCCGGCATGCAGGCGATCCAGATCTCCGTGCAGGCGCTGACCTCGCCCGGCGACGAATTCGTCTATCTCACGCCGGCCTGGCCGAATATCGCCGCCGCGCTCGAAATCGCCGGCGCGCGCGCCGTCGGCGTCGACCTGCAGTTCGAGGGCGGCAAATGGGGGCTCGATCTCGACCGCCTCGCAGCCGCGATCACGCCAAAGACCCGGGGTCTTTTCATCAATACGCCCTCGAACCCGACCGGCTGGACCGCGACCCAAAAGGATCTCGGCGAAATCCTCGCCCTTGCCCGCAAACATGATCTCTGGATCATGGCGGATGAAATCTACGCGCTCTATCACTTTGCTGGCGGCCGAGCGCCCTCCTTCCTCGACATCATGGAAGAGGGCGACAAGATCATCTTCGTCAATTCCTTCTCGAAGAACTGGTCGATGACCGGCTGGCGCGTCGGCTGGATCGTCGCTCCGCCCGAGATGGGACAGGTGCTCGAAAACCTCATCCAATATTCGACATCGGGCGTGGCGCAGTTCATGCAGAAGGGCGCCGTCGCGGCGCTCGATCAAGGCGATGATTTCGTGCGCGCCAACATCGCCAAGGCCGCCCGTTCCCGCGACATCCTCTGCGATGCGCTGATTGCCACCAACCGCGTCGAGACGCTGAAGCCGGACGGCGCACTCTATGCCTTCCTGAAGATCGACGGGGTTACCGACAGCCGCAGGGCCGCGATCGACATCGTCGACAAGACGGGCGTCGGTCTTGCCCCCGGAACCGCTTTCGGCGCCGGCGGCGAGCTGTTCCTGCGCGCCTGTTTCCTGCGCGACCCCGGCCAGATAGCGGTCGCTGCCGAGCGGCTCTGCGATTATATCGTCAAACTCTGAGAGGGCCGGCGAGAGCGCGCGCCGGACCGATTTTGCGCCGGAACGGCCGGATCGCTAAAACTTGAGCAAAGCCCGAAATCGGCCTCTAACCACGACTCCAAACATAAGCGTTGAAAGGGTCCCGAACGGCCCCGCGATAAGAAAATTGGAAAGAAAAACCGGCGCCTGATGCCCCTGCTTCTAAAAAGCGAAAGCAGGGGTGTGGGACATGGCGGTTTTGGTGACGGGCGGGGCCGGTTATATCGGCAGTCACATGGTTTGGGCGCTCATCGATGCGGGCGAGGATGTGGTGGTGCTCGACCGCCTCTCCACCGGCTTCCGCTGGGCCGTGGCGCCGGCGGCGCGTTTCTATCTCGGCGACATTGCCGATCCCGACATCCTGAAGAAGATCTTCATCGAAAACGACATCGAGGCGATCATCCATTTCGCCGGCTCCGCCGTCGTCCCGGTCTCGGTCGCCGATCCGCTTTCCTATTACGACAACAACTCCGGCAAGACCCGGGCACTTCTCTCCGCCGCGATCAAGGCCGGCATCCGCAATTTCGTCTTTTCGTCGACGGCGGCCGTCTACGGTCAGCAGCAGAACGACCTGCCGGTGAAGGAGAATGCCTCCCTCAATCCGGAAAATCCCTACGGCCAGTCGAAGCTGATGACCGAATTCATGCTGCGCGATGCCGCCGCCGCCTATGATTTCAACTATGTCGCGCTCCGCTATTTCAACGTCGCCGGCGCCGACCCCGATCACCGCACCGGCCAGTCGACGGCAGGCGCCACGCATCTGATCAAGGTCGCCTGCGAGGCAGCACTCGGCAAACGCGACAGCGTCCATGTCTATGGCATCGACTACCCCACCCATGACGGCACCGGCGTGCGCGACTACATCCATGTCACCGATCTTGCCGATGCCCATCTGAAAGCGCTGCAGCATCTGCGCAGGGACAAAGGCTCGCTGGTTGCCAATTGCGGTTATGGCAGCGGCTATTCGGTGCTCGACGTCTTGAACATGGTCACCCGCCTGCACGGACATTCCTTCAAAATCCATATGGCGCCGCGCCGCCCCGGCGATTCGGCAAGCGTCGTCGCCGATGCTTCGCTCGCTCGCCAGGTGCTCGACTGGAAGCCGCGCCACAATTCGCTGGAAACCATCGTCCAGAGCTCGCTCGACTGGGAGCTCTTCCTGTCGAACAGAAATGTCGACGACCTGCACAGCATCCACCGGGCGCTTGCCGCCGCATCCTTCTGAACGGTGCTCGGCGGCAGCCTGTTTACGGGCTTGCCGGAAATGCTCTGGAGCGATGCCGCATCGTCGTCTATGCATGGTTTCAAGCCTTTCCTGGACAGAATGTTTCAATCTGACCAGGAAAGGCTGGAACAGCGGAGGTGAACCATGCAGGACAGCGAAGTCATCATCGAGCGGCGAGGCGCTGCCGGCATCATCCGGCTCAACCGGCCGCGGGCGCTGAACAGCCTGACGCTGGCGATGATCCGGTCGATTGCCGAGGCGCTTGACGGCTTTGCCCGCGATGCCGACGTGGCGATTGTCGTGGCGACAGGGGAGGGCGAACGCGGCTTCTGCGCCGGCGGCGATATCCGCGCCCTGCATGAGAGCGCCCGGGCCGGCGACGGCCTCGCCGGAACCTTCTGGCGCGAGGAATTCCGTTTGAACCATCAGATCGCTGTCTACCCCAAACCCTATGTCGCGCTGATGGACGGCATCACCATGGGCGGCGGCGTCGGCCTGTCCGCGCACGGCCGCCACCGCATCGTCACCGAACGCACCCGCCTTGCCATGCCGGAAACCGGCATCGGCTATGTCCCAGATGTCGGCGCCACCTGGCTGCTGCCGAAGGCACCCGGCGAGGCCGGCACATGGCTCGGCCTGACCGGGCTCGATATCGGCGCCGCCGACGCGATCCATGCCGGGCTCGCCGATCGTTATATCGCGTGGTCGCGGCTCGCCGAGATGATCGATGCACTGTCGGGCCTGCCGCGCGGCAGTTCGTCGATCGATGTCGATGCCCTGCTGCAGGCATTCTCCGAGCCTTCGGGGGAAAGCCGGCTGCGGCAGAACGCGGCGACGATCGATCGCGCATTTCGGTTCGACGGCGTCGAGGAGATCCTGACGGCGCTGGCCGAGGAGGATGGCGAATTCGCCGCCGAGACGCACCGGGTGCTGCTGACGCGCTCGCCGACCAGCCTGAAGCTCGCTTTGCGGCTCTTGAGGGCCGGCCGGCGCAGCGCCTCGCTTGCCGAATGCCTCGGCCGCGAACTCGGCGCCTGTCTGCAGATGCTGGACAATCCGGATTTCTTCGAAGGCATCCGCGCTGCCGTCATCGACAAGGACCGCAATCCGAAATGGTCGCCGGCGTCAGTCGAGGCGGTGGAGTCGGCAGCCGTCGAGCGCTTCCTGAAGCCGGCCGAACCGCCGCTATTGCTCTGACGCTGTCATCTTTCTGCATGCTGTGTGCGGGCGCCGCCCCGGCGGGCGAGGGCGTCTGCGTCCTCATGCCAGCCGTTTCACCACCAAATCGTCGCTGCGTTCCGCCGAACCCATAGGCTTCCCTGTGCTAAAGCCTAGCCTTTCCTCTTCCTTGATCCGATCGACCCTCAACACGCTCCCACATAGTCTCTGCGACGTGACCCGTAACTGACACCTCTCGATCGCAAAACAGGAGCGCATCATGTCGCAGGCAGAAGCAAAAGCTCGTACGATTGGTCAAACGCAGACAAACATCAACTTGGACAGCACCCCGCAGCTCGGCAAGCCAAAGCTCGATGAGCTGGTTCCGTCGCGCTATGCGTTGCGGATCGGCGAGATCGAAGTCCTGATCATCAGCGATGGGGTGCTGCCGCTCCCGACCTCGATGCTGGCACACAATGCCGAGCCCGCGGTCCGGGCAGCCTGGCTGGACGAAATGTTCTTCCCGAAAGACGCTTTCGACTGGCCGCTGAACGTCGTCGTGGTGCGCAGCGGTGCACAGACCATCCTCATTGATGCCGGTCTGGGCATGGACCCGGATTTGAACCTGCCGCGCGCCGGCCAGTTGATCAGGCGGCTGGAAGCCGCCGGCATCGATCTTGCATCCGTCACCGACGTGGTGCTCACTCATTTGCACATGGACCACATTGGCGGGCTGCTCATCGACGGGGTGAAGGAGCGTTTGCGTCCTGACCTCAGGATCCATGTGGCGGCCGCCGAGGTCAAGTTCTGGGAGGCGCCCGACTTCACCCACACCTCCATGCCGGCGGGCTTCCCGGATGCGCTTCGCGCGGCCGCCAAGCGGTTCGTGAAAATGTACCAGAGCCAGCTGCGGCTGTTCGACGAGCAGTCCGAAGTGGCGCCGGGCGTGGTCGTCTCCCGCACCGGCGGCCATACCCCCGGCCACAGCGTGGTCCGCGTGGCGTCCGGCGGCGACCGGCTGATGTTCGCCGGCGACGCCGTGTTCCCGGTCGGGTTCGATCAGCCTGACTGGCATAACGGCTTCGAGCATGATCCCGAGGAGGCGGCGCGCGTCAGGGTCGCCCTCCTGCGCGAGCTGGCGGCGACGGGCGAGATGCTGGTGGCCACCCACTTGCCGTTCCCCTCCATCTGCCATGTGGCGGTTGACGGCGAAGCCTTCCGTTGGGTGCCGGCCGTCTGGGACTACTGAGCGCCTGCCAGGTCCGGGCCGAACCAAAGCGCGTCGCACGGATCGGAATCCGTGCGGCGCTACCTATCGCCACATGCCGCGCATGCGGGCGCCGACATCGATGCGCACCTGCCGCGCCTGCGCCTGGGCGGCGGCATCCGATTTCACCTGCGGCCAGCTGCAGGCCTCGAAGAATTGCAGCAGGGTCGCCGGAATGAAGCGGCTGCGCGAGGCATAGACGTGCCGGTCGCCTTGCGCGTTCTGTCCATAGGTGAAGAAACGTTGCGGCACGACGAGGTCGAGACCGTCGCGGGCGCGCGTCATCGCCACATAGAGCAGCCGGCGCTCCTCCTCGATTTCGGCGGTGGCGCCGACGGCAAGATCGCTCGGAATGCAGCCGTCGACGACATTCAGCATGAAGACCCTCGTCCATTCCTGGCCCTTGGCCGAATGGATGGTCGAGAGAATGAGATAGTCCTCGTCGAGCAGCGGCACGCCGGCCTGGTCGCTGGTCGCATCCGGTGGATCGAGCGTGAGCTCGGTGAGGAAACGCTCGCGCGAGGCATAACCGCCGGCAATCTGCTCGAGCTGTAAGAGATCGGCCTGCCGCGTTGCCGCGTCCTCATGCAGCCGTTCCAGATGCGGCGCGTACCATTGCCGCGCCAGCTCGATTTCCGCCGGCCAGCCGGCCTTGCCGGATTTCATCTCCTGCAGCATCGAAACGAAAGCCGCCCAGTCCTCGCCACAGCGCGGCGGCGCCGGCATGGCGGCGAGCGCCGACAGCGGGCTCGCATCCTCGGCCATCAGGTCGAGTGCCTTCTGCGCTGTCGACGGCCCGACGCCCGGCAGGATCTGCATCAGCCGGAAGCCCGCCACCCGGTCGCGCGGGTTCTGCGCGAAGCGAAGGGCGGCCAGCATGTCCTTGACATGGGCGCTGTCGAGAAATTTCAGCCCGCCGAATTTGACGAAGGGAATGTTGCGCCGGGTCAGCTCGACCTCCAGCGGTCCACTGTGATGCGAAGCGCGGAACAGCACCGCCTGCTGCTTGAGCTTCAGGCCCTCCTCGCGATTGTCGAGCACCTTGTCGGCGACGTAACGCGCTTGCTCGGCCTCGTCGCGCACGGTGACGAGGCGCGGCCGCTCGGCCGATTGCCGCTCGGTCCAGAGATTTTTGGTGAAGCGCTCCGAGGCGAGATCGATGACGGCGTTGGCGGCTGTCAGGATCGGCTGCGTCGAGCGATAGTTGCGGTCGAGCGTGACGATATTGGCGGGCGGGCTGAAGGCGGCGGGAAAATCGAGGATGTTGCGCACTGTCGCTGCGCGGAAGGAATAGATCGACTGCGCATCGTCGCCGACGACGGTCAGTCCCCGACCGCCGGGCTTCAGCGCCATCAGGATCGAGGCCTGCAGCCGGTTGGTGTCCTGATATTCGTCGACCAGCACATGGTCGAAGCGGCTGCCGATATCCTCGGCGATCACGCTCTCGCCGACCATCTGTGCCCAGTAGAGCAGGAGGTCGTCGTAATCGAGTACGTTCTGGGCCTGCTTGGCCTCGACATAGCAGGCGAAAAGCTCGCGCAGCTGTTTGTCCCAGGCCGCGCACCAGGGAAAGGCGTCGCGCAGCACCTGGTCGAGCGCCGTCTCCGAATTGACCGCCCTGGAATAAATGGCAAGGCAGGTGCCCTTGGCCGGAAACCGGCTTTCCGTCTTGGAGAAGCCGAGATCGTGCCGGATCAGGTTCATCAGGTCGGCGCTGTCTTCGCGGTCATGGATGGTGAAATCGGCATCGAGGCCGATCTGCTTGTTATAGTCGCGCAGCAGCCTGGCGCCGATGCCGTGGAAGGTGCCGGACCAATGAAGCGCATCGGCCATGACGCCGGCATTCGAACCGAGCACATCGCGGCAGATGCGCTCGACGCGCCGCGCCATTTCGGCCGCCGCCCGGCGCGAGAAGGTCATCAGCAGGATGCGGCGGGGATCGGCGCCCTTGACGATCAGATGGGCGACCCGATGCGCCAAGGTATTGGTCTTGCCGGAACCGGCGCCGGCGATGACCAGCAGCGGCCCGGCAATATGGCTGCCGTCGGTGAGCGTGCCGTGCTCGACGGCCATACGCTGCTGGGGATTGAGCTTTTCGAGATACATCCAGCCGTCCGGTCGGGCTCCCGCAGAATCACTGCGAGAAGATTAGATGTTCCTTGAATGTTCGCGATTTCAGCCGCTGTCAAGCCTGGAACGGCGCAAGTCTCATTCGGGGAAATCCGGCCCCACCACGCGCCGCACCAGCTTCAGGCTGCGGTCCGGCTGAAGAATATAGGTTTCCTCCACGCGCTGGCCGCTCTCGTTGTAGAACTGATTGTAGACGGCGCTGCCGACCGGCGATTTGGTGAGCTTCGTCCGCGGCTGGCCGCCATAGGTGATACTGCCGGGAATGGGTTCCAGCGCCGGGCTGTCGACCGAGGAGCAGCCGGTCAGCAATGCGGCGGCAAACAAGGCGGGCATCAGCACTTTCATCGTCGTCATCCCTCTTTCGACTGCAGCAGATATGGAAGCCGCAGCAGCGTCCGCCAAGGGTGGGCGAGCCTGGCACGCAGAAATCACGCGCGAATATCCCGTCGAGACCGGCGGACCGCAACGAAAACCCCGTTGCAGCGTTAACCTGGATATACCAACCTCAGGAGACGCTTAAGTGATCGGGTTTCCTGTATTCCCCGACCATGACGAACCCGGCCGACAGGGCCATGGCGAGGCGGCGACACGCGCTTCGGTCGAGAGCGCGCTCCATGCCGCCGATGATCTCGACGCCGGAGAAATCACCGTCAGCATGCTTGGTTCCTATGTCATCCTCGAAGGTTTCGTGCGCCGGCACGGCGATGTCGAACGGGCGGTCGAGATCGCTGAAAGCGTCGTCGGCCAAGGCTATGTGCATAGCCGCCTGTTGCGGCGCTGAGGGAACCAAGTGAGCCTCCGCGTGTTGAAATGCCGGATCGAAACGCTGGAGACCATCATGCAGTTGCTTCTTCGCCTGTGGGCAACGACCTTGATTATCGGTTGCGGTGTCTTTGCCGGCCCCGCCTATGCCTCGCTCGAAACCGGCACGAACTATTCCGCGCTTCCGAAGGACCAGATCGCGCTCAACGAGTATACCGAAACGGCCGCCTGCCAGCCGGCAGAGCCGCACTATCTGCCGTCCTTCATCCGCACGGCGGACGGCACGATCATCGGTGTCGGCTATATCGAGGTGGAGAATGAAGGCGGCGCGGGCTGCTGAGACCCCGATCGGCTCGAACGAGGCTCGCCGGCGTTTCCGGAGACGAGCCTCTGACCATCATCATGATGGCTGAGTGTTTTCTATCGAAACAGCTGTCTGAGGCGCAACACCTTTTGCGCCAAAACCCGGCACCTGCTCGATGCAGGGTTAAGTGAAAATTAAACAACGTACCGTTTCGGCACGACTTGGCGAACAAACCAATAACGTCCGGACGTCCTCGCCGTGCTAGTGCAGCTTCAGCTTCGCCTCTTCAGCCGCCGCCAGGAATTCGGCTCTTGCCTCCTCCACGCTCTTGCGACCGTCGAGCGCTGCCCGGCAGGTGCTGCGCGCCTTGATATAATGCAGCCCGCGCGAACTCGGCCAGAAATCCGCCAGGCACTTCAAGGCATCAAACGGCCCAGTGACCGTTCGCGCATCGGCTCCTTCGAAACCGACCGTGACCGGGCTGTTCCATCGTTCAGTTGCCATCGATGCTCCTCCAGGGTTTTCGACAGAAACAGGTGCGGCACCTCCCAGTTCCTCCGGGGAGACTCCGCTATGATAGGCATTCTAGCGTGATTTTCACGGCCAACAATGGTGAATCGTTCGTTGCTGGTGAACGGAAATGCCCACTTGGCGACGCGGGATCGCAGGATGCGAAGAGGACTACGCCCGTACGCGAAGGAGAGGCCTTAAATAAACCATATGGTGCAGGCCCGTATCGTCGATCGGTGCTCCGCCAACTGAGGGCTCAATATGGGTTTAGGTCGACATCTGATGCGGGCTGCTTTTCTCTGCGGTGCGCTCGCCACGCCCGCTCTAGCCCAAGGCGCGGAGTTGGCCGCTGAGGAGGCTTTCCTGACACAGATCTCCGTCGAAACCATCCCCAAAATGCAGCGGGGATATTTGCAAGCTACCCTCCCGGTGTACGGGACGGTCATTGATCTTGGCGTCTATCTCTCGGCAGAAAAATTTGAACACTGGTATGTCGAAGGCGTGTTCGATGGAATTCCCTTAGGGCCTCACGCACCGATTCCAGATGAAGAAGTGGTGCTGACCGGAGAATTGTTCGAACTCTGGCAGTTTTCGCCGTTCATATCTTATTATCTGGAAGTCACCGAAATCCCGGATTGTACTGCCATGCTGTCCGCTTCGTGCGGATGGCTGCCCCTCACCCTAACCCTCTCCCCGTAAACGGGGCGAGGGGACGTGCCCTGCTAGGGGCCAGCGAGGGACGGAGACGTTGCGGCATATCCCCTTCGCCCCGGTTACGGGGAGAAGGTGGCGGCAGCCGGATGAGGGGCGGCCGGGCACACGAGATATGATGTTATTGCCTGAAAGAAAACTGGTGCTGCCGAGTGGGATTGAACCACCGACCTCACCCTTACCAAGGGTGTGCTCTACCACTGAGCTACGGCAGCAGGACCAGGACCCGTGCGAGCCGGGCGGCTCAATCGCGGGAACGGGGCGGCTATTGCCACAGCTTGACGACAAGCGCAAGCCGCAAATTCCAACTTCGCGTGGATTGCGATGCAAGGGCCTTTTGGATCGGCGCGAATTCGGCTAATCCTGTCACATGAACGACAAGACCGAAACCGGCCAGCAGAGCCGCAAAGAGGCAATCGAGGCACAGGCGAAACTGCGCCGCGAGCGGGCCGCCGAAAAGCTCAGGGAAAATCTCAGCCGACGCAAACAGCAGGTGCGCGCCCGCCGTTCCGGCCAGGCCGACGAAACAAATGGGCTGCCCGCCGCAAAAATGGACGAATCGTAATGTTCCGTCCGGCACGAATTGAAGCTCCGCAAGAAATCCCCTAAACACCCACTCCTTCTTTCAAGTCAGAACTTTCAGGAAAGGCGGGCGCGGCCCGTAGGCGCACATGGATCGTATCAGAATCGTCGGCGGTAATGAGCTGAATGGCATCATTCCGATTTCCGGCGCCAAGAATGCCGCACTGCCGCTGATGATCGCCTCGCTTTTGACCAGCGATACGCTGACGCTGGAAAATGTGCCGCATCTGGCCGATGTCGAACTCCTGATGCGCATCCTCGGCAATCACGGCGTCGACGTCGCCGTCAACGGCCGCCGCGAGCGCCAGGAGGATTCCTACGCCCGCACGATCCATTTCACCTGCCGCACCATCGTCGACACCACGGCTTCTTACGAGCTGGTGTCGAAGATGCGCGCCTCCTTCTGGGTCATCGGGCCGCTGCTGGCGCGCGAAGGCCATTGCCGCGTGTCGCTGCCGGGCGGCTGCGCCATCGGCACGCGCCCGGTCGATCTCTTCATCGAAGGCCTGACGGCGCTCGGTGCGACCATGGAGATCGACGCCGGTTATATCAACGCCAAGGCCCCGGACGGCGGCCTGATCGGCGCGCGCTACACCTTCCCGAAGGTCTCGGTCGGTGCCACCCATGTGATGATGATGGCGGCGACGCTGGCGCGCGGCACGACCGTCATCGGCAATGCCGCCCGTGAGCCTGAGGTCGTCGACCTCGCCAACTGCCTGAACGCCATGGGCGCCAAGATCTCCGGCGCCGGCACCGCGACCATCACGATCGAAGGCGTCACCTCGCTCTCCGGCGCCCGCCACCGCGTCCTGCCGGATCGCATCGAAACCGGCACCTATGCCATGGCCGTCGCCATGGCCGGCGGCGACGTCGTGCTCGAAAATACCGATGTGTCGCTGCTCGAAACCGCGCTGGAAACGCTGCGTCGCGCCGGCGCGGATATCTCCGCGACCAACAACGGCATCCGCGTCAAGCGCAACGGCGCCGGCATCAAGCCGGTCGATATCGTCACCGATCCCTTCCCGGGTTTCCCGACCGACCTGCAGGCGCAGTTCATGGCGCTGATGACCCGCTCCTCCGGCATCTCGCATGTCACCGAGACCATCTTCGAAAACCGCTTCATGCACGTGCAGGAGCTGGCCCGGCTCGGCGCCAGGATCACGCTCTCCGGCCAGACGGCGAAGATCGAGGGTGTCCAGCGCCTGCGCGGCGCGCCTGTTATGGCGACCGATCTGCGCGCTTCCGTTTCGCTCGTCATCGCCGGCCTTGCCGCCGAGGGCGAAACCACGGTCTCCCGCGTCTATCACCTCGATCGCGGTTTCGAGCGGCTAGAGGAGAAGCTGACCCGCTGCGGCGCCGTCGTCGAGCGCATCAGCGAGTAAGCCTCGTTCATCCCGGTTGCGTAATCCGTCGCAGCATCCTATTTCCCTTGTCTGACGCATCGCCATTCCGGCGGTGCCTGCTGGGATAAGACTGGATGACCGATCTGAAGCTTGTTGCGCTCGATGATGAGGATCTTGCCATCATCTCCGCGCATATGCAGGACAGCGTCTTCAAGGTCGGTGACATCGACTGGTCGCCGCGCGAAGCGCAATTCGCCCTTGCCGCCAATCGTTTCGTCTGGGAAGGTGCCGGGCGCAAGCGCAGGGGTTTCGAGCGCCGCCGGGCCGCCCTGGTCTTCAAGCGCGTGCTTGCCGTGCGTTCGCTCGGCATTGACCGTGGCGAGCGGGACGAGGTGCTGTCGCTCCTGGCGCTGCGCTTCGAGAAGAAGGGCGAGGGGCCGGATGGCACGGTCGAGCTGGCGCTGTCGGGCGAGGCCTCGATTGCGCTCGATGTGGAATGCATCGAGGCGCAGCTCGCCGATATCGGCGGTGCCTGGGAGGCGGCTTCCAAGCCGCGCCATCCCTGACGCCCGACGTTTGAATGTTGCGGTTTCGAGTTGAGAAGGAATATCGGCCTTGGCAATCTGGCTGGATCAGGCATCGGAAGGTTTCGAGCAGCATTTCGCCGCTTTCCTGACGACGAAGCGCGAAGTCTCCGAGGATGTTAACGCCGTTGCGCGCGCCATTATCGATGACGTCAGGGCCCGCGGCGATGTGGCGCTTGCCGAATATTCGCTGAAATTCGACGGCATCGATTTCGGCGCCGTGCCGATGCGCGTCACGCCTGAAGAGATCGACGCCGCCGTCGAGGCGGTGCCGTCGGAAGTGCTGGGGGCGCTGAAGCTCGCGGCGCTGCGCATTGAATCCCATCATCGCCGGCAGCTGCCGAAGGACGATATCTACGAGGACGATCTCGGCGTCCGTCTCGGCTCGCGCTGGACGGCGATCGAGGCGGTCGGGCTCTACGTCCCCGGCGGCACCGCGAGCTATCCGAGCTCGGTGCTGATGAATGCCGTGCCGGCCAAGGTCGCCGGCGTCGACCGCATCGTCATTGCCGTTCCGGCCACCGGCGGCGCCGTCAATCCGGCGGTGCTCGCCGCCGCCAAGCTTGCCGGCGTAACCGAGATCTACCGCGTCGGCGGCGCCCAGGCGATCGCCGCTCTCGCTTATGGCACCGAGACGATCGCGCCGGTCGCCAAGATCACCGGTCCCGGCAACGCCTATGTCGCTGCCGCCAAGCGCCACGTCTTCGGCACCGTCGGCATCGATATGATCGCCGGCCCCTCCGAGGTGCTGGTCATTGCCGACAAGGACAACAATCCCGATTGGATCGCCGCCGATCTTTTGGCGCAGGCCGAGCACGATGCCAGCGCCCAGGCGATCCTGATCACCGATGATGTCGAATTCGGCAAGCAGGTGGAGCAGGCGGTCGAGCGCCAGCTGAAGACGCTGAACCGTGCGGAGACGGCGGCGGCCAGCTGGCGCGATTTCGGCGCCGTCATCCTCGTTGCCGATCTGAAACAGGCTATTCCCTTGGCAAACCGCATTGCCGCCGAGCATCTCGAGCTTGCCGTCGCCGATCCGGACCGGCTGCTCGACGGCATCCGCAATGCCGGTGCGATCTTCATCGGCGCCCATACGCCCGAAGTGATCGGCGATTATGTCGGCGGTTCGAACCATGTGCTGCCGACGGCGCGTTCGGCGCGCTTCTCCTCCGGTCTTTCGGTGCTCGATTTCGTCAAGCGCACCTCGATCCTGCGCCTTGGGCCGGGTGAGCTGCGCACCCTCGGCCCGGCGGCGATCGCGCTGGCGGTCTCCGAAGGTCTCGACGCCCATGCGCGATCGGTTGCGATCCGCCTCAACCTCGAAAGGTGAGGGCATGGCGGCGGGCGATTTCCGGCTTTGCGACGTCGTCCTGGACGATACGATCGGCCGTTCGACGCCCGATGTCGAGCATGAGCGCGCCGTCGCCATCTTCGATCTGATCGAGGAGAACAGTTTTGCGCCGATCGGCCATGCCGGCGGACCTTATCGGCTGAACATCTCGCTGGTCGATTCGAAGCTGGTCTTCGCCATCACCACGGAAGACGGCGGCAATGTCGCCACCCATATCCTGTCGCTCACGCCCTTCCGGCGGATCGTCAAGGATTATTTCATGATCTGCGAGAGCTATTATGAAGCGATCCGTTCGGCCACACCAAGCCGCATCGAGGCGATCGATATGGGCCGGCGCGGTATCCACAACGAGGGGTCGCAGACGCTGAAGGACAGGCTGACCGGCAAGATCGAGATCGATTTCGACACGGCCCGGCGGCTGTTCACGCTGGTCTGCGTGCTCTACTGGCGGGGATGACGGCAATGGAGCTCGCCGCCGACGTCGAGGAGGGAAAGAGGCCGGGCGCCATCCTCTTCATGTGCGGGCTGAACGCCATCCGTTCGCCGATGGCGGAAATCATTGCCCGTAGCATTCTGCCGTCCAATACCTATATAAGGTCGGCCGGCGTTCGCGCCGGCGAGCGCGATCCTTTCGTCGATGTCGTGCTCGAGGAGATCGGGCTTTCCCTCGGGCGCCGCCAGCCGCAGACGCTGGAAGAGCTCGAGGACGATTATTTCGATCTGATCATCACGCTGTCACCGCAGGCCCATCACGCCGCGCTGGAGCTGACGCGCTCGAATGCAATCGACGTCGTCTACTGGCCGACCATGGATCCGACGGTTGTCAGCGGAACGCGCGAGCAGATTCTCGAGAGCTATCGCGAGGTCCGCAATCACCTGGCCGGTCTCATCGAAAGCCGGCTGCTGAAAAGAAAAGGCATTGCCGCGCAATCGGCGTGAAAACAAATGACGGAAAGCCCGATCAACAAGGTTCACAAACCCGCCTTGATTGTGTAGTTTCCGCCCAAATTTCAAGGCGCGCGCTGCGCTGCCTCTTCAACCCACAGGAAGAAAACCACTATATGCCGAAAGAAGAAGTCCTCGAATTCCCGGGAATCGTCACCGAACTTCTGCCGAATGCGACGTTTCGCGTGAAGCTTGAAAACGAACACGAGATCATCGCCCATACCGCCGGCCGCATGCGCAAGAACCGCATCCGCGTTCTCGCCGGCGACAAGGTGCTTGTGGAAATGACGCCCTACGATCTGACCAAGGGCCGCATCACCTACCGTTTCAAGTAAGCTTGCCCAAGGTTCTGCAAGGGTTTTCTCCCGTCTGCCGATGGTCGAGGTTCCATGGCGCTGAAATATAAGCTCATTCTCGCTTCGGGCTCGCCCCGTCGCGTTGACCTGCTCAACCAGGCAGGCATCGAGCCTTCGCGCCTGATGCCGATGGATATCGACGAGACGCCGAAGAAGTCGGAGCACCCGCGGTCGCTCGCCCGCAGGCTTTCGGCCGAGAAGGCGGAAGCCGCCCTTGCCGCCATCAAGGGCGATATCACCTGGAAGGGCAGTTATATCCTCTCCGCTGATACGGTGGTCGCCGTCGGCCGGCGCATTCTCGGCAAGGCCGAGTTCGCCGACGAGGCGTTGAGTTCGCTGCATCTTTTGTCCGGACGCAACCATCTCGTCTATACCGGCGTTTGCCTGGTGACGCCGGATCGCAAGATCCGCCAGAAGATCGTCGAGACCAAGGTCCGCTTCAAGCGGCTCTCCGGTTTCGAGATCGAGAACTACCTGGCGTCGGGCCAGTGGCGCGGCAAGGCGGGCGCCTACGGCATCCAGGGCCTCGCCGGCACCTTCGTGCAGAAGATGGTGGGCTCCTACACCAATGTCGTCGGCCTGCCGCTTTATGAAACCATTGTGCTTCTGACCGGCGAAGGCTTCGATGTGCATAGCCGGTGGCCCGAGGGCTAAAGCCCGCGGCCGACGCCATAGGACGGACCGATCATGCCCGAAGACAGGAAAGCCGCCGCCAAGGTCGAACCGCTGCGCAAGACGCGCCCTTGCCCCGAATGCGGCAAGTCGTCGAATCGCGAACATTATCCCTTCTGCTCCAACCGCTGCCGCGAGGTCGATCTCTCTCGCTGGCTGACCGGCTCCTATGCCATTCCGGTGGCCGATGACGAGACCAAGGCCGATTATCCCGACGAGGAAAACTAGGGAATCCATCGGCGAAGCTCTTATTTTTCCTCATGAATCGGCAAATCTGGCGAGACCGTCAAAAAAGAGTCATTTGACGCTTGCCATGAGCGAACAAGATGCTATAACCCCGCTCGCTTCCGGGGCGAACCAAGGCCCCGCGGTTCTTATTCTAAAAGAGGTCCATCGGAAGCAGGTTAGCCCAGGTAGCTCAGTTGGTAGAGCAGCGGATTGAAAATCCGCGTGTCACTGGTTCGATTCCGGTCCTGGGCACCACTCAATCTCCAAGCAGTTCAGGCAATTAGACGGCGATCGATCGAGATAAGTCGACCAATTTCATGTTGCGGCGGAATTCTCTGCATTCCAATGGTTGCCCCAGGGAGCGGCGAAACCACGTTACACGCTACCCGGCTGACGTTCCACATCGGATCTCCGACACCGGAGACCTGTTGCGAAGGAGTTCCTCGTCGTACTCTATAAGTGAGAACAATCGCTGGCATATTGTTCCCCACATCACCTGGCGGATCGATGTAAACCGGCCGGGAGATTGCGGCAGTCAAGAGGAAAGGTGAACCGGCATCATGCGTTTTTCTCATGTTGAGGCGTTTCGGGCCGTCATGCGCTCGGGTTCGACCACCGCCGCGGCGGAGATTCTGCACACGTCTCAGCCCAATGTGAGCAGGTCGATCGCCCAGCTGGAGAAAATCAGCGGCCTGCAACTGTTCGAGCGCTTGCCAGGCAAACTTGTCCCAACCAATGATGGTCTTTCGTTCTTCAAGGAAGTGCAGCGCAGCTTTGCGGGGCTGCGGCACCTGGAGGAGGCAGCCAAGCGAATTCGCCGGTTTAGCGGCGGTTCCTTGACGGTCGCCGCGATCCAGTTGATCGCACTTGGGCTTATTCCTCGAACAATCAAACGCTTTGCTCAGCATTATCCCGAGGCGAGCATTTCGATTCATACCGGCCACTCATCTGCGATCACCCAGTGGGTGGATGATCGGATTTGCGACATCGGCATTGTCTCTCAACTCAACGAAGCTTACGGGCTTCAGAGCGAGGTTCTGTACGAGATCGAGGCCGTCTGCGTCATGCCGAAGGGGCATCATCTCGCAGGTAAGTCATCCGTCGGGCCGAGCGACATTGCAAACGAACCATATATCTCGCTTCCGCGCAACGAGACCGGCTATTCCGCCGTCGACGCGATTTTTGAAGAGGCTGGGATCAGCCGCAATGTAAACCTGGAGACGTCGTACAGCTCGATTACCTGCTCACTTGTTGCCCAGGGGCTCGGTGTTGCCATCGTGAATCCCTTGGCCGCCCTCGATTACCGCCACACCGATATCGTCACTCGGCCGTTCCTTCCTGCGATAAAGCATTTTGGCTATCTGATTTATCCGAAAGGACGGCCGGAGGATCGGCTCGTTTCCAACTTCGTGGATGCCCTCAAACATGTGCTGGCCGATGACAGGCATCTGCTGACCGGCTCGTCATCGCCCGCCATGGAAGCTGCAGTTCAGGACGGAATTTAGGCGCCGACAGGGTTCAGAGCCCTTATTCACAAACGATCCAGCAAGCCGCTGGCGCCGTATCATTGGCACCCGAGTCAATGCCCGCCGATACGGTAAAGACATAGCATTGCGAATATTTTGGCCGTATCCTGGCTATTATTGTGGTCATATCTGGATTTTCGACCATCTCTATATATCAAAAACGCATAAACCCCCCGCATATTTCTATTTGCCTCGTCTCCTTTCGGCTCATACCGTGTGCAAGCGTTAGGCCAAGGGCCGAGAGCGAGGCGTCGCCGCTCACGAGCGGAGCGCCTTCACAAAACAAGGGGAACGACGATGAAATATATGCATCCGCTTTTGTTGGCTGCCGCGACGGCACTGAGCTCGCCTGCGTTCGCGCAGGATACCTTGTACTTCGCAGGATATTCCGGCGACTTCCAAACGATGTTCGAAAAGGAAATCGCCCCCGCGTTCGAAACCAAACAGAACGTCAAGATTGTTTACGTTCCTGGAAACTCCAGCGAAACAATCGCAAAGTTGCAGGCGCAGAAAGGCAACCAGGAAATCAACGTCGCGATGGTCGATGATGGCCCGATGCACCAGGCAATCAACTTCGGATTCTGCGACAAAGTTTCGGACGCGCCCGTTTACAACGACATCTACGATCTCGCAAACACGGCTACCTTTGAAGGCCGTGCGATCGGGCTAGGTCTGGTTGCGACCGGTATTGCCTACAACAAGCAAGCTTTTGATAAGAACGGCTGGCCGACGCCGACATCGTGGCACGATCTCACCGACGCTAAGTTTTCTCAGCGCCTCGCATCCAATCCCATTTCGGGGACGTACGGTCTCAGCACACTCGTAATGTTCGCCCGCATGAACGGCGGTGGGGAGACCAACATCGAGCCCGGATTCGACGCCGTCCGTGACAGGCTTGCCCCGAATGTCCTCAGCTGGTCGTCCTCGAATGCGCAACTGGCACAGATGTTCCAGAACGGCGACATCGACGTCGCGGTTTGGGGAAGCGGTAGAACGGTAGCGCTCAAGAAAACCGGTTTCCCCGTTGAATTCGTCTATCCGAAGGAGGGTGCACCCGCGATCGCGATCTCCGCATGCGCCGTTTCCGGCAGCAAACTGCCGGAGAAGTCGCAGGCTCTCCTCCAGTATCTCGCCTCGCCGGAGGTGCAAGCCAATTTGGCCAGCCAGGGCTATGGCCCGACGAACCGCAAAACAAAGCTCGAAGGCCCGTTGGCTGAAGAAGTACCTTATGGCGAGGAAGAACTTTCCAAGCTGATCGTGTTGGACTGGGAAACTATCAATCAAAAGCGCGCGGACTGGACCAAAGAGTGGACCCGGACGGTCGAAAAATAAGCGCGCATGCGCTTCGACCGTTACTACTCCAACGAATGAGCTTATCCGATGAGTAAACTGTCTATTCGTGGACTTTCAAAAACCTATGCGGGCGTCGTTCACGCCGTCCGCAAGGTCGATTTGGAGGTCGAAAGCGGAGAATTCCTCTCGCTTCTCGGTCCGTCCGGATGCGGTAAAACGACGACGCTACAGATGGTCGCCGGTTTCGTATCCCCGACCACCGGCACTGTTATGGTCGATGGCATGGACATCACCAATGCTGTGCCTGAAAAGCGCGACATGGGAATTGTCTTCCAGAGTTATGCGCTGTTTCCCCATATGACCGTTGCGCAGAACGTCGCCTTCGGTCTCGAGATGCGGAAAATGAAGCGCCCGCAACGTGATGACCGGGTTGCCGAGGCACTCACCATGGTACGGCTGTCCGGTCTGGAGAACCGCTATCCAAGCGAATTGTCGGGCGGGCAACGTCAACGCGTTGCAATCGCCCGCGTGCTGGCGATCCGCCCCCGCGTCCTCCTGCTGGACGAGCCAATGTCCAACCTCGACGCCAAGCTGCGCGGCGAGATGCATGTCGAACTCCGGGCGCTGCAACGGCGTCTCGGGATTACGACGATTCTCGTTACGCACGATCAGGTCGAAGCGATGACGATGAGTGACAGGATCGCGGTGATGGCCAACGGGGGAATTGCCGAGCTTGGGACCCCCCAGGAAATCTATGATCATCCGACTTCGGAATTCGCCTTCAAATTTCTCGGACAGACGAACGTCATTGCCGGCGATATTGCCTCTATCGAGGGCGAACTCGCGACAGTTCGGGTTGGCTCTGTTTCACTGAAGGCTAAAATCGGCGGGGGTCAGAACGGTAGGCAGATCAAGCTGTTCGTTCGACCTGAGCGGCTTCGCATTTGTCCCAGCGATAGCTGCAGAACCAGGGGAAAGATCGTCACCCGCCTCTTTCTTGGGGGCGTATGGTTCTATGAAATTGAGAGCGGCCTCGGAAATCTCCGGCTGTCCGTGGTTAACGTGGGAGCCGCGCAGCCACAGGAAGGCGAGGACGTCGGTATCACCTGGAATGACGGCGACTTGCAGTGTGTCGCATCGGAGGCCGCCAATGGCTGAGGTAAATAAACCCGGCAATAGTCAGCAGTGGTTTCTGTCGTCACCGGCGCTCGTTCTGTTTCTGGGGCTTCTCATCGTTCCCCTGGCCCTTACCGCGATTCTGTCGTTCAACGCCTTTGATTCTGCGCGCGGAACATTGCCCGAATACACGTTCGGCAACTACATCGAGGTCCTGTCGGACGGATATTACTACGAGCTATTCCTGCGCACTGCTTTAATGGCGCTCGGGGTCACAGCCCTTTGTATCATCCTCGGCGTCCCGGAAACTCTGATATTGGCCAGGATGCGGCCGTTCTGGCAGGGTACATTTTTCGTTGTCATCCTGGGCCCCTTGCTCATCTCGGTCGTGGTGCGGACCCTTGGCTGGTCTATCATTCTCGGTCGTGAAGGATTTATCAATTCATCCCTGATCTCCCTCGGCATCGCACAGAGGCCGGTCCAGTTGATGTTTTCGATGACCGGGGTCGTTATCGTGCTCACGCATGTGATGCTGCCGTTCATGGTCATCGCGGTCTGGAGTACTCTGCAGAAGCTCGATGGCCAGGTCGCCCATGCCGCCCGTTCGCTCGGCGCCGGGCCGCTGACAACGTTCCGTCGCATCAACCTTCCCCAGCTGATGCCAGGCGTTCTTTCCGGCGCCATCATCGTATTCACGTTGTCCGCATCGGCTTTCGCAACGCCGGGCCTGATTGGCGGCAGAAGAGTGAAGGTGGTGACTACCGCAATCTACGATGAGTTTCTGAGCTCGCTGAATTGGCCGCTTGGCGCAACTGTTGCGGTCTTGCTGCTTTTCGGAATCGTCTTGGTGGTTGTCGGAAGCAATCGTTTGATCGAGCGCAAATTCAAGCAGGTGTTCGCATGAGTAACCGAGGGATGGGAGAAAACGGGCCGGCAGCACTTATATTCCACACGCTGTTTACGGCATTTATTATTGCCCCTTTGGCGGTAATCATTTTGGTTTCGTTTTCCGACAAAGGCTTCATTTCGATGCCGTTCGATGGTGCGTCGCTGAGGTGGTATCGGGCGATGCTCGATGCCCCGGAGCTGATGAGTGCCTTCTGGCTGTCGATTTGGTTGGGTTTAGGAGCCGCCACAGTGGCAACGGCCGTTGCTATTCCTGCAGCGATTGCGATTGCGCGCTATCGGTTCATTGGCCGCGATGCCTTGACGGCGCTGCTCCTGTCGCCGCTGATGATCCCACACGTGGTCCTTGGCGTAGCCTTCCTCCGCTTCTTCTCCGTCATGGGTTGGACGGGTTCGTTCGCGGCATTGCTCCTGGTTCATGCGCTGATCGTGGTGCCCTTTTCTCTCAGGTTGACATTGGCGGCCATCATTGGTCTCGACCGCGATGCGGAGCTCGCCGCACGATCGCTCGGTGCAACTCGCTGGATTTCCTTCCGTCGCATCCTGTTCCCTTTGATTTTGCCAGGTGTCGTCGGGGGCTGGGTCTTGGCCTTCATCCAGAGCTTTGACGAAGTCACGATGACTATCTTTGTGGCAACCCCAGGTACGACCACCCTTCCGGTGGCCCTTTATCATCGCGTTTCGATGCTCACGGATCCGGTCACCACTTCGGTGTCAACGGTGATGATCGTTGGAACGATGCTTCTCATGTTCGTTCTC
Source organism: Rhizobium sp. M1 (assembly GCF_002531805.1). NCBI lineage: Bacteria > Pseudomonadati > Pseudomonadota > Alphaproteobacteria > Hyphomicrobiales > Rhizobiaceae > Rhizobium > Rhizobium sp. M1. Next base: position 152,953 of record NZ_NWSW01000010.1, on the reverse strand, counting down.
GACCGCGTGGTGGGATTGGACAAGGTTTTGATCGGCAAAAAGTAAGCGCGGCAACGAGCTGAGCCTTCCTCGCTACCGAGCGGGAGGACAGGATTCGTGCGCCAATTTCACAGAATGAGAGCGGCCCGCTAGCGGGGGAGTTAATGAGTAGAGAACAGTTGACAGTCGTGGGTGGTGGGCTCGTCGGAGCAGCGATCGCCTATGGTGTGGCAAGGCGCGGTGCTCGCGTTCGAGTGCTTGATCAAGGCGATGCGGCTTTTCGAGCCTCCCGGGGGAATTTCGGTCTGGTGTGGTTGTCCAGCAAGGGGGGCGGCATGCCACGTTATGTCCGCTGGACCCGCGACGCCTGCCGTCTCTGGGGTGAATTCCATAAAGAGCTGCTTGATGTCACCGGCGTCGACTCGGGCCTCCAGCAAAATGGCGGCTTCTGGCTGGGCTTCAGTGAGCAGGAGGTGCAAAAGCGGGCCGACCTCTTGGCAAAGATCGATCGCGAAGTCGGCGATGTCCCGTTCAAAATGATGGAGCCGTCCGAGCTTCGGCAATATCTCCCCGACATCGGCCCCGCCGTCATCGGCGGAAGCTTCGGTGCACACGACGGGCATGCCAACCCGCTGATGTTGTTGCACGCGCTTCACGCCGGCCTTCGAGAGAAGGGGGCAGACGTTATTACCGGTGCGGATATTGTTGAGCTCAAGCACGATCCGAGCAGCCGACAGTTCACGGTTCGGGCTGCCGATGGTCAAAGCTGGAAGAGCGATCGTCTTGTTTTGGCGGCAGGCCTCGGCATTGCAAAGCTCGCGGACCAAGTGGGCATTCATGCTCCGGTGAGGACGACACGTGGACAGGTCTTGATCACCGAGCGAATTAAGCCCTTTCTCGATTATCCGACAAACAAGGCTCGGCAGACTAAGGAAGGCTCCGTTCAGATCGGGTCGACGACGGAGGATGTCGGATTCGATGACAGCGCGACGACAGACAAGATCGAATGGCTTGCACGCCGAGCTGTCGCAACCTTTCCCCTTCTCGCTAAGGCACGGCTGGTCCGCGCCTGGGGCGCTTTGCGTCCGCTGACGCCCGACGGCTATCCGATCTACCAGGCTTCTAGTTCCTGCCCCGGCGCCTACGTGGCCATCTGTCACAGCGGCGTTACGCTGGCTGCCGCGCATGCATACCTCGTCGGTCCCTGGATGGGCGGGCTAACCGAAGCTCCGCCTGACTTTGATGTCTTCCACAGCGAACGCTTTCTGGTCCCCAATACGAGTTTCAGCCATGACCACTGACGCACTCTTCTCGATCCCCAAATCGCCGGATGTACGACTGGTCACAATCACCTTTGAAGGGGCTCAGATGATAGTCCCCGAGGGCATCAGCGTTGCCGCGGCCTTGCTGACAGGTGGCGCTCGGGACTTTCGATCAAGCATCGTTGGTGACACGCCGCGAGCGCCCTATTGCATGATGGGGGTTTGCTTTGAGTGCCTTGTCGAGATCGATGGAACTCCCGCAAGACAGAGCTGCCTGATCCCGGTGCGGGACGGCATGCAAATAAAACGTCAGCATGGTGCTCCTGCTCTGCATGACGCAAGAATTGGAGACAATCATGACTGAAGGTATGGTTGACCTCGTCATCATCGGTTCTGGCCCTGCCGGTATGGCCGCGGCCTGTGAGGCACGCGGGCTCGGCCTTTCGGTCGTTGTGCTTGATGAGCAAACGACGATCGGGGGGCAAATTTATCGCCGGATTGAAACAGCGCCGCGCCAGCTGTTCGACGTGCTGGGAAAGGATTACGAAGCTGGGCAGCGACTAGCGTCCGAATTCCGCGCGAGCGGGTCCGATTATATCGGCGGCGCCGTGGTTTGGAACGTCGCTGCAACCGGCGTCATCGACTATGTGGCGAACGGCAGGGCCGAGGAAGTCGCAGGCAAGTTCGTCCTGCTCGCCAGTGGGGCCATGGAGCGGCCGTTCCCGATCAAAGGCTGGACCCTGCCGGGCGTGATGGGGGCGGGGGCAGGCCAGATCATGTTGAAGGGCTCGGGGGCTCTTCCTACGCAACCTGTCGTTCTCGCCGGTTGTGGCCCGTTACTTTATCTTCTGGCATGGCAGTATCTGCGCGCAGGGGTCAAAATCGCGGCACTGGTCGACACGACGGAACGATCGGCTTATTTCCATGCCGCTCGCCACCTGTTCGGGGCGCTCAAGGGCTGGCAGGACCTCGTCAAGGGTATCAAGCTCATTTCGGCGATACGGCGTCATGGGGTCCAGGTCTATTCCGGCGCTCACGATCTTTCGGTCGTCGGCGACTTTCGCGCTGAAGGTCTGAAATTCCAATCTCGCGGCAAGACGGTCCAAGTGCCGGCCTCGCTGGTACTTCTACATCATGGCGTTGTTCCCAACACGCAGCTGAGCTGGTCGACAGGATCCCCGCACCACTGGAATTGCGATCAGCTCTGCTGGCAACCGGTAACGGATGAGGCCGGGCGTCTTGGGGACACGGCTGTCTATGTGGCGGGCGACAGCCGCAGTATCGTCGGCGCCAAAGCATCGGCAATACAAGGACGGCTCGCGGCGCTCGCGATCGCCGAGCGGCTAGGCGTGGCGAAGAACCTGCCAACACGAATTTCCGCGCTGACGGCTGAATTGAGACGACAAACGTACATCCGTCCCTTCCTCGACTCGCTTTACCGACCCCGGGATGAAAATCGGATTCCTCCAGACGAAGTGCTCGTTTGCCGATGCGAAGAGGTAACGGCCGGTCAGGTGCGCCACTACGTCGAATTGGGATGCCTGGGGCCGAACCAAACGAAAGCGTTCGGCCGGTGTGGGATGGGTCCATGCCAGGGCCGGCTTTGCGGACTGACCGTGACTGAAGTCATAGCGCAAGCACGGAAGGTGGAACCGGCCGAAGTCGGCTACTACCGCATTCGACCCCCGATTAAGCCCATCCTGCTTGGCGACTTTGCCGACCAAGCAAGCGATTGACCGTCTACTCAAACGAAAGGAAAGAAGATGAGCGATATCACCCGCATTGAAACCGATCCCCGCCGCAGCCGCGCGGTTGTTTACAACGGCATGGTGTTCGTTGGCGGCATGGCCGCTGACGATCGCAGCCAGGACATCACCGGACAGACCAAGCAGGCGCTTGCCAAAATCGAGCAGTTTCTTGCCAGGGCCGGTACCGACAAGAGCCGCCTGCTGACCGCGCAAATCTGGGTCAAGGATCTTGCCCGTGATTTCGAGGCCATGAACGAGGTTTGGAACGCATGGACGGCTCCAAACTCTGCGCCGACGCGCGCGACCGCGCAGGCCGAAATGGGTGCGCCGGACGTGCTGGTCGAGATCATCGTGACGGCAGCGGTCGGGCAGTAGCTTGGCCGATATCCGCCGTAAATGGATGATCTGAGCTGCCCGATATTGCAGCGAAAAGCGCCATCGGAAGCAGGTTAGGCAGGTGGTTCAGTTGGTAGAGCAGTGAATTGAAAATCCGTATGTCACGGGATCGATTCGGGTTCCGGGCACTACTCAATCACAAGCATTATCAAGCAATTAGAGGGGCATCGATCGAGATAAGTCGGCCAATTTCATGTTGCGTATGCCGCGGGGGAATTCCCTGCCTTTCCAACGGCTGCCACAGGGAAGCGGCGAAACCACGCGACATGAAATGTGGAACGCCCAGTTCACGTCCCCGTTTCGGGGCGGAGAAAGCCGCTGATCAGCTCCGCCCGGGTCCAATCATCATCCGCGTTCTGGTCGACAACGTCGGAGCAGCCAAACATAGGATTTGAGGCTTCCTGCGCCGACCAGCAAAACGGCGGCAGTGTGAGTGCCGCCGCATAGATTGGATTTGTCTGGCGATTATCGCACTATGCTTTCGGATTTCTCTTGGGCTGTAGCACCGTTATCGCTTCCGGCATTGGTGCCGTCGCTGAGCCCCCGTTTTTCCTGGCCATAGCCATTATTGCCCTTGGCAGTCTCGTCTGGTGGGCAATAATCACCCGCATAAGCGGCGCCTCCAACGGCAAGTGCCATAGTGATGCTGAGAGCGAGAGCTAGTTTGCTAGATGTCACCACGTGTCTCCCTGGTAAAGTTGCAACATCGACCAAGAATGCTCCGCATTGACCGAGGTGTCATCTTGCCTCTTGTGATAGTTCACTCGCCTGAAAGGCGTAAAGCCGTGGCAGTCGGCGCGGTTAATCCGGATGCCGATAGTGTCCGGTTTAGTTGAGTGCTGCCATGAAGTCCTCCGGTTCGCCGCATAGGTTCTCCTCCAGCCACCGCCGATATCGATCGAGAGCAGGCCCAATGTCCGCTCCTGTCGGGAGAAAAGAAGTCCTTCCAACGATAAGGCAAGTTGATGCCTCGAATTCACTCGATGTCCCGCTGGCCGAGATCATTGTTATACTGAGCTCATAGATCACGATTATCGCCGCCTTCGGCCGCGGTCGTCCCGTAAGGCGCTTACTCCGCCCGGGTTGACGCCGGCCGGGTAGGGCATCGAATGGAACCAACACCGGTCATCGCCGTTGTAAGCCAGGGAGTCCCACCATGAGCAACGCCCGTCAGGCGCGAACGAGATGGTGATGGTACTCCGAGGAGAACGCACATGGATCTCACAACCCTTCTCATCATCGTTGTGATACTTCTTCTGCTAGGCGGTGGCGGCTGGTACGGCCGGGGACGCTGGTATTAAACGACGGTCTACGTGGCGCGCATCACTGTTTGACGAGCGCTCCGGCTGGGGGCGGCGCGCCGACCCGTGGCCAACAAACCCCTCTGTTCAGAAGTTAGTGCCGCCCTTTCGTTGACTTCGCCAGCATCTCGCTCAGCGTTGCCGCCGAGAGCATGGATTCGGCCAAAAGCTTCTTGAGCTTCTGGTTCTCTTCCTCCAGGGCTCTCACCCTTTTTGCATGGAGGCCGGCATTTCCGGACTGCAGGGATTGCCACCGATAGAAGGTCGGCTCGCTGATGCCGTACCTGTGGCAAACATCCGCCACCGTCACGCCGGCCTGGTGTTCCTTCAGGATGCCCGAAATCTGGTCGTCGTCATATTTTCTCTTGCCCATCACTGCTTCAATCCTCACGAAATGCTCTGTTGAAGCTGTCGAGCAGCGGTCTCACGGCATAGAAGGCCACGCTGCTTTCGCCGGTTTCGATCAGCGTCTGCACGGGCATGCCGGCGACCAGTTCGACATCACTCATTTTCGCCAACCGCTCGTCCGTTACGCGGATGGTCGCGGAAAAGTAGGGTTGGCCGCTCTGCGTATCGATGAGACGGTCCGCCGATACATATTCCACCCGACCTTTCAGGAGCGGAACGCGCCGCTGGTTGTAGGGTAGCAGGTGAACCTGGGCCTCCAGCCCTGCGCGGACGAGGTTGATGTCATCAGGTCTGACGTGCACAGACACGATAAGCCGATCCGAGCGTGGCAGAAGATCGACGAGCGGTTCGCCCGCGCCGATCACCCCACCTGATGTGTGGATACGCAGGTTCATGATTGTGCCATCCTCGGGAGCCCGGATAGCGGTCCTCGAAAGCTGGTCGTCGATGGCGCGCAAGCGCTCGCGCAGCTGCATGATCCGGCTTTCCGTATCGCGCATGCCTTGGGCGATTTCGCTCAGCCGGTCGCTCTCAAGCTTTGCGAGATCGGCCTGCGCCCCGCTGATCACCTGGTCGGCCCGAGAGATCCGCGCCGCCACTTCACCCTGCTGGCCATCAAGATCTGCTTTTTCCCGCTGGAGATTGAGAAGTCTGCTCTTTTTTTCCAGTCCTTTGGCGCTGAGGGCGGTAACCTGATCCAGTTCCTGGCTCGAGATTGCAGCTCGGGCGGTCAGTGCCGCCTTCTGCGCGCCAAGTCCGACGATTTCCTGCCGCACCTGCGCAATTCTTTCATTGGTGATCCGAATTTCCGCCTGCATGACCCGGCGACGGGCTTCGAAGATTTTTTGCTGCCCGGTCAGAATCGCGCTGAGGGAAGGATATCTCTCCATCGCTGCCCTCAGATCCTCGGGATAGCTGACATGGTCGCCGCCCGACTGCTCCGCAAGCAGCCGGGCGCGGTTTCCTTCGGCATCCCACAGCTGCCCTTGAACGCTGTCGCGCTCCGCGCGGGACTTCGTGCCGTCGAGTTCGATCACGATCTGCCCTGATATGACAGCATCGCCGTTTTTGACGAGGATCCGTCGCACGATGCCGCCCTCCAGATGCTGAATGGTCTTGCGGCTGGACTCCGGTTCGATGACGCCCGATGCGACCGCCGCACTTTTCAGCGGCGCCAGAACCGACCAGCTTCCCAATCCGACGATGAAGGCCAGGATCAACAGGTTCCCCATCCAGACAACGCCCCTGAGCCCCGGCATGGGCGAAGCGGCGGCGGGGCCGCGCCGTTTCTGTGCGATCACCGGCGCATAGGCCGTCTGCTGCCGGGCTGTCGCTGCCGATCGGCGAGCGAAGCATTGGCCTGTCCCCGGCGAAGTTGAAAGTCTCGCCGGCGTTGCGTCCAGTGGGACCAGGGTCATGGCGGTGTCCCTCCCTACGTTCCTGTTCGAGACGGCGGTTGAAGATAGGTTTCATAAATCTGCTCGCTGTCGCCGAAGGCGGCCACCGTTCCGTTGCGCATGATGGCGATCTTGTTGGTGACGGGCAGGATCCCCATCCGGTGCGTTATGATAACGACGGTCATCCGCCTGGCTTTCATGCGCTCGATGGCCGCAAACAGCATCCGTTCGCCGTCATAATCGAGGCTCGAGTTCGGATCGTCGAGAACGATCAGCGACGGATTTCCATAGGCCGCCCGCGCCAGTCCCAGCTGTTGGCGCTGGGCTCTGAGGAGCAGGCTGCCATTTTCACCGATATCGGTTTCGTAGCCTTGCGGCAGCCGCATGATCGCTTCGTGCAATCCGACCAGCTTTGCGGCGTCGATCGCTTTGCCGGGATCTTCCCCGTCCAGCCGGCCGATCACATCCTTGATGGCGCCGCCGAAGAGTTCGATGTCCTGCGGCAGGTATCCGACGTGGCGGGTCCCGCCGCAGAGGCGCAGAGCCGAGATATCGACCCCGCCGAGAAGGGCACATCCGCTCGTTGCTGGCACCACGCCTGCCATGACGCGACCGAGGGTCGATTTTCCCGATCCCGACGGGCCGATAAGCGCTATGCAATCGCCCGGCGCGAGGCGCAATGTGATGCCGGTCAAAATCGGCCGATCGGCGAATGGTTTGATATAGCTGACATTATCGAGAACGAGACCATTGGGTTCAGGGAACGGCACGATGCGGCCATCATGCTCCGATGCGACTGTGAGCAGCATTCTGTTCAAGCGATTGAAGGCATTCCGCGCAAAGGTAAAGGAGCGCCACGCACCGATTGCGCCCTCGATCGGTGCAAGCCCACGCCCGAGCAGCAAGCTCGCAACGAAGATGATTCCGGGGCTACCGTCGTTGGCGAGTACCAGCCACGTTGCCGATCCCATCATCAGGATCTGCGCGAGCGTGCGGATCGATTTGGAGAAGCCAAGGATGATCTCCGTGCGATGCATGGCGATGTCCTGCGCCCTTCGTGCCATTTCCGCATCGCGATAGACGATCATCGCTGCGCCATCCTGCATGCCCATTGCCCGGATCACCTCGATGTTTTTGAGGGCGGTGGCAAATCGGAAATAGCTCCTCGAAAGCGCGAGATTGGCGTGGGCAAGCGGCTCCCGCGTCGCCAGCTCCGTCAGAAACGCAAACAGCAGAAGTGCAACCGCACTCAAAAGACCGATGGCCCCAAGCAGCGGATGAACAAGAAAGAGCAGCAGCAGGAAGACCGGCGCCCAGGGAACGTCAAAAAACAGCGAGCTGGCCGGTGAATCGAGAAACTGGCGCAATGCGGCCAAGTCCCTGTAACACTCCGTGGCCGCACCTGCATCGACGCGAGCGGCATATTCGAATGATGCGGTGAGCACCAGCGGCCGCAGCCTGTGATCCACCCAGCTGCCGACGCGCGAAAGAGCCGCCCTGCGCACGATATCCAGCATGGATCCGACCAACACGGCGATGGCGATGATCAGCGTCAGCATCAAAAGCGTGTCGGCGCTGCGGCTCGACAGGACCCTGTCATAGATCTGCAAGAGATAGATGGAGGGCGCCAGAAGAAAGAGATTGTAGCCGCAGCTGTAGAGGAAGACCAAGCCGAAGGCTCCGGCACAAGCTCGAAGCGCAACAACGAGATGTGTCTGCGGGCGCGCTGGTTTTGTCGAAATCGTTGCCATTATCAGATCTCGCTGCATTTGATACTGACAAGAAAAGCCCGCTGGCCGGTTCAGTAACGCCTGAGGGTCGCCAGCCGAAACCGGCGGCCCTCGGCGCGCGCCCCATATTCATGAGCCGAGATGGCTGAGGTCGATATCGCCAAAGGCGTTTATGAAGTGATCGAAAGAATTGTGCACCGTCGTCGTTTCGGGATCGGTGTGAACCAAAGCCGACGATATATCGCCGCCACGGGCCATGTTTCCGTTGCCGCCGTTGCCGCCGACGCCCGCGAGGATGGTGGCATGCTGATCGGCCATCAGCTGCGTATGCTGTGTCGCGGTCGTCGCCGCCGCCACTGAAGCCGTGTTGCCGCCGCTCTCGTTTCCTTGATCGCCGTTGGACTGAGTATCTCCCCCCGCGCCGCCGGCGCCGCTGTTCGAGATCTTCGCCAGGAAGCCGTTCTGGGCCTGGGCAAAGCCACCGGGTCCGCCATTGCCGGCGTCCCAATCTGCTTTCTGCCAGACGTGATCGCCGTTGTGCAGATCGGTCGTTGCCCCGGAGACCGTTTGCACGGGCTCTACATATGCAACCGGGTTGTAGTTGATGTTTCCATCATTGTGGCCCTCACCGCCGTTGCCGGCATACGCGTCACCGGCATCCGGGTTGTTGAGATGAATCGTGTCGGATATTTGTGGAATAGGCATTGATATCACTCCTTCTACTTCGTTTCGTCCGAGTTCCTTGTACGGCGTCCCCTTACGGCGTGGGTATTCAGTTCGTCGCCCCAGCCAATACAATCGCAGCCGAATGTTGCCACGATTTAAACTGCAAACTATCTAGATATTCGGCGATGTTCTTTCGGGCGTATACTTGGAGGTGACGGTGCGTTGTTTCGGATTAGTCCTTTGTGATCCGGCGCCGGATGGCCTGGTCACAAGCAACGGCGCCTTGCGAACCGGCTTTATTCCGGCGCCAGATCAGGCTGCGCTTGGCGGAGGGGATCCTGTTCGGTGCTCAAAACTCTCATGTCCCGCCGCAGGAAAAGGGGGCAGGACGCAGCACCGCTTGTCCCAAGGCGAGCTTCCTTCACGCGGCGATGACGCCCAAATGGCTACAGGGCTAGCCGACCAGGCGTAGACGAATTGCAGGCTCCGCTTTTCTTCCGTTCAGAGGCACAATGCCTCAACAATCGAGGCTGCATACGCCGCACGCTCGGCGGACGCGGTTGGTCGCGGAACGGAGACGGTGATGACGGAAATTCGTCCCTTATCGGAAGACTTGCCCAAAGCGGGCGCCGATCAAAACCTCGCCTTCAATGGGGCTGCGGGGCATCTGGCGCTGGTGCCGACCTGGCTTCCATTGGATGTCGCTTCCGGTCCGAGCTCCAATTCAGCCGGCAGCGGCGGTGACGGAATAAGTGAAGGTGTGATCAGCAGCAATGCACTGGCCGTCTTCATGCCATCCAATGCTGCTATTGCGGGGGCCCATTCGGGTGCCGACGCCGTTCAGGGCAATGACGCGTTCATCAATCAGCATCCCACCGAAATGGCGGGGATAGGCGGGAATGGCGGAAGCGGCAATGTTGCCATCGGCGGCGGTGACGCCAATCATGCCGGCAGCGGCGGCACCGGCCTTTTCTATGGCGGGCTCGTCAGCACCGAAGTCGCGCTGTTTGCCCCCGTGAATACCGCCGTGGCTGCCGGCCCCGGCGCAATGGCGCACGCCGAGCAATCGAACAACGCACTGTTCCTGCAGGGGGCAACCCAGATCGGCGGCATGGGCGGCTCGGGCGGAAACCATAACGTCGCAAGCCACGGCCCGTCGATGAGCCCGGGAACGTCGCTCACTTTCACCGGCGACAATTATGCCGGCCACGGCGGCGACGGATATTTCGTCGGCAGCATGGTCGACGTGAGTATCGCCATCTTCTCGCCGATCAACATCGCCATCGGCGCCGCGGGCGGCTCGGCGGAGGCCCATCAGGCAAACAATGTGATTTTCGATCAGGGCACCGTGCAGATCGCCGGCATCGGCGGCAATGGCGGTGGCTTCAATCTGTCGTCGGACACGATTTTTACCGGCAACCATGCCGGCGGCGGTGGCGGGGTCGGATCGTCGACCGGCAGCATGGTCGACGTCAATTTCGGCTATTTCCATCCCATCAACATCGCCGTTCCCGCCGGCGGGTCGGCGGACGCTCAACAGATCGATCATGTCCTCTATGATCAGCATGCGCTTCAGCTGGCCGGCATCGGCGGTCACGGTGGAGAGGGTAACCTCACGGACGCCCATTCGGCTCTCGTCGACGACATTCTGAGCTTCATGCACAGTTAATCTGTCGGTAAGCTCCCACTTGCATTACTCGTTCCTCCCGGCTTTCGTCGCTTGCGCCGACATGACGCCGCGCTTACCGAGATGGCGAACATTCCACCATGGCCTCATCGCATCGTCGCCGATTTCGGCCGCCGAGACTGCGAGGTCTGCCCGGCATCTGGCGCTGCCGGCACACTGGGAGCCTGAGCGAACACGACCCAAACTGGTATTAAATGCACCGATAGGGCCGCGTTATTCAGTAATCATAACGGGCAGGCACCGATCTCAGGCTTTTGTTGCCTTTCGCGTTTGTCGTTTGGCTGCCGAGCCCGCGGCTGCTTTGATGTACGATATGGAAACAAAGCCGCGCCGGTCGGCAACGCGTTCTATCCGTCAGCGCTTTGCCAAATGGGTCTGTCGCAAATCCGTTGCCTTTTCAGCCCCTTGAAAGCTTTTTCGACCTGCTTGCCGTACGTGAATTGCACGAAGGCTGGAAGTCCGCGACGACAAGTCGAACCAGCATGCCGGCATGAAATGTGCTTTTGCAGAAACGGTTATCTCTCGCAAAAATCTTATAGACTATAAGAATTATCAGGAGAGAATGGACTATTGGTATCGGTAATACACTCGCTTTTTATCATGACATGTAGTGAGAACGAGATTAATATGATTAGCTGTTGGGTTGCAAATATTCCGGGGAGCCCGCAATGTCCGACAGTTCTGGAACCAGGCGCCGTGTGGGGCGCAATACACTAACTGCGATCATCATTGGGAATTCAACCTTGGCGCGCACCACCGTGGTGAAGTTGCTGGAGCGCGAACTCGCCGGATGGAACCTCATCGATTTGGTCTCGACCGAGAGTCTCGATCGGGCGCTTGGAGCTGAGGTGCGTTTGATTGCACTGGATCTGGCTGGCAGAGCTGTCGAGAGCGCCAGCCTGCGTGCTGATCTCGCGGCGATTGCTGCACGTTTTCCCGATGCTCCTATCACGTTGCTCTCAGGTTCGGATGACGCCATCATCGCCCGGCAGGCGCTCAAGATGGGCATCCGCGGCTTTTTCTCGACTTCGCTTCCCGTTGACATTGCGCTTGCCGGCCTTCGTCTCGTTCTGGCAGGAGGCACATTTTTCCCGCAGCTGTTGGGCGCTGTTATCGGCGCGAACGAGCGCAGTCCGGCCAGAAATGCGGCCGAAAAAAGCTTGGATGATAGGACGCAATATTTCGCGATTGCCGGCTTCACGCCCCGGGAAGCGGAGATCCTCGCAGAGCTGCAATCCGGCTGTTCAAATAAGGTGATTGCAGGAAAACTGAATTTGTCGGGGCATACGGTGAAGATGCATTTGCAGCACATCATGCGCAAGCTGCAGGCGCAGAACCGTACCGAGGTGGTTGCCCGCCTCATTCAAAGAACAGCCGGCGGACATAACGCTTCACCGACCTGATTTTATCGCGTCATAAAACACACCCGTGTAACACGCGCTAAAGCGCGTCGCGTCAAATATGATTCATGCGACGCGCTTTAGCCCCTTATTTTGATGCATGTCGTTATCCCGGAACCGCTGCACACTTCCGGGCGACATGCATTAGTTTGCCCGGCCGCCTGAACAACTCTTCAGCCGCTCGATCAGCCAGCGGCCAGCGGGTCCCGGGGGACCATCGGAGCGATAGGCTGCCGACATCGGCAGGCTCAGTCCGCCGGCCGGTATATCCTCGACCGTCAGTTCGACCAGCCGGCCGGCCGCGATGTCCGCCCTGACCGCGTGCTCGGGCATGCCGCCCCAACCCAGTCCATTGAGCAGGAACGTGTGCTTGGCGAAGAGGTCGGCCAGTCGCCAGGTCTGCGGCGACATCACGCCGAACTCACGCCCTTTCGACAGCTCGGTTCGATCGGTCAGCACCAGCTGCACATGTTGTGCCAGTTCGGCTCTGGAGATCGTCCCTCCGATCGCCGCCAGCGGATGATCCGCCGCCGCAACGACCAGGAACGTCACGCCGGCAAGAGGCTCGGTGAGAATGCCGGCCGGCATGGCAGGCAAGGATCCCACAATGGCGAAAGCGGCCCGTTGATCGAGAACGGGCTGAACGGTGCCGCCGAGCGCCTCCACGAACAGCCGCAGCGGCACGTCGGGAAATTGCCGCCGGAAATCCTTGGCGGCCTCCGCGATGACATGAATGGGGAAAAACACGTCGATGGCGACGGACAGCTCCGGCTCGAGGCCCGCGGCCATGCCTTTTGCCTGCGATTTGAAGGTATCGACCTTGGCGACGACCTCGCGGGCGGTCGCAAGCAGCCTGTTGCCGGCTGCCGTCAGCCTGGGATAGCGGCCGCTGCGGTCAAAGAGGGTGACCCCGAGCTGGATCTCGAGGCCGCGAACCAGCTCGCTGACCGCCGACTGGGCGCGCCCGAGCCTGCGCGCGGCTGCGGAAAAGCTGCCTTCGTCCGCGGCGCTGATGAATGTTCTGAGCTGATCGAGCGATAGACCGTCCAACACGGCAAACCTCCGCAGATATCGACAACGCCCGCCTCTGCGGCGGGCCTGGTGATGGAAAGATCTAGATGTATCAAATTATCCGATAGATTGTCTCGGAAAATACCGGCTTTTCGGATGGAATGGATCATGGCATCGAAGCGCCCCGTGAGCTGCGCTCCCCAAACCACAGAGCGGGCGGAACATAGGAAAGGTGCCAAATGCATTCCACATCGGCGTCATCGGCAGATCGGAACAAATCCGCAAAGATCGTCTCCTGGAGCCTGCGCGCTCTCGCCGCGGCGGCATTTCTCGCTGCCGGCAGCGCCAAGCTCGCGGGCGTCCCGATGATGGTGGCGATTTTCGACCAGATCGGCGCCGGCCAGTGGTTCCGCATCCTGACGGGGGCTGTGGAGGTCACCGGCGCGGTTGCCTTGCTGATTCCGGCGACGGCTGCCTTCGGCGCCCTGCTGCTTGCCGTCACGATGGTCTTCGCCATTTTGACCCATCTTTTCGTCATCGGCGGCAGTCCGGTGCCGGCGGTCCTTCTGCTTCTGATCACCGGCAGCGTCGCCTGGCTGCACCGCCGCGCCTTCATAACCATTCTTGACGCAATCCGCTGACCCGGCGCCGACCGCTCCGCCGCTGCCGTCGTTACCGTTTTTCGAGGTTCCAATGTTTCGCTTCGCCATCCTCCTGCTTGTTTCCCTCTCCGCCGCCGGATGCCACACGACGCAGTTCGGCCAGTCGCTCGGCTGGCCTGAACCGCAGCGCACCGGCAGCGCCTATTGAATCCGGGACACGCAGATCCGAACAACCTGACCTGGAAGGACCGAGCAGTGGAAATCGGTATCGACAGTTTTGCGATGCTTGCGACCGACCCGAAAACGGGACGCCCGCAGTCGGCCGCCGACCGCATGGAGAGTGTGCTTTCCGAAGTGGAACTGGCCGACACCGTCGGCCTCGACGTCTTCGGCATGGGTGAACATCACCGCGAGAATGCGCTCGATTCGGCCCCTGCGGTCATCCTGGCGGCAGCGGCCGCGCGGACCAAGAGGATCAGGCTGACAAGCGCCGTCGCCGTCATCAGTGCCGCCGATCCGGTGCGCCTCTTCCAGGAATTTGCCACCCTCGATCTCATCTCCCGCGGACGGGCCGAACTGGTGGTCGGCCGCGGCTCCTTCATCGATGCCTATCCGCTCTTCGGCTACGACCTCAGGGACTATGACGCATTGTTCGTTGAAAAGCTCGACCTCCTGCTCAAGCTCAACGAGGCGGCGCATATCAAATGGCAGGGCCGCTTCCGCGCGCCGCTCAATGGCGAAGGGGTCTATCCGCGTCCGCATCAGGACCGGCTGCCCGTCTGGCTCGGCGTCGGCGGGACGCCCGAATCCTTCGCCCGCGCCGGCACACTCGGCTTGCCGCTGATGGTCGCCATCATCGGCGGCCATTTCGAACGTTTCCGGCCTCTCGTCGATCTCTATCGGCACGCCTGGGCGGCAGCCGGCCATCCGCCGGCAGAAGAGAGGATCGGCGTCCATGCAATGGGCTTCGTCGGCGATACGGATGAAGCCGCGAGGGATGCCTTCTTTCCCGGCTGGCAGCAGATGATGTCTCAGACCGGCCGGGAACGGGGCTGGCTGCCGCCATCGCGCGCCCAGTTCGAGGCGATGTGCGGCCCTCGCGGCGCCTTTCTGATCGGCAGTCCTGAGACCGTCGTCACCAAGACACTGGAAGCGAGCGCGGCATTGGGGGGCGTTTCCCGAGTGACGTTCCAAATGAGCACCGCGGCGCTCGAAACCGAAGCCATGCGCCGCTCGATCGAACTGCTCGGCACCGAGGTCGCACCATCGGTACGGCGCGCCTCTGAATAAGCGGCTGGAGCAACGGAACAATCACGACCCGGTCTGGTTTAAGCTAGAGCCTTTCCTGGTTAGATTGAAGCATTCTGCCGGAGCAGGTTTTCGTCAGGGCAGAGGCGATTGGCGATGGGCATACCCCTTGGTACGTCCGAGCCGATCGCCTCTGATCCTGGCGGAAAGGTGCCCGGCCCTGCGGGTTGGCTGAAACGGGCCGGCTGATCGACCGGCCGGCTTGGCCGTAGAACTGGGCTACGACACGCGCCGGCCGGTCGACCATCCGACTCCGTTTGAGCCAACAGAATGATTCAATCTAACCAGGAAAGGCTCTAGGTCCCATTCCTAGCGGAGGCGACGATGTGGGCAGTTCTGATCGGTGCCGCTCTCATAATCGGCGGCCTTCTTTTTCTCCTACGGCCGACGCTCCGTCGAAGACCGAGTGATCCTCACCTGATGCCGCAAGGCGGCGCGACGTTGGAGCCGCGGCGCCAAGGCCTGAGGTTCCTCGGATTAGCGCGGAATTGGCCGGCGCTTGCGATTATCGCGGTCGGCGCGCTTCTTCTGGTTTTCGGGAGCTACTAATGCATGTCGCCCGGAGGTGTGCAGCGGTTCCGGGACCACGACATGCATCAAAACAAAGAGCTCTAGGCCTGCAAAGTCCCGAAACTGCCATTGGTTGAGTGTATACGCCTGCGAAGTATCTTCTCAGCGGATTGCCGACCATGGTAAGCGTCGCTTATGGGCATCAAGAACTACTTGATCGAAGGCAGCTCCGGCACCGGAAAAACGTCTGTCGCTACTGAGCTGGAGCGGCGTGGTTTTCATGTCGTCCATGGTGATCGGGTCCTGGCCTATGTTGGGGACCCCGAGACCGGCGTGGCGCTCGAAGGGCCGCCGCAAGGTGTGGACCGCGTCGTTTGGAATTACGCGCACTGGATCTGGCCTGTTGAAAAGGTCCGGGCGATCACGGCTGACACCACTCATCCTGCCACGTTCTTCTGTGGCGGCTCCCGCAATTTCCATAAGTTCCTGGACGTGTTCGACAAGGTTTTTGTGCTCGACATAGATGTCGAGACGTTGAACAGACGATTGGACGGGCGGCCAGATGAGCCGGGTTTCGCGCCGGACGAGCGTGCGGTGGTTCTGCGCCACCATAGGAGCAGCAAACACTTTCCCGCCGGGATCGGTATCGACACAACCGGAACGATCCCGAGCGTCGTCGACGATATCCTTGCCCAGCTGAGCTGAAGCCTGGACGGTGTTGCGATGGGGTGGGAAGACCGGTGCCCATCCCGACGCTGGATGGGCAAGGCCCAGGCCACCAGGGCGATCCCGGGTCACTGACACGCTGCGCGTATATGGCGCTTACGCCGACGTCTTGAGAAGGCCTGCAGCCAAAGCGTCGAAGGCCTCGATAGCTTTCGGCAGCACATCCTGCGGCTCGTCGCTGGCGGCGATCCAGAGCGCGGCATTGAGCGCCGCGCCGTTGAGCAGCCGGGCGGCTGCTTCCGCGTCGACGGGCTTGAGCACCCCCTGTGCAATCAGGCGCTCCACTGTCTGCCGGGTTGCCTGAAGACAGCTGCTCTGGCTCGGCCATTGCGACGGATCGCCCAATACGGCAGGCCCGTCGAGCAGCACGATGCGCTGGACCTCCGGATCGAGCGCCATCTCGATATAGGCTGCACCTTCGGCAAGCAGGCCCTGCCAACCATCACCCGCATGCGCGCCGATTTCCTGGGCGCGCGAGGCCATCTCCATGTCGATCTGGTCGACAACCGCGGCCAGCAGCCCGCGCTTGTCTCCGAAGTTGTGGTAAAGCGCGCCCCGCGTCAGCCCGACTTCGGCTGTCAGCTCGTCCATCGAGGCGGCCGCATATCCCTTCTCGGCAAAGGCCTTTCGCGCGGCGGCGATCAGCTTCCGACGATTTTCCTCCATCGTCTCGACACGGCGTTTGACCATTTCGACTCCATTTTCACATACGCTTCGTATATGAATTTGACATGCTCAGCGTATGCGGTGTATTCAGATACGCACCGTATATCAGCTGAGGCGGCAATATGGGAAGCTCCTGTAGGTCACGGCCGCGCCCCTTGGTTTCCAGTCAACGATATTGAAGCGAGATCGACAATGACCCGACGCGAAGCAATCTTTCCCGCAAACCGGCATGCGCTTTACGAGCAACACGGCTATTCCGCCGCCATCCGATCCGGCGATCTTCTGTTCGTCTCCGGTCAGGTCGGCAGCCGTTCCGATGGCACGCCGGAGCCCGACTTCGAACGCCAGGTCGAGCTGGCGTTCGAAAACCTGAAGGCGACGCTGGACGCCGCGGGTTGCACGTTTGAGGATCTGGTTGATGTGACGACGTTCCACACCGACCCCGAAAACCAGTTCGAAGTGATCATGGCCGCCAAGCAGAAGATTTTCAGCAAGCCGCCCTATCCGAACTGGACCGCGATCGGCGTGAATTGGCTGGCAGGCTTCGATTTCGAGATCAAGGTGATCGCCCGCATCCCTTCATGATGCCTGTCGCGAAAGGCCGACGCAAGGCTCGGTTTTGTGGAAGCACTTCACCTTGATCGGGCCAGGCCGCTCTCTCTACTGAGCGAAAAGTTCCGGGATCATCGCGCGGGCCCGATCGCGCAGACCTTTCGCTTCCTGCTCGCCGATAAAGCGGTAAGGCCAACGCAGCCTGGTGCTGACGGGACCCCAGTTGCCGATCGCCGCGAGCAATTTGTCGAGCGCTGCATTGGAATAACCGTGGTCACGTCGAAACGGGACGACGTGGCTGTCCATAAAGGCGCGGATGCGGCCTTGGATCTCCAACGCGGCGTCGATGTCGGCGTGCATCAGCTCTGTCCAGGCTTGGGCACCATGGGGACTGAGACAGGCGACGTTGGAAAAGGCGCCGGCAGCAACGCCGCGTTTGATGCCGGTGGCGAGATGATGGCCGGGAATGAACAGGGAAAATTCGCTGAGATATGTGCGCGCCTGTGCATACCAGGCATCGTCGCCATCGGCGATCTTCATCCCGACCACCGACGGGCAGGGGCCGCAAACGTCGCTGAGCTCGGCTGGCGACAGGACACGTTTCGCATGCGGCGGATTGTATAGGACGAGCGGGATCCCGTCGGCGGCCTCCGACGCCCGGTGCAGGAAGTCGACGGCTTCGAGATTGGTGAGCGGCCACCAGTCGGGCAGGATCACCTGGATTGCCAATGGCTTATGTGCACTGGCGCGGCGCAGGCGATCGAGCATGATGATCGGATCGGGCTGGCAGGCGCCGATAACGAAGGGCATTGCAGCGGCCCGGCAACGCGACGCCAGCATCTCCTGAATTCGCTCGTACTCCGCTTCCGTCTGGTTGTGAAATTCACCCGCCGTGCCATTCGAATAGATGCCGTCGACCTTGGCGGCGATCAGTATGTCGATTTCCTCGCCGAGCTTTTCGAAATCGATGCTGTCGTCCTCAGCGATCGGCAGGAGCAGGCTTGCCCAGTTGCCCTCGATAGGATGGCGGCGGGTTGTCATGCTCATCTCACTTCCTTCAGTCGAGGTCATCGCGGATGCAGGCCTTGAAATGCCCCGGCTTCATTTCGCGCAGCGCCGGCACGGTCTCGCCGCAGGCCGATAGCGCCTTCGGACAGCGCGTGCGAAAGACGCAACCGCTCGGCGGATCGGCCGGGCTCGGAATATCGCCCTTCAGGATCTGGCGGTCGCGCGGCGCATCGGGATCGGGCGAGGGGATCGCCGAGAGCAGCGCTCGGGTGTAGGGATGCAGCGGCCTGGCATAAAGCGCAGCGCTTGGCGCGATTTCCATGATCCGGCCGAGATAGAGGACGATCACCCGGTCGCAGATATATTCGACCACGGCGAGATCGTGACTGATGAACAGCATGGTCAGGCCAAGTCGCTGCTGCAGGTCACGCAGAAGATTGATCACCTGCGCCTGGATCGAGACATCGAGTGCGGAGACCGGCTCGTCGGCGACGATGAATTCCGGCGCGAGCGTCAGCGCCCGGGCGATGCCGATCCGCTGCCGCTGGCCGCCCGAGAACTCGTGAGCGTAACGATTGACGGCGTCCATGGGAAGATCGACCTGTTCGAGCGCGGCGCGGGCGCGTTCCAGTCTCTCTTTTGCCGTGCCAAGGCCCTGGATCTTCAGTCCCTCGGTCAGAATTTCGCCGATCGTCATACGCGGCGAAAGGCTCGCGAACGGGTCCTGAAAAATATATTGCATCCGCGGCCGCAGGCGCCGCATTGCCGATGAAGACAGGCTGGTGAGTTCGGCGCCGTCGAAGCGGACGCTGCCGGCGGAGGGTTCGATGAGGCGCAGCACCGATCGTCCGATCGTGGTCTTGCCGCTGCCGGATTCGCCGACCAGCCCGACCACCTCGCCCTTGCCGATATCGAAGGAAATGGCCCGCAGGATCGTCAGCCTGGCGCCGCGGGACGTATAATCTTTTCCGAGGTCGCGGACCGAGAGAAAGGGCTCGCTCATCTGATCTCCTGCCAGCGAATGCAGCGGCTCTTGTGCCGCGGATTGACATCGGCCAGCGGCGGCACGGCCGCGCGACAGGCGTCGACGGCAAATTGACAGCGCGGCTGGAAAGCGCAGCCGGCCGGCATGTTCATCAGGCTCGGCACGACGCCCGGAATGGCCGCCAGCCTTTCGCCCGCCTGCTTCATCCGGCTCGCATCACCGAGTTTCGGCATCGAGGCCAGCAGGCCGATCGTATAGGGATGTCGCGGATTGCGGAAAACCTCGGCCACAGGCCCCGTCTCGACGATCCGGCCGGCATACATGACCGCCACCCGATGCGCGATTTCGGCGACGACGCCGAGATTATGGGTGACGAAGAGCATGGCCATGCCGCGTTCACGCTGCAGCCTCTGCAGCAGGGCCAGAACCTGCGCCTGGATGGTGACGTCGAGCGCCGTCGTCGGCTCGTCGGCGATCAGCAGCGTCGGGTCGCAGGCAAGGGCCATGGCGATCGTGGCGCGCTGGCGCATGCCGCCGGATAATTCGTGCGGATATTGACCGGCACGGCGCCTGGCATCGGGAATGCCGACGCTGTCGAGAAGCGCGACGGCCGCATCCATGGCGGCCTTCCGGTTCGCTCGGCGATGAATGCGGATCGGCTCCGAGATCTGGTCGCCGATGGTGTAGACCGGGTTGAGGCTCGACATCGGCTCCTGGAAGACCATGCCGATATCATTGCCGCGAATGGCGCGCATTTCCTGCTCGGGGAGCGAGACAAGGTTGCTGACGGTACCATCCTTGCGCTTCAGATCGATGCTGCCGGCCGCGATCGCACCGATATTGCGGGTCAGCAGCCGCATGACCGAAAGGCTGGTGACCGATTTGCCCGAGCCGGACTCGCCGACGAGCGCCAGCGTCTCGCCGGCAGCCACGCTCAGATCGATGCCGTTGACCGCCGTCACCTCGCCCGAGCGGATGCGGAAGACGGTCCGCAGCCCCTTGATGTCGAGAATGGTGTCGGCGGTCTTCTGCATTGTGTCCATCAGGCAAGCAGGCCGGTGGCGCGCAGGATTTGGTCGATCCTTGCAGTTTCGGCCTCGTTGAGGGCCGCACGCGGGCGCGGCATCAGCGCTGTATCGATGATGCCGAGGCTCTTCATCGCCGCCTTGAAGGCACCGATGCCGGCAGCGCCGCCGCTGACCCGGCTCGCTCCGACCCAGACGATTTCGAAGAGCCGGCAGAGCCGCTCCTGTTCCTTGCGGGCCGCGACCCAGTCGCCGCGCTGAGCGGCATTCCAGAGCCTGACGTAACCGTGCGGATCGACATTGGCGATGCCGGGCACGACGCCATGGGCGCCCATCTGCAGCGCCGTGTCGACGACGATTTCGGAGCCGGTCATCAGGAAGACGTCCTTGTTGTCGGCAAGATCGAGCAGCAGGTAACGGAAATTGCCGTCGTCGCCGCTCGAGTCCTTGATGCCGATGATGGTTCCCTCCTTCGCCAGCGTCACGCTGGTCTGGCGCTGCAGTTTCACATGCACGCAGACGGGAATGTCATAGGCGATCAGCGGCACGTCGACGGCATCGCGGATATAGCGGAAGTGATCGATGGTCTCGGCCTGGCTGGTCACCGTATAGAACGGCGCCGTGACGACCACCGCGTCGGCGCCGGCCGATCTGGCGATCCTGGCATGGTTGATGACCCGGTCGGTCGTCGGATCGATGACGCCGACGATCAGCGGCACGCGGCCGTTGATGACCTTGGCCGAATGTTCGATGATCTCCTGCCGGGTTTGCTCGTCGTGGAAGATCACCTCGCTGGTCGAGCCGAGCACGAAAAGGCCATGGCATCCCGCCTCGATCAGGTTTTCCAGCACCCGCGTGTAGGACGGGTAATCGACGGTGTAATCCTTGTTCAGCGGGGTTACGACGGGGGGAACGACACCCTTGAATTTGCTCATATTCGCTTTCTTTCGATCGTCAGTTTAATTCGGCGCGAGGGTCGAAGGCATCGCGAAGACCATCGCCAATGAAGTTGATTGCAAGGACGGCAAGCACCAGAAAGCCGCCGGGAAACAGCCACTGCCAGGGATATTGTTCGAGCACGGCAGTGGAGCGGGCGGCATTCAGCATGTTGCCCCAGCTTGCCGCCGGCGGCGCAATGCCGAGTCCGAGGAAGGAAAGGCCGGCCTCGAGCAGGATGGCATTGGCGATCTGCAGCGTCGCGAAGACGACCAGGATGTCGATCGAGTTCGGCAGGCCGTGACGGAAGAGCAGGTGCGGCAGACCCGCTCCCATGCCCCTTGCCGCCGTCACGAAGTCACGCTCGCGAAGTTCCAGCAGCCGCGCGCGCACCATGCGCGCCAGCAGCGGCCAGGAGAGCAGCGAGATGACGAAGACCGTCGGCCAGATGCCGGTGCCGGCGATCGAGGCGAGCACCAGCAGAAAGATGACCGGCGGCAGCGTCATGACAAGATCGACGAAACGCATGGTGACGGCATCCGCAAAGCGGCCCGCAAGCGCCGAGACCGCGCCGACCATGAAACCGATGACGGCGGAAATGACGGTCGAGGTGAGGGCCACCAAAAGCGAGATCCGGCCGCCATCCATGACCCGGGCAAAGATGTCGCGGCCGACGCCGTCGGTGCCGAACCAGTGTCTCGGTCCCGGCTGCGCATTCATCGCCAGCAGATCGATGTCGTTGGGTTTGAAGCTCCACCACAACGGATAGGAAAGGATCGCCACGATCACCAGCGTGATCATGCACAGGCCGGCGAAGGCGGCCCGGTTGAGCAGGAAGCGATGCAGGGAGCGTGCGATCGGGCCCGGACTGCGGGCAGGGTTTCGTGCCGGCATCGCTCAGCCCACCTTGATCCGCGGATCGACCAGCGCATAGGCGAGATCGGTCAGAAGGTTGACGGCGATGACGCAGGCGCCGATCACGAGCGTCGAACCCATGATAACAGGATAGTCGCGGCCTTCCACCGCATCGACCATCAGCAGGCCCATGCCGGGCCAGTTGAAGACGCTTTCGATGAAAATCGCGCCGCCGATCGCAAGGCCGATCGTCGAGCCGATCAGGGTGATGACGGGAAGCAGCGCATTGCGCAACGCATGCTTGGTAATGACCCAGAATTCGAAGACGCCCTTGGCGCGCGCCGTGCGCACATAGTCCTGGTTCAGGACCTCGAGCATGGAAGCGCGCATGTAGCGCATGATCAGCGCTGTCTGCGCCACGGCCAGCAATGTCGCGGGCAGGATGAGGTGATGGAGGAGGTCGGCGACGGAAAATTCGCGGCCGGGCGTCAGCATGCCGCCGGAGGGCATCCAGCGGAAATAGACCGAAAACAGATAGAGGCCGACCAGGGCGCTCAGAAAGGGCGGACTGGAAATGCCGGTGACGGCAAAGACCGACAAGGACAGGTCGGCGATCGAATTGCGGCGAACAGCGCTGACGATGCCGGTCGCGATGCCGGCGATGATCGCGATCGCGATCGCCGATCCCATCAAGAGGACCGTCGGCCCGACACGCGAGAGCACGAGACCGAGCACCGGCTGGTCGGGCCGTTTGATCGAATAGCCGAGATTTCCCGTCAGCGCTTGCCCCAGCCAGGCGACATACTGCAGCGGCAGCGGCTGATCGAGGCCGAGTGTGACGCGCAGTTCCGCAAGATCCGACGATGACATCGGCACATTGGGATCGATATAGGCGTCGATCGGATCGCCGGGGGTAAGCCGCAGCATGACGAAGATCAGCACGCTCAAGGCAAGCAGCATGCCCACGCCGATCAGCAGGCGCCGGAGACTGTATCTCAGCATGAAAAACCCGTTCCTGTGCGGACGGACAGGTTCGCCGACCTGGCCGCCCTTTGCTTTTCAGGATGCATTACGCCCTATTCGGCGATCGCCCATTTTTCCGGATGCGCCTGGTAAGGGCCGCCGCCGGGGGCCGGCGTCCAGACGAAGTCCTTCAGTTTGGAGGAGGCGACGCCATAACGTTTCGCCACCCAGAGCGGACCCCAGGGCAGTTCCTTGTTCATCACCTTGCAGACCTCCTGGTAGCGGGCCTCGCGCTTTGCGGCATCCGTCTCGCTAAGCGCTGCGTCGAGAGCGGCGGTCAGCACCGGCATGCGCACGCGGGCGACGTTCGGGCCGGCCGGCGGGATCTGCTTTTCGTTGAGGCCGACATTGATGCTGCCCGGGTCAGGGCCGTTCTGCAGGCCGGCATAAACCATCTGGAATTGCGCGACGTCGGGCGTCGGGTTGAGCACGATGCTGTTATAGGTCGGGGTGTCGACGGCGCGCGGCGTGACGTTGATGCCGACCTGGGCGAGCATTGCCTGGACCGCAGCCATGACATTGGCGGCAAGCGGCGTCGTGTAATAGGTCAGAAGCGTTATCGGCTTGTCGCCGTTGATCTGATCCCAGCCGGCTTCCTTCAGCAACTGCTTGGCCTTTTCCGGATCGTAGGCATAGGTTTCGATGCCCTTCGGCACCACCTGGTCGGCGATATAGGCGCAGTTTGCCGGTTTGGCGGCGCCGCCGTAAAGGCTCTGGATGATTGCATCGCGATTGATCGCATACATCACCGCCTGACGGATCCGGACATCCTTCCAGATCGGCGAGTCGTGGTTGAAGCCGAGATAGTTGACGACGAAGGAATTGCCTTCGATGACGCGGAAATCCTTGTTGTTGTTGAAGGCGGTCAAGTCGTTCGAATCGACATAGGTGAACTGGATCTCGCCGGCGCGCAGTGCGGCAATCGCCGCAGCCGGATTGGCGAAATAGCGGTTGATGATCTTTTCCAGCGCCGGCTTGCCGCCCCGGTAGTCGGTGTTGGCGGCAAGTTCGACATATTGATCGGTGACGTATTTGGTGAACTTGAACGGTCCGGTGCCGATCGGCGCGGTGGACCACCATGTGTTCTTGGCGAGCTGGTCCGCCGGGATCTGCGACAGCGCGTGCTCCGGCAGCATCATCACCTTCGTCAGCGTGTCCATCAGGCTTGCCGACGGGGCCGACAGTTTGATGACCAGCGTCTTGTCGTCCTTGGCCTCGGCCGAGGAAACGGCGTTCAGGCGAGCCGCGAGAACCGAGCCGGTCTTGGCGTTCTTGGCAAGCTCGATGGTGAACTTGGCATCCTTTGCGGTGAAGGGCTTGCCGTCATGCCATTTCGCATCGGCGAGCTTGAACGTGTAGGTCATCTGGTCGGGGCTGACCTCATAGGACGAGGCGAGCTGGCCGACGACTTTCTCGAGCTTTTCGTCATAGGTCACCAGCGGCTCGAAATAGACGCTGAGCCAGGTGAAGCCGCCCGTCGCGGCGAGCGGGTTGAAATTGCCCTGGAAACCGCCGGGCCCGACATCGAAGCCGCCCGACAGCGTGGCGGCCTGCGCCGGGCCGGTGAAGGCCGGAATGGCGGTCGTCGCCATCATCGCAGCAAGCGCGATGGCGGATGATAATCTGAACAGTCCTCTCATTGTGCTCCTCCCACATTGGCACTTTTCTTATTGGCGGCGATCACCCGGGAGATGCCGTCGTAATGACGGTCCAGGCGGTTCTGCGCTTGCGCGACGTCCTTCGCCTCGATGGCATCGACGATCGCCGCGTGATCCCTCCAGGTCGCGACGGGATCGACATTGTCGAGATTGACGAAATCGGAGGCCTTGTAGAAGGCGAGCCAGAACACATCGATCAGCCGGGCAAGGGTCTCGTTGTTCTGGCAGCGGAACAGCAGGGTATGAAAAAGCTGGTCTTCGTCGGCAAAGGATTGACCATGCTCGGCATGGATCCGCATGCGCTCCACCGTGGCGCGCAGCTCGGCGATATCGTCGTCGCCGATCATCTCTACCGTCTTGCCGATCAGGCCGACTTCCAGGGTCCGGCGGATCTCGATCACTTCCTCGATCTGGCGCAAGGCGCCGCCGAGGCCATAGGCGAGATTGTCGAGCAGCGGTTCGAATGAGAAGGCTTTGACGAAGATGCCGATGCCGCGGCGCGATTCCAGCACACCCACGGATTCCAGTGCCTTGATGCCCTCACGCAGGGAATTGCGGCTGACGCCGAGCTGGTTCGCCAGGTCGGATTCGGCCGGAAGCATCGTGCCGGGCTTCAATCCGTTGTCGCTGATATAGGCCCGCAGGCTTTCCTGCACGGACACGTGGAGAAGAGGCGCGCGGGCGAGGGGCTTCATGGATTTCAGCGACATGCCATTCCCATTGGTCTGCAATGATGATCGTTAAGACATATCCACTTGTAGGATATCCGTCAAATGGATTTGCTTTTGGTCACAGATCAGCGTCGCGGCAGAGGAAGGTGGATGCGTTTCGACAGGCGCAGCCCGTGGCTTGGGCCTGGACTGTGCGAGCGGAGTCTATGATTGGTGAAAGCCGGAAGAGCGCCTGGCAGCCGACCTGTTCAGTCGGGTTGCGGGGATGCGGTCGTCTCCCCTTCCGCAAGTTCGCAGTCGAGCAAGATGGGATGGCCGATGCCGGGCGTCGGTTGCTTGTTCAACAGAACCGCGACCGCCGCTGCGGCGATCTTCTGAATCGGCTGTTTGACGGTCGTCAGCCGCGGCGTCGTCATGCTCGACAGCGGAATGCCGTCGAACCCCACGATGGAAAGGGCTGCGGGTACCGGAATTCCCAGATCATGCGCCGCTCTCATGCAGCCGATCGCCTGCTGATCCGAGCTTGCAAAGATGGCGGTCGGGCGTTCGCTGCGCGCCCGCGCCAGCAGATAATTTCCCGCGGACCTGCCGCTTTCATAGTCGAAGGCCGCCTCGGCGATCAGCGGCGAGGCTTGAATTTCTCCGTCGTCGTCGGGCTTGCCCATCGCATCAAGGTAACCCTTGAGGCGATCATTGGCAGGCACGGAATGTCGGGGGCCCGAAATGAAGCCGATGCGGCGATGGCCGAGCTTCAAGAGATGCTCGACGCCGAGCCGCACCCCGTTGCGGTGATCGGAGGCGATGCCGGAATATCCCGGCATCAGGCGGTCGACGACGACGATAGGCAGGGTCTTCGGCAGCTTGAGCGTATGGAAATTATTGCTGGGAACGAGGATGATCCCGTCCACCTTCCGGCTTGTCAGCTGCCCGATGCGGTCGGCCTCCTTGGCCGCATCGTCAAACGACGTCATGACGATGATGTTGTAGCCATGACTTGCCGCCGCCTGTTCGGCCGACTGTACGAGTTCGGAGAAGAACGGATTGGTCAGATCCGGGATGACGATGCCGATCAGGCGGCTGACCTTGCTGCGCATGCTTCGCGCCGACGGGTCGGGCATATAGCCGAGGTCGTCGATGATGCGTCTGACGCGTGCCCTGAGCTCATCCGTCACCGAAGGATGGTCATTCAAGACCCGTGAGACGGTTCCGGTGGAAACACCGGCAAGCTTGGCAACGTCTCGAATTCCGACCTTTGGCATAATGGAAGAACATGTCCCTTCATCTTCATTTTCGGGACGCCCGAAGGCGCCCGAACGAGCTTTCAGCTAATGGTCTCCAGCGCCTTCGTCAAACGTGATGACATTTCCATAGCATGGGGATGGGTCGCATTCAATGGAAACGGTTCATCGCTGCAGCCTGCAAAGGGCGGGGATCAGTCTGATTTTCGCCGCTTCCCTCCGATTTCCGGTGCCTTGACAATCGTTTCCAGCATTGTTACCCAATTGATGTTGGAAACGGTTCATCCGCGAAGGCACTCAGGTGAGGATAGGCCCGGAACCGTTCGGAGGAGAGAAATGTCCCATTCTACAAAGCGTGATTCCGTCCTGATGAGTGCGCCGCGCCGTGCGGCATTGAAGCTTGGACTTGCCGGCACCCTGGTGCTCGCCCTGTCCTGCGGCGTGTCGCCCGCGTTTGCGGCCGACAAGCCCAAGGTCGGCCTGATCATGAAGTCTCTGTCCAATGAGTTCTTCAAGCAGATGAAGGCGGGCGCCGATAAGTATGCGGCTGAGAACAAGGACAAGTTCGACTTCAAGGCCGTCGGCATGAAGGACGAGCGTGATTTCGCCGCCCAGGTCGATGCCGTCGAAAACTTCGTGACGCAGAAATACGACATCATCGTCGTTGCCCCGGCCGATTCGAAGGCGATGGCAACGCCGCTTGCCAAGGCCGTAAAGGCCGGCGTCAAGGTCATCAACATCGACGTACCGCTCGACGCCGATGCCAAGAAGGCGGCCGGTATCGACCTGGCCTTCTTCGGCCCTGACAATCAGGAAGGCGCCAAGCTTGCCGGCGACGCGCTGGCCAAGGATCTGGGCCCGGGCGCGAAGGTTGTCATCCTCGAGGGCAATCCCGAGGCCGACAACGCCAAGGAGCGCAAGGAAGGCTTCATGGACTCCGTCAAGTCGGGCAAGCTTGAGCTGCTCGACAGCAAGACCGCCCATTGGGAGACGGAAGAAGCCAACACCGTCATGACCAATTTCCTGACGAAGTATAAGGATATTCAGGGTGTGATGGCCGCCAACGACTCCATGGCCCTTGGCGTCGTCAAGGCTCTCGATGCAACCGGCCAGGCCGGCAAGATCAAGGTCGTCGGCTTCGACAACATCCCGCCGGTGCAGCCGCTGATCAAGGATGGCAAGATGCTTGCCACCGTCGAACAGTATGGCGCGCAGATGGCGGTCATGGGCATCGACTATGGCATGCGTGAACTTGCCGGCGAAAAATTCACCGGCTGGGTCAAGACCGACATCAAGCTCGTCACTGCCGGCGACCTCAAATAATCGGGTTGCCGATTGAAGGCCACAGGAAGCGTCGGCTGCCAAGCCGGCGCTGACCGCTGCCACCCGATTTGCGTCTTGTGCGGAGGGTGGCCATCTCGAATTTCAAACAGATCATGCACGAGGTGGACGTGTCAGACGCAGCAGACGACTACATCTTGAAGCTGGATGGGATCGGCAAACGCTTCCCGGGCGTCGTCGCGCTCAGGAATGTTTCCATGCGGATCGGCCGCGGCAAGGGCCACATCCTGCTCGGCGAGAACGGCGCGGGTAAATCGACCCTGATCAACCTGCTGGGCGGCGTCTTCAAGCCGGATGACGGCCACATATCGTTTGACGGCAAGCCCTATCATCCGGGCTCACCGCTGGAGGCCTTCAAGGCCGGCATCCGCGTCATCCACCAGGAGCTCCATCCCCTTTCCAATCTCACCGTCGCCGAAAATCTGCTTTTCGAACATCTCCCGCGCCGATACGGCCTGGTGGATTACAGGCAGATGAACAGGCGGGCGGCGGAACTTTTGGCGGAAGTCGGCCTCGATGTGGCGCCGACGACGCTCGCCAGCCGCCTCAGCGTCGCGCAACTGCAGCTGCTCGAGATTGCCAAGGCGCTCTGCTACGAAAGCAAGCTGCTCGTGCTCGACGAGCCGACCGCGACCCTGACCTCCAAGGAAGTCGACCGGCTGTTCGAAATTCTGAAGCGGCTGAAAGCGCGCGGCGTCACGACGCTTTACATATCCCACAGGCTCGAGGAGATTTTCGAAGTCGGAGACGATGTCACGGTGCTGCGCGACGGCCAGCATGTCATCACCCGACCGCTGTCCGGATTGGCGATCCCCGACATCGTCGAGCTGATGGTCGGACGAACGCTTTCGGATCATGGCGTCTTTCGCAGCGACAGCGCCGTGTTCGGCGAAGCGCTTGGCGTCTCCGCCCTGAAGGTCACGCGCAACAGCCCGGAACTGTCGTTTTCCGTCGCCAAGGGAGAAATCGTCGGCATTGCGGGCCTTGTCGGCAGCGGCCGGACGGAAGCGGTGCGCGCCATATTCGGCGCCGACGCCAAAGCCGGCGGCGAAATTCGCGTTGACGGCGAGCCGGTTGCGATCAATTCGCCCAAAGACGCGGTTGCCGCCGGCCTGTGCCTGGCGACGGAAGACCGCAAGCTGCAGGGCCTGATGCTCGACATGAGCTGCGCGGAAAACGCCACGGTGACCGATCTCGGCAAGATCTCCCGCAAGGGGCTGATCAGCCGAAGGGCGGAGAACGAGCACACGCAGCGCCTCGTGCGCGAGCTGCGCATAAAAACCCCGTCGATCCATCAGATGGTCAGGACGTTTTCGGGCGGCAATCAGCAAAAGGTCGTGATTGCCAAATGGCTGTTCCGCGGTCCCAAGGTGCTGATTTTCGATGAGCCGACCCGCGGCATCGACGTCGGCGCCAAGGCGGAAATCTATGAACTTCTGTGGAAGTTCGCCGCCGAAGGAAAGGGCGTTCTGGTCGTCTCCTCGGATCTGCCGGAGCTCATCGGCATCTGCCATCGCATCATCGTCCTGTCGGACGGCAAGATCGCCGGCGAAATAGCGCGGGATCAATTCGAAGAGAGCAGGATCCTCTCACTCGCTTACAAGGAGTACAGTCGTGTCCGGCAACATTGAAACCAAGATCGAAGCGAAAGAGACGGGCTTCTGGGACAAGCTCATTCGGATCTCGATGAAGGAGGCAGGCGTTGCCATCGCCCTCGTCCTGATCCTCATATTCTTCTCGGCGACAGCGCCCTATTTCGCCACGCCGGAGAATTTCCTGAAGATCTTCGTGCAGATCGCCATCAACACCGTGCTCGCCTCGGGCATGACCTACGTCATCCTGGTCGGCGGCATCGATCTTTCGGTCGGTTCGCTGCTCGCTCTTTGCACCGTCATCGGCGCGACGATCATGATCGACCCCAGGCTCTCCCCCTGGCAGGCGATCGTGCTGGCCTCGCTCGCCTCGATGGGCACCGGCGCGATCCTTGGCGCCATCAACGGTTGGGTCTGTGAAAAGTGGAAGCTTCCGTCCTTCATCGTCACGCTCGGCATGTTGAATGTGGCAAGCGGCCTGGCACGCGTCGTCAGCGACAACTCCACCATCACCGGCCTGCCGCAGCCCTTCGTCGATTTCGGCAATCTGATCTTCTGGGGCATCTTCCCGTCGATCTTTCTGATTGCGATCGTCGTCGTCCTCGTCGGCTGGTTCGTCTTACGTTACACGGTCTTCGGGCGCTTCGTCTTCGCGATCGGCACCAATGAAGAGGCCGTGCGGCTGTCGGGACACGAGCCGAAACGCTACAAGATCGCGGTGTTCACCATCTCCGGCCTCACCGCCGGCATTGCCGCCATGGTCTATCTGCTGCGCCTCAACGTCGGCAGCCCGGTTGCCGGCATCGGTTATGAACTGAATGCGATCGCCGCGGTCATCATCGGCGGAACCAGCCTCTCGGGCGGCAAGGGTTCGATCGTCGGAACGCTGGTCGGCGCCTGCATTCTGCAGGTGCTGTCGACGGGGCTGCAGCTGC
This sequence comes from Rhizobium sp. M1, assembly GCF_002531805.1. Lineage (NCBI taxonomy): Bacteria > Pseudomonadati > Pseudomonadota > Alphaproteobacteria > Hyphomicrobiales > Rhizobiaceae > Rhizobium > Rhizobium sp. M1. Next base: position 122,337 of record NZ_NWSW01000010.1, on the reverse strand, counting down.
TCGGCGCCGACGACAACATCAAGCCGATCGTCATCGGCGCCGTCATCGTGCTTGCGGTTATCCTTGATAGCTATCGCGGCCGGCTGATGCGGATACTCGAGACCCGGTGACCGATTGGAAGACTTTGGCCTTAGAACAGGATGATTTTAGGCCCGGTCGGCCTAAAATCTGAATCCTGTTCTAAATTAAAGAGTTAGAGCATGATGTCATCCGAAAACCGCTCACATTTTTCGGCGTCATGCTCTTGAGATCGCATGACGGCCTGCGAAGTGAAGCAGGCCGTCAAACTCCTGCCACATGCCCTGCATTAATTCGGCGCGACTGCGTGTTTCTTAAATCGGAATTGATTTAAGGATAAGCCATGCAGCAGCTCAATGCGCTACCGCATCCTTGCGCCTCTGAGAAGAAGCGCAGTGCCCAGGTAATCGCGCCGATGGAGATCCGATGCCCGCAATCCTGCGAAAGAAATCTCATGGCGTCTCCACGCGGGCGCAGGTCATCGACGGTGCCGAGGATATCGGCGTCGCCTATCAGGTGTTTTCCGATACGGTGGTCGAAGACGTCGTCGTCAAGAACTCGCCGCGCGGCTTCAAGTTTCACAACGGCAAGAACCTCGTCGTCAGGCGCTGCGCAACGGAAAATGTCAGGGGCGACGGCATCTATCTGACGAAGACGTCGAACGTGCTTCTGGAAAACAACCGCATGGGCGCCGCACCGGGCGACGGCGCCGACTGCTGCCAGTTCGCCTATCAAAACAGCGACGACAATATCAGCTCCGATATCGTGATCCGCGGCAACCTCTTCCTGCAGTCGCCGACAAGCGCGTCGAACAAGGGCGCGCTGGTCTGTGATAAAACCCGGAGATACCGCGTCGAATACAACTTCATCGGCGGCAAGAATTTCTCCTTTTCGTCGATCGGCGACGATGCCGTGGTGCGCAGCAACATCATGCGTGACGGCAGGATGAACGACTATTCCTTCGGCTACGGCATCGGCGACAAGGTCGATCGTGCCGGCCATCACCTCTATGACAACTGGATCGAGAACAACAATCGCGGCATCAGCCTGAGCGGCTTTTCCGACCAGGAGCGGGCATTCCGCAAGGACATCGATATCCACGACAACGTCATCAGCGCATGCGACGTCGCCTTCTTCGCCAATCGTCCGTGGTCGGGCAGCCTCCGGCGCAACATATTCATGCGGTGCCGGCAGGACGTCCTCTTGAAAGGAACGGGCGAAGCCACCGCCGGTCAGATTGATGGCAATTATCACAATGACGGCAGCTTCCTGAACGTTACGCCGCCGCCGCTTCGCTTCAATGCCGATGGAAAAGCCTCCGTCGCCTCGGGTGAATGGACATCCGAGCCCGATGAAATCGTGATCCAGTGGCGTGACAAGGGCGTGGATATCCCAGGCGCCAACCGGCCTTCCATTGCCGTCGAGCCCGGCATGGAATTGTCCTGCGTGCTGCTCGCCCGCAAGGGTCGCAACTGGATGCTGGCGATCGCCGAGACCGCCTATGACGAATTCACGCCGCGCGCATGGCAGGAGAAAATGCTCCCCTGGCAGAAGCGGTATCTCACGATCTGAGCGCCCCACCGCCGCCGATCACGCCCGGCCCGGAACCAAAGGCCGGCTTTGCCGTTGATTGCCATGCCCCACCGTATCGGGAGACGGGACAGCCATGGCACGCCAGACATTCTGGAAAGGTTATCTCAAGCTCTCGCTCGTCACCGCTTCCGTTTCGCTGACGCCGGCGACGACCGAGAGCAACAAGGTGCGGTTCCACGTCCTCAATCGCCAGACGAAGAACCGTGTCGAAAGCCGCTATGTCGACAGCGTGACCCACAAGCCGGTGGCCGACAGGGACCAGGTAAAGGGCTATCCGCGCGGCGAGGACGACTATGTTCTCCTCGAAGACGAGGAGATCGAGGAGGTCGGGCTGGAAAGCACCCGCACCATCGATATCGACAGTTTCGTGCCGCGCGGCTCGATCGACTGGATCTGGTACGACAAGCCGCATTTCCTGGCGCCCGAGGACAAGGTCGGCGTCGAAGCCTTCTGCGTCATCCGCGAGGCGATGAAGGCGAACGATGTCGTCGGCATTGCCCGTCTGGTGCTTTATCGCCGCGAGCGCGCCGTGCTGCTGGAGCCGCAAGGCAAGGGCATCATTCTCTGGACCCTGCGTTATGGCGACGAGGTGCGCGAACCCTTGGCCGAGATCGACGACAAGGCAAAGATCGACAGCAAGCTTTTGACGCTGATGAAGCAGCTGGTGAAGGAAGAGACCAAGGATTGGAGCCCGACCATGGTGCAGGACCCGATCCAGAAACGCCTGAAGTCGATGATCCGCGGCAAGCAGAAGAGCTTGAAGCAGGCCGCCCCCGCCAAAAAACCGCCGCCGGTGAAATCGACCGGCAACGTCATCAACATCATGGACGCGCTGAAGAAGAGCCTGGCGGAAGGCGGCGGGAAGCCGCGGTAATTGCTATCGTTTCCTCTTTTCCAGCGGTTTCGCCGCCGCGAAAAATCCATCCCAGGGATCTCTGGGCAGGGCGTCGAGCCGCGTCGGCGTATTGTCAACGGTAAAATAGGCCGGCCCGATGTCGGCGGTCAGCTCGCTCCATTCCAGCGGCATCGAGACCGCCGCGCCCGGTCTTGCCCGCGTCGAATAGGCCGCAACCGCCGTATTGCCGCGGCCGTTGCGCAAATAATCGATGAAGATCCTCCCCTTGCGTTTGGCCTTCGTCGCCGTCGCCAGATAACGGTCGGGATCGTCGGCCGACATGCTGTCGGCCAGCCATTTGGCAAAAGCCTTGACCTGCACCCAGCCGGCTTTCGGCGTCAGCGGCGTCACCACATGCAGCCCCTTGCCGCCTGAGGTCTTGACGAAGGCGGCGAGACCTTCGGCTTCCAGCCGCGCCTTCAATTCGTAAGCCGCGGCTATCACATTCTCCCACGCCACCTCCTCGCCCGGATCGAGGTCCATGGTGATCATGTCGGGTTTTTCCCAATTGTCGGTCGTCGCGCCCCACGGGTGGATTTCAAGGACCGCCGACTGCACCAGCGCCACGACGCCATCGAAATCGGTGATCCGCAGCAGCTTCTCGCCCTGCTTGTCCTTCGGATCGATGATCTGCTCGATATGCGGGTTCATGCCCTTCCAGGCGTGTTTCTGGAAAAACCGCTGCCGGCCATTGATCCCGTCCGGCAGGCGCAACAGCGCCAAGGGGCGGTTGACGACATAAGGCGCCATGAAGCGCCAGACCTGGGCATAATAATCCGCCAGTCCCTCCTTGGTAACACCCTCGTCCGGCCAGTAGATGCGGTCGGGATGGGTGAGCGCCACCGCCGATTTCGGCAGGGGACGGGCCGCGGTCTTTTCCGTCTCGCGGGTCACATCCTTGGCGGGCTTGTCTTCACGCAGGCCGCGAAAGGCGGCATGGCGCAAATTGCCGTCGGCCGACCAGGCGCGGAACTCGACTTCGCCGACCAGCTGCGGCTTGACATAGATCAGCCCGCGCCGCTCCTCGGCGGTGAGCTTGTTGTCGAAGGCGCTCTCGTTCTGCCTCATCCGTGACAGTTTCTCGTACAGCATCTGCGCGGTTGCCACCGTATATCCGGTACCGACGCGGCCGACATGCTTGAGCTCGTCACCCTGGTAATAGCCCATTGCCAGCGAGCCGATCGCATCCTTCATCGATGTCGACGGTACATAGCCGCCGATGACGAATTCCTGCCGGTGCGAGCATTTCGATTTGATCCAATCGCCCTTGCGTCCCGACGTGTATGTGCTGTCGCTGTGCTTTGAGATCACGCCTTCGAGGCTGAGCCGGCAGGCATGGTCGAGCACCAGCTCGCCGCTTTCGTTGAAATGCGCGCTGTACCGCAGCTTGCCGTTATCACCGGGCAGCAGGCTTTCGAGCAGCTGCTTGCGATCGATGAGCGTCACACCAAGCAGGCTGTGGCCGTCGAGATGGAGAAGGTCGAAGGCATAGAAGACGAAGCGATCGTTGCGGCCCTCGCTCAGATCGCGCTGGAGCGCTGAGAAATCCGAGGCGCCGGTATCGCGCTCGACGACGATCTCGCCATCGATCACTGCCGAGCGCACCGGCAGGGCGGCAAAGGCCTGAAGCACCTCCCTGCCGAATTTCGCCGTCCAGTCGAGGCCGCTGCGGGTCAGCATGCTGACCTTGCCGTTCTCGATCCTGGCCTGCAGCCGATAGCCGTCAAACTTGATCTCGTGGATCCAGCGATCGCCCGCCGGCGGCTTCGGTTTCAGCTTGGCAAGCGCCGGTTCGATGAAATCGGGCATGGCGCTTTTGTGCGCACCCTTGGGCCATTTGCGTTCTCGGGGTACTGACGGCTTCGCCTTTTGCGCCGGCTTCTTGACGGCAACCGCCTTGCCGTTTCCGGATTTGGAGTTCCAGGTCGCATCGGGATTTTCCGCCACCTCTTCGAGCTGCCGGCCTGTTTTGGCCGATTCCGGCCGTTCCTCGAGAATGTCGCCGCCGTCATGGCGCGCCTCGGCGTCATCCCCCTTGATCAGCAGCCAGTTCTCGCGCTTCTCCTCCGGCCGGCCGTGCATGCGCACGAGGTGCCAGCGTCCCTTCAGCTTCTCGCCGTCGAGTTCGAATTCCAGATGGCCTTTGCGATAGGCCTTGTGCACATCGCCGAGCGGCGTCCAGGTCCCGCGATCCCAGACGATGACGGTGCCGCCGCCATATTGTCCCTTCGGGATGATGCCTTCGAAATCGCCATAGGACAGCGGGTGGTCTTCGACATGCACGGCCAGCCGCTTGTCCTCCGGATTGAGGCTCGGCCCCTTCGTCACCGCCCAGCTCTTCAGCACCCCATCCATTTCCAGCCGGAAGTCATAATGCAGCCTGGTGGCGTCGTGCTTCTGGATGACGAAACTGTTGCCGCTGCTGCGGCCCTTGCGCCCGCGCGGCTCCGGCGTGAGCTTGAAATTGCGCTTCGCCTGATAGGTTTGGAGAGCCATCTCAGCCTGCCTTCTTCTGGCTGTCGCTGCGCGCCGGCACCTTCTTCCTTGCCGGTGTCTTCTTCGCCCCACCCTTGCCGCTCATCCCGGCGCTCTGGCGCAGCGCCTCCATCAGATCGACGACCTTGCGTTCCGGCGCCGGTTTCTTCTTCGGCGGCGCCCGGCCCTCGATCTTCGCCTTCACCAGCTCGACGAGAGCGGCTTCGTAGCGATCCTCGTAGGCGCTCGGGTCGAAGCTGCCGTGCTTGGTTTCGATGATGTGGCCGGCAAGTTCGAGCATCTCCTTGTCGAACTTGATGTCGGGAATGTCCTTGAAGACGGTGTCGGCCGAGCGCACCTCGTAGTCGAAGTTCAGCATGGTCGCGACGATGTGGCCGTCATGGGGCCGGATCAGCAGCGTTCGGTTGCGCCGGAAAAGCACGGCTTCGGCGAGGGCTGCGACCTTGCCGTCGCGCATGCCGCGGACGATCAGCGACAGCGCTTCCTCATCATGTTCGTCGACGGGCGCGAGGTAATAGGGACGGTCGAAATAGAGCTTGTCGATATCGTCATAGGCGATGAACGCCTTGATATTGAGCACCTTGTCGCTTTCCGGCATGATCTGGGCGATTTCGTCGCCTTCGATGACGATGTATTCGCCATTCTCCATCCGGTAGCCCTTGACCTGATCGTCCCGCTCCACCGGCTTGCCGGTCTCGCTGTCGACGAATTGTCGTTCCACCCGATGGCCGGTTCTGCGGTTGATGATGTTGAAGGAGACGCGGTCCGAGGAGGAAATCGCGGTATAGAGCCCGACGGCGCAAGCAAGGTCGCCTACCTTCAGATGACCTTTCCAGCTTGCCCGCGCGGCCATTCCATCCTCCGTGACAAATCAGAGCCGACTGCTGCTCTTGTCGGTTTCGAGCTCCTGGAATGCCCAGCCGCCGTCGGGTGAGGGGTAGGCGAGCAGCGCGTCGCCATCGCCGATCTTCTGGCGCGACGCGGCGTCCTTGGCGCGGACGATCGCTTCGTCGGCCGTCGCATAGGTCTCCGACAGCGTGTCGCCGAGCTTGTAGGCCCAGCCATTGTCATGCGGGACGACCTGATAGGTGATGTCGGCCATTTCGGATCTCCTCTTCTTCGACCTCTTTTGCGCATTCGGGCCTCAGGACCGCTGCGCAGCTTGGTTGGAATTGCCTAGTTCCGATTTGGTTTGCGCCTTTCATCGAGGGCGATGATCTTTTCGAGCGAAGCGATATCCTCGCTGGTGACGACGGGAACCGGATCGGCCGCAATCGCCTCCAGCACCTCCTGCGAGATGGCGCCGTTGCGGATCGCCCATTCCAGCGTCTCGCGTGTTTCCCGCTCGGCCTTCAGCTGCGCATAAAGCGCTACGATCAGCCGGTCGCGGGCGTCCATCCGCCGGTCCTGACGATCCATCTTGCGGACATGCGGCATCACGGTGCACCTTCGTTGCTGATTTCGCTCCGGTGTAATCAACTGATGACGGATGGAAAGGTTCCGTGATCGAGCGTCGCCGGCGCCGTTGCGGGCGAATGCGGATCGCACTATCTCTGCGAGGTTGTTGTCAGAGGATTTCTTCATGGCTGATCTCAAGGCTCGTCCCCGTCCGACCGGCGCCACCGCCACCCTCGGCCGCATCGGTTTTCCGCATGTCACCTCCACCACGAGAGGTGAGATCGATATCGTCACCGCGCCGTCGCAGCCGGGCTTCAGCCCCCTCGATCTGCTCTATGCCTCGCTTTCTGCCTGCCTCGTGCTCAGCGCCCGCATCGCCGCCAGCCAGATGGGCGTTCTCGACAGGATCAGCGAGATCGCTGCCGACGTCACCGGCGAAAAGGCGACGGAAGGGCTTTCACGCGTTGCGAAGTTCAACATCGTCTTCTCGATCAAGGGCGATATCGACGAGGAGACACGCAGCAAGATCGTCCATGCCGCCGAAGACGAAATCTGCACGGTCAGCAACACCATCCGCGGCAATCCCGAATTCTCGACGACGATATCGGGCTGATATGCACACATAGACAAGCGCAAACGGAGGATTGCGCGGGCAATGTCCGGCTTCTATGCTCAAGCTATCGAAGCAACGGTCTCGGCCATCATGCAGCCCAAGCCTCTGCCGACGTCCGGAACACCCGTCGTCGCCATCATCGGCGGTGGCGTCTCCGGCGCGGGCGTCGCCTATCATCTCGCCCGGGCGGTGGACGACGCGCACGCCGTCATCGTCGTCTTCGAGCCGCGCGCCGAGCTCGGTCGCGGCCTGGCCTATGACACGGACGACCCGGCCCATCGCATCAATGTTCCGGCCGCCAAGATGAGCCTGCAGCCTGACGACCAGGGCGAATTCCAGACCTGGATCGACGCCCGCGACGCCGTCGCCTGCGACCCCGAGGCAAGACGTTCCGACGGCCAGATCTTTCCTCGGCGTCGGCTCTTCGGCGACTATGTCGCCTCCCTGCTGAAATCGTTCCTGGACGACGGCAGCGTGCACCATTGCCGCGCGGCCGTGACCCATGTCGAGCGCCGGGCCGGACGCTGGTCGATCCGCGACGACAAAGGCGGCGTGACGGAAGCCGATATCGTCGCGATCGCCACCAGCCATCCGCCGCCGGTCGCTCCCGGCCGGCTTACAACCCTTCTGGCCGCCCATCCCCGCTTCGTCGCCGACACCACGAAGCCGGGCGCGCTCGACGTCATCCGTCCCCACGACCGGGTGCTGGTCATCGGCAACGGCCTGACCGCCGCCGACGTCATTGCCTCGCTTGCCGGGCGCGGACATGATGGTCCGGTGACGGCGATCTCGCGCCGTGGCCTGCGCTCGCGCGGGCATGCGTCGGTGCCGCAGCCGCTCTATGGCGATTTCGTTGCCGATGCGGCTCCCACCGCCGTTTCGCTGCTGGCGGGAATCCGCGCCGCCATAGACGCGGCGAAGGCGCAGGGCATAAGCTGGCATGGGGTGATCGATCAGGTGCGGGCGCAGGGATTTGATCTCTGGCAGGCGCTGCCGATGCCCGAACGGCGCCGTGTCGTCCGCCATCTGCGTGCCTATTGGGATGTGCATCGTTTCCGCATCGCGCCGCAGGTGAAAGCCGTGCTCGACGCGGCGATCGTAGCCGGTCGTCTCGAAATCCTCGCCGGCTCCGTCGCCGATGCGCGTATCGAAGGCGAACGCATTGCGTGCACCCTGCAGCCGCGCCACCGGCGCCAGCCGTTGGAGCGCAGCTACGACGCCGTCGTCGTCACCACCGGGCCGGCCCATGGCGGCATTCTCGAAACTCAGCCCTGGCTCGCGGCGCTCGCGGCAAGCGGCCACTTGTCGCTCGATCCCGCAGGCCTCGGCCTTGCCTGCACCGAGCGCTCGGAGGCGATCGGCCCGTCGGGGACCGCGGACCCTTCGCTATTGATCTCCGGTCCCTTGGCGCGCGGCACCTTCGGTGAACTGATGGGGCTGCCGCAGGTGACCGAGCATGCTTTCTTCGTCGCGACCGAAATCGCCGCAAAGCTGCGGCTGGCCGCGCCGAATACGCATCCCGCCTGATTTTCCATTTCGATGTCGCTCATCGGCTGTCCCCGGCGGTCGACTTCTGCTACGCACTCGGCAATCAGTGGCCCGCTGCCGGTGTTCGGGCGGCGATCGGAAATATCGAGATCATGTCGCAGACCGCTTCCACCCTTTCCGAAGCCTCGCCTTCCAATCGTCTCGCTCTTGCGGCCCTCGTTCTCGGCGGCGCGGCAATCGGCGGCTCGCCGATCTTCGTGCGGCTGTCCGAGGTCGGGCCGATGGCCACCGCCTTCTGGCGCGTGGCGCTGGCGCTGATCCCGATCTTCATCGTCTCGCTGCTGAAGAAGAATGTCGGACCCAGACCGCAAAGCCTTGCCGACTCCGGCATGCTGGTTCTGCCGGGCGTCATGCTGGCGCTCGACCTTGCCGCCTGGCACCTTTCGCTCACCATGACCTCGGTCGCCAACGCGACGCTGCTTGCCAATCTCGCGCCCGTTTTCGTCACGCTGATCGCCGTCCTGTTTTTCAGGGCGAGAACCAGCGGCGTCTTCCTGTTGGGGCTGCTTCTGGCGCTTGCCGGGGTCGTTATTCTGAAAGGCGGTCCGGCAGGGCTCGGCAATGGCGATTTGAGCGGCGACGGCGCCGCGATGATCGCCGCCTTCTTCTATGCCTGCTATATCCTGGCGATCGGCAGGCTGCGCAGTCGGTTCGATACGATCCGCATCATGCTGTGGAGCACGGCATCGGCTGCCGTCTGCATCTTTCCGATAGCCTTCTTCTTCGAAGGCCAGATGCTGCCGGCCACCCTTTACGGCTGGTCGATGCTCTTCGGCCTCGCCTTCATCAGCCATGCCGGCGGCCAGGTGGCGATCACCTATGCGCTGGCCTATCTGCCGCCCGCCTTTTCATCGCTGACGCTGCTGCTTCAGCCGGTCGTCGCCGCGATCCTCGCCTGGGCGCTGCTCAATGAGGCGATCGGGACGATGCAGGCGCTCGGCGCCGCAGTGGTGCTTGCCGGCATCATGGTCGCCCGAGCGTCTCGCTCGTCGGCTTGACCGCTTGCTGCTCCAGTGGCGGGGGATCATCGCCCATACTCTGGAGCAGCCACTTCTGGATGATCGGCACATCGGCATCACCGAGGTCGTGACCGCCGGGGATGACGTCGGAATCGACAGTGGCGCCCGAGCTCTTCAGCCTCTCTTCCAGTTCGCTCGCATATTTGCCGTAAGCATCCGTCTTGCCGCTGATGACGAGCAGGTCCGTGCCCTTGAGATCGGCATGCGGATAGTCGCTGAGGACAGGCATGGAGCGCAGCAGCACCGCCTTGTGAACGAGGTTCGGATGCAGATAGAGCAGCGAGTTCAGAAGGTTCGCGCCATTCGAATAGCCGACATAGACGACCTTCTTCGGATCGAGCCCATAAGATTTGACGGCGCCTTCGATGAAGGCCGCGAAGGCCTCTGCCTCGGTCTTGATGTCGTTCTGGTCGAAGGAGAAGGGCGTGATGCGCTTGTACCAGCGCGGAAAACCCTCTTCCGTCGCACGGCCCCGTACGCCCATGAGGGTTGCGCGCGGCGCCGCCTTGTTCAGCAGCGGCATCAAGGTCGTCTCATTGCCGCCTGAGCCGTGCAGCAGCACGAAGACACTGCCGTCGGGATTCGGCGGCGTGTAGAAGCGATGGACGAAGGGCAGCTCGCGGTAATTGATGCGCGGTTGGCCGGGCATCGAAAATTGCGGCAGAATCACCTTCAGGTCGTCGAGATTAGTGATCGCTTCCGGCGGCGCGAACAGCTTGCTGCCGAGGGCCGCATGCTCTTCGTCAACAATCATGCCGGGCTTGTCGGTTGCCAGCTCCACCAGCGTGCCGCCCGGCTCGCGGGCATAGAGCGAGCGGAAATACTTGCGGTCGTGCATGTTGGTCGGCGATGCATCGGTCTTCTCCAGCGCCTTGGATACCGAACGCAGCGTCTCCTCGTCGGGGGCGCGGAAGGCGACATGATCGACGATGCCGGTGCCCGGCGCCCCCGACCAGAAGCCGCGCGCATCGCGTACGTCGATGACGTCGCCGGATTGCGAAACCAGCCTGTCGATCGTGCCGCGGCTGGCCTGGAAGCGATAACCGAAATGCCGCTCGAGAAAGCCGCGGCTGTCGGCGGGTTTTTCCGTCAACATGGTCGCGCCGCGCACGCGTTGGACGGCATGTTCGACCGGGATCGAGGCGCCGTCCCAGGCTGCCGGCGATGTGAGGTTCTTGGCGCCTGCGAGCTTGAGGATGATATTGTCGGGGTCTTTCAGCCGGAGAACAGGCTCGCCGAATTCGTCGGCCGGCCCCTCGGAGCGCAGGCCGAAGCTCATGGCGCGCGTCAGCCAGTAGCCGATGCTCGCCGGATCGATCGCCAGCGAAATCTCGCTGATCTGGCCGTAGCCTGCCCGGCCGGGGGCGCCGTCCTCCCAGACGAGGAAGCTGACGAGCGAACCCGGCGTCCCCGCCGCATCGCCGTAGAAGATATGGAGTTGCGTCGCGTCCTCGTAACCGGCCGTCTGCTTGACGAGCCGCATGCCGAGGAAGCCGGCGTAAAAGTCCACGTTTGCCTGCACCTTTCGGGTGATGGCCGTCACGTGATGTATGCCTGATACCATCGAGAGCAGTCCTGATTGAAGCGGCGTCGTCAGGAGCGCGAGTATGAAAGTTGCGAAGATCATACCGTTGCCAATGACCACCGCTTAGTTTTGTTCCGCACAAAGCGCAAGCAAATCGCCGCGCTGCAGCAGTTCCAAATGATCGACATCTTCGAGGGCCTCTTCCAGTTGCTGCAGGGTCGGCGGCTTGACCATATAGGCGCGCGCGCCGAGATTTCTGGCCCGCTGCATGTCGGTCTCGTCGCTCGAGGTGCTGAGAATGCAGACGGGAATCCGTTTCAGACGGGCGTCGGCCGACAGTGCGTTCAGCACCTCGAAGCCGTCCATGATCGGCATGTTGATGTCGAGCAGCATCAGGTCGATCTGCGGCACGTCGGCGATGCCGGCGCGCTCTTCGAGCAGCCGCATCGCCTCGCGTCCGTTGGTGGCGACATGCAGGTTGAAGGTCACCTTCTCCCGCCGCATCAGCTTGATCTTCAGAATCTGGATGTCGGCCGGGCTGTCTTCGACGAGCAGCACTTCGGCAAGCCTGCCGGAACCTTCGCCCGGCTGCTCCGCAGGCTTTGCGCTGGGCGGAACGGCCGATGCGGCCGGCGGCGCGGGCCGCGCCGCGGCGAGCGGTATTTCGACGATGAAGGTGGCGCCAGGCCCCTTGTCCGGTTCGCACCAGATCGCGCCGCCATGCAGCTGCGCGATGCGGCGGCAGATGGCAAGGCCGAGCCCGGTGCCCTCGATGCCGCGGCCGACCAGCCGCTTGAACGGCTGGAAGATCAGCTCGCGGTGCTGGGGATCGATGCCCGGTCCGTTGTCACGCACCGTCAGGCGGCAGCTATCTCCCTGCGCTTCGCCCGAGATCGTCACCTCCGGAGCTTTTTGATCGCAATAGCGGATGGCATTCGACACCAGGTTCTGCAGAAGCTGGGTCAGCAGCGTCGCATCGCCCATGACCTCCGGCAGCGCCCCGCGAATGATCGCGGCGCCGCGGCTCTCCATCTGCTGGCGCAGATTGTCCTCCACCTGGTTGAGTACATCGGACAGCGCGACCGGCGTCAGCTCCGGCCCGCCATAGGCTTCGAGCTTGGTGAAACCCGAGACCTTGACGATCAGGTCTTCCATATGGTCGGCGGCGCTCAGCACATAGTCGAGCAGTTCCCGGTCTTCGGCCGGAAGTGCCGCGGAACCGTGCAGGATGCGGCTGAAGGATTTGATCGTCCGGAGCGGCTCCTTCAGATCATGGGCCATGGCGCGCGTGAAGATCTCGAGCGATTGCCGCTTCTGCTCCAGCTGTGCTTCCAGCATGCCGTGCATGATGGCGTTCTGGATGCAGCGATGCAGCGTTTCCGGCGAAAGCGAATCTTTGGTGAGATAGTCGCGCGCGCCGGCTTTCATCACTTCGACGGCGACGGTCTCGCTGCCCTGGCCGGTCAGCATGATGACATTGGCGGCAGGGTCGTCCTCCAATAGATCGGCAAGCACGCCGAGCCCGTCGCGCCCCGGCAGCGAATAGTCGAGCAGGATGCAGTCCGGCCGCTTGCGTCCGTTCAGCGCAAGGCCCTCTTGGCCGGTCTCCGCCTCGACGACGGTGTAGGCGGTGCTGGAGACGCGGCCCAATATGCGACGATAGACCTCGCGATCGTCGATATTGTCGTCGATGATGAGAATGCAGCAGTCTTCCGCCAAAGCGTCAGTCCTCGAGCGGCAGGATCGCGATTTCGAACCAGTATTCCTTCAGCCGCTGGATCGCGGCGAAGAGGCCGTCGAGATCGACCGGCTTCTGCACATAGGTATTGGCGCCGAGCGCATAGCAGCCTTCGATGTCGCGCTCGTCATCGGAGGTCGTCAGGATCACCACCGGAATCTTGCGCCAGCCGTCATTCGACTTGATCGCCTCCAGGGTCTTGCGGCCGTCAAGGCCGGGCATGTTGAGATCGAGCAGGATCAGCCCGGGTTTCGGCACCATCGTCGCGAGCATGTCGAGCGCTTCCTGCCCGGAGGCTGCCCAGCGGATCGAGTTGCGCAGGTTGGTGCGCTTGAAGGCGCGCATCGTCGCTTCGAAATCGTCTTCGCTGTCTTCGACGATGAGGATCGGTTGCGTGTCACGCTGCTGCATTCTGCCCCTCGCGCTTTTTTCCCAGGGTGAAATAGAATGTGGTGCCGGCGCCGACTTCGGATTCCAGCCAGATATCGCCGTTGTGCCGCGCGATGATCTTGCGGACGAAGGTGAGGCCTGCTCCGGTCCCGTCGTCGGAATCCTGCGACTTTTCGAGACGTTTGAAAATGCGGAAAATATCCTCATGGAATTCCTGGGGTATGCCTTTGCCGTTATCCCTAACGAAAAACACGTTGCGGGCAACCGTGCCGTCCTGGCCGACATAGCGTTCGAGATAGCCGATCGAGACCAGCGGCGCCGACTTGTCGTTGTATTTGATCGCGTTGGTGATGAGATTGCGGAACACTTCGGTCAGCCGCGGCGCGTCGCAGACCACGTCCGGCAGCCGGCCGTCGATGACGACCTTGGCATGCCGCTCCTCCAGCAGGAGCTCCATCGTCGCGACCACATCCTTGACGATCAGGCCGATATCGGCGCGTTTGACCGCCAGCTGCTGTCGCCCGAGCCGGGAGAAGTAAAGCAGGTCGTTGACCAGTTTCTCCATGCGTTGGCTGAGGCGCACCAGACGGTTCAGCCGGCGCACGCCGTCATCGTCGAGCTTGTCCTCATAGTCCTCGAGGAGAAAGCGGGAATGGTTGTGCAGGCCGCGCAGCGGCTCCTTCAGATCATGCGAGGCGATGTAGGCGAATTCATCGAGGTCGTGGTTGCTGCGCTCGAGTTCGGCGGTATAGGCCTCGAGCTGGGCAAGCGTCGTTTTCATCCGCTCTTCCTGCCGGGCGCGCTCGCTGATGTCGCGAACGATGCCGACGAAGGTCTTGGTCTGGCCGCTGACGACGACGCTGATGGACACGTCGATCGGAAAGACGATGCCGTTCTTGCGCCGTCCGGAGACCATGCGCGTCGTGCCGATGATGCGCTCCTCGCCGGTCTGCCGGTAATGGGTGAGATAGCCGTCGTGCTCGGAATGATAGGGCTCCGGCATCAGCATCTTGATGTTCCGGCCGATCGTCTCTTGCGGGGAATAGCCGAACATGCTTTCGGCCGCCGGATTGAAACTCTTGATCGTTCCACGTGCGTCGATGACGATGACAGCATCGGGCGTGCTGCGCACCAATGCGCCGAAACGGATGCGCTCGGCCTCGAGATTGTGGTGGTTGCGCAGGAAATAGAAGACGAGGATCGCGATCAGCCACAGCGTGGCGGCGGTGATCGTGCGGTTGGCGATTTCCTGCCAGAAGCCCTCTTCGTCGTGCCGGACGGCGAGGAAGCCGAGCATCAGCAGCACGGTGCAGGCAAAGGCGAAGAAGAGCGGCGCATTCCTGTTGCCGAACCAGAGGGCCGTCAACACCAGCGGCACGTAGAGAATGCCGTTGGCAAGGCCAAGCGGCGTATAGAGATCGACAAGAAGGCCGGTGAAGCAGACCGCCGCCGGGATCCAGAGCGGGATCTGCGCCCGGTTTGCCGGCTGCAGCCACCAGGAGCGGGCAAGAAGGCCCGAGCCGAAGAGCACCAGGCCGATCGCCGTATGCAGCGCCATCGCCGCATAGGGGCCCCAGCGGTAGCCCTGTTCGGCATAGGTGACATAGCCGGCGAGCGCGATCATGCCGAGCGTGATGACGACGTAGCTGGTCAGCTCCTGTACCACCTGGCTTTTCGACGTCTCGAGGTAGAGGGAGAGCAGCAGCGAAAAATTGGCGATCAGGAAGATCAATGCCGTGTTGGGGCCCATGCCGCCGCCGATCTCGGCGATGAAGTCGGGCGGTACCAAGAGCTGCGAGATCAGCATGTCGACATTGTGGAAGCGCCGCCCGAGCGTGGCGATTTCCACGAGCCGGGCCGCCGCGATCGCCGCTGCAAACCCCGCCATAACAGTTGCCGCCATGCGAAAGCGGCGGCCTGCCAGCGTCGAGGCGGCAAGCCCGACGCCGGAAAGCACGAAACAAAGGGCGGTATTGAAAGCCATCGACGGGAAGCCGGGGATCAGCGAGGTGACGATCGCGATCTGCAACAACCAGCCGGCCAGAGCGCTGGCGCCGAGAAGCAACATCAGGCAGCCGACAGCAATCGCGAAGGCGCGGTAGCGCCGCCTTCGCTGATCCTGCAGGTCCACGTTGCCCTTATCCTGCACCCGTGTATCCTCCTTCGGTTCGCGCGGCCATTTTTTCCGAAATCGAGGAATACTCAATAGGCAGGCGAAGCCGCCGCGGCGCTTTTTGCGAAATGATTTTTCGATAAGATAGATCGAATTTTCGTGAAATCGCGATATCGTGAGGGCGAAGGACGGCGAGGTTCATCGAACAATATCCAAATCATGGTGCTGGATGCCTACCATCGTGTACGTCGACGACAGCAGGGATGATCTCTTCTATCTCGACTATATCCGCAAGAAGCAGCAGATAGACGTCGATCTGTTCTGTTTTTCGACGGCCGAGACAGCGCTCGAGGCGCTGAAGCAGCGCGTGGCCGAAGGCTGGGCTCCGCCGGAGCTGCTGATCGCCGATCTCTACATGCCGCTCGACAGCGGCATCGGTCTGGTGAGCAGGCTGCGCGGCGACAATCGGTTCAGCGCGATGCGGCTTGCGATCTGCAGCGGATCGGATGCCGATGAGGATCGCGCCCGCGCGCTCGAGGCCGGCGCCGATTTTTACCTCGAGAAGCCGCTTGACCTCGCCGCGATCGTTCTCAATCTTGAAGTGTAGGAAACGGCAAAAACCGATGGTGCGTTTCCTGGCGTTCGTCCGGGCGATATGACAAACCGCAATTGACAAGGCCGAGTGTGCATCCCAAGATGCAACCGAAACGAAGCGGACGGAATTAAAAATAAGCGCTGAGAGAACCGAATGGACCCGCGTTCGCCGCCACGAACTTCAGCCAACCCCTTAGCTAAATGGGCCTATCGGCTCTCTCGCGCTTACGTCTGGCACTGCCTTCTCGCATTCATGGATGTTGAACGCGTGAAGATTTACGATACCCAGGTAAGAACTACTGCCCCTCAGTATAACCTGCCCGTGCATCACCTGTAGTTGAGATAACTGATGATTTCCGCCTTGCGTACCGAAAGTCCCCGTTTCGATATCTCTCATCAACCGTCTCGCAATTTTTGTAGCTCTTCGCGTTTAGGACGTATATCCCAAGATTTGGGGATCGGGGGAGGAGAGGAAGATTGGGAATGAGCAATGCCGCGGCAACTCCTTTTCATGCCGGGCCGGAGCTGAGCCGGGCGATCAACCGCACCGATTTTTTCCGTCTGCTGAAAGCGGCGGCACAGCATTATCACTTCGACAATTTCGCGCTTGCCCGCATTTCCGAAGCTTCGGCTCCTTTCGGTGAACGCGATGTCGTCATCACCAATGTCCACGAGCGCCGCGTCGGCCTTTTCATCACGACGTTGAGAGAGGCGCTCGGGACTGTCCGGGCAAAGAGCGCCCAGTTTCTGGCAACGCCGGTCCATGGCAGAAGTGCCGAGCCGGTTACCTATCCCTCCGATCGCCTGTTCAACGAGTTCCGCAACGGCGTCTTCCTTTTCATTCCGCTGTTCACGCCGGAAGGGCGGCGATATTGCCTGGTGCTGAGCGGCGAGCGTGAAGAGCCGGATCAGGGCGAGATCGCCGACCTGCTTCTCGACGCCATGCGGATTTTCGATAAGCTCTACGAGGAAATCCTGACGCACGAAATGTCCGGGCGGCTGACCCAGCGCGAATCGGAAATCGTCAAATGGACGAGCGAAGGCAAAACCTCGGCGGAAATTGCCATCATTCTTGGTCTGTCTGAGCACACGGTCAATTCGCATATCACCGCGGCCGCGCGCAAACTCGACGCGGTGAATCGCGTCCACATGGTGGCGATCGCCCTGAGAAACGGTTTGGTGTCGTGAAAATGGACTTCGGGACTGGGGAAAATGAGATGACCAGCGAAACGGTCCGAAAGAATGCGGTAAAGGTTCTCTTTGTCGACGACGAGTTCATCGAATTCCGCGCGCTCAAGAAGAAGATCGCCGATCTCTCCGAGCCGCTGGTCGAAGTCGAATATTCGCCGTCGATCGGCGACGCGCTGGAAAAGATCCGCGCGGCGCGCTTCGATCTCATCCTGCTCGACAACCGCCTTCTGCCAAATGCCGATTTCCGCGAAACGGTGCCCGAGCTGCGCGGCATCGGCTATACCGGCCCGATCGGCGTCGTCTCGACCGATATATCTGGCGGCTATTTCCAGGAGTTTCCCGATTACGGCGTCGACTTCCGCATCGGCAAGGATGAAATCGACGCCCAGACGCTGCAGCACATTATCCGCGAATATGTGACCTACGACGTCCCGGATTTCTGGAAGGACGATTACAGCATTTAATGCATGTCGCCCAGAAGCGTGCAGCGGTTCCGGGACAACGACATGCATAAAAACAAAGGGCTTTAGCCTCAGGCAATCGGGAGGCGGATGGTGAAGCGGCTGCCGCTTTCGTCCGAACGTTCGAGGCTGATATCCCCGCCAAGCGCCTTCAGAAGCTCCTGCGCCGTCGTCAGGCCGAGGCCGGCGCCGGGGGCTGTCCCCGCCTTCGGCAGTTTCCAGAACGGCTCGAAGATCCGCTCCCGATAGGCGGGATCGATGCCGGTTCCGTTGTCGGAAATCCGGATCAACCAGTTTTCTCCCTGCTGTTCCGCCGCGATCGCCACATGCGGCGGCGATGAACCGCGATAGGTGAGGGCGTTGGAAATGAGCTGCCTCAGCACCAGACCGAACAGGGCAGGGTCGGTGCGGATGGAGGGCAGCCCCCGGCAGGCAAGCGTCGCGTCGTGCGCCCCTGTTTCATCGACCAGTTCGGGCCAGACATGTTCGGCCAGCGCCTGCAGGTTGACCTCTTCGGGCGTGACCTGAGGCGCTCCACCGGCAAGGCTCATCAATGCCTTGGTGAGCCGCTGCGCGGCCTGCGCCTTTTCCATGATCGTCCTGAGGCTCTGAAGCTGTTCGCCGTCGAGCGTCTCGCCGAGATCGTCGAGCAGCAGTTCGGCATACATGGCGATATGGCGTAGCGGCGATTGCAGGTCGTGCGAGGCGGTGGCGAGAAAACGCTTGATGCGCTCTTCGTTGTCGCCGGTGGTCTCAAGCGGTCGCGTCGGGTTGGGTGACATCTGGCGGTTTCCCCGATCTCTGCTGCGTCCGTCAGGCCTTTTTCAAGGGCGCGGCGGACGCTGTAATATCTTGAATTGCTGCATAATTTTATCCTGGCAATAGGCAACAATAAAAACAGGGCGCCGGTTCTGCAACCGGCGCCCTGTTCAAGGATGCGTTAACGACCCGTTTCAGCTCGCCGACTTGCGCGAGCGGCCCTCTTCCGGCGGGATGATATCGACGCCCGCATCGGTTGCCGGCGCCTTGGCGTGGCGGCGGCGCCAGTCGCCGAGGAAGAGCAGGATCGGGGCGGCGATGAAGATCGACGAGGCGCCGGCCACCAGAATGCCGAACACCATCGGGATCGCGAAGCTCGAGACGGCGCTGCCGCCCCAGATTGCCATCGGCACCAGCGCGAGGAAGGCCGTCGCATTGGTGTAAAGGCTTCGCGCCAGGGTCTCGTTGATCGACTTGTCGATGATCTCGCGCAGCGGCATCGACTTGTAGAGCCGCATGTTTTCGCGCATGCGGTCATAGACGACGACCTTGTCGTTCACCGAATAGCCGACCAGCGTCAGGATGGCGGCGATAGCCGTCAGGTTGAAGTCGAGGCCGGTGATCGCGAAGAAGCCGATCGCCTTGGTGACGTCGAGCACCAGCGTGACGATGGCGCCGACGGCAAACGGCCATTCGAACCGCACCCAGATATAGATCAGCATCGCCAAGCTTGCGATCACCACCGACAGAATGCCGGCCGAGGCAAGCTCGCCGCTGACCTTCGGACCGATGACGTCGGTGCCTTCGACAGTGGCGGTCGGATCGATCCTGGCGACTTCGGCCTTCAGCTTGGTGACCGCCGCCGTCTGCGCCTCTTCGCCGCCCTCCTGGCGCTGCGCGCGCACGAGAATGCTGTTGTTGCCGCCGAAGGACTGCAGCGTGATTTCGCCGAGGCCGAGACTGTCCAGGCCTTCGCGGAACTTCGCCAGATCGGCCGTCCCCTGGGTCTTGACGGACATCTGGATGCCGCCGCGGAAGTCGACGCCGTAGTTGAGGCCGGGATAGATGAAGAGTGCGACGGAGGCGATCGAAAGCAGCGCCGAAACGGTAACGCCGAAGAAACGCGCCTTCATGAACTGGATATGCTTGTCGTAAGGGCTGAACGGGATCAGCGGCCGGATGTTCAGCACCTTGAACTTGCGGCGGCGGGTGATCTCGATCATGGCGACGCGCACGAAGGCGACCGAGGTGAACATTGAGATGATCAGGCCGAGCGCCATGGTCACCGCAAAGCCGCGAACCGGCCCGGAACCGAAAAAGAACAGGATGCTCGCGGCGATCAGGGCCGTCATATTGCCGTCGATAATGGTCGAATAGGCACGGTTGAAACCCGTATCGATGGCGGCAAAGGCGCTCCTGCCCTTGCGGGTCTCTTCACGGATACGCTCATTGATCAGAACGTTCGCGTCGACCGCAAGGCCGATGCCGAGAACGACACCCGCAATGCCCGGCAGCGTCAGCGTTGCGCCGACCAGCGTCAGGGCCGAGAGGGTCAGGATCGTGTGGATCAATAGCGCCACATTCGCCAGGATGCCCCAGGTGCCGTAGAGCACGAAGATGAAGGCTGCGACGAGAACAAAGCCGACGATACCGGAATAGAGGCCCATCCTGATGGCGTCGGCGCCGAGGTCGGCGCCGACCGTGCGCTCTTCGATGACAGTCAGCTTGGCGGGCAAGGCGCCGGCGCGCAGCATGGCGGCAAGCGTCGTGGCGCTGTCGGCCGAGAAGTTGCCGGAGATCTGGCCGGAACCGCCGGTGATCGGCTCGCGGATGACGGGGGCGCTCAGCACCTTGTCGTCGAGGACAATGGCGAAGGGATTGCCGACGTTCTGACGGGTAATCTCGGCAAAGCGGGTGGAGCCGGCGCTGTCGAAGCGGAAGCTGACGATCGGTTCGCGCGTGTTCGGGTCGAAGCTGACGCGGGCATCCGAAAGGCGGTCGCCGGAGATTTCGACGCGGTCGAGAACAGCATGGGTTCGGCCTTCGTCGTCCTGCATCATCGTCACGCCGGGGCCGGGCTGGTTGTTCGGCGCCAGCATGTGGAACGACATCTTGGCCGTGGAGCCGAGAAGTTGGCGCAGCCGCGTCGGATCCTGTGCGCCGGGAAGCTGCACGAGCACGCGGTTGGCACCGATGCGCTGGATGGTCGGCTCGGAGACGCCGACCTGGTCGACGCGCTGGCGGATGACTTCCAGGCTCTGCTGGACGGCATTATCGACATTGGCGGAGATGCCGGCCGGCGAGAAGCCGACGGTGATGGTGGCGCCGTTGGCGGTGACGGCGAGATCCGCCTGGCCGGCGCTGAGGCCGGTGCTGATCGGGTTGGCGAGCGTCTTGAGTTCGGTGACGGCCGCATCGCTCTGCGCGGCATCGGCGAGCGTTACGACGACCTGGTTCTGGCTGCGCACGACGGCCTTCGGCTGGATGCCCTTTTCGCGCAGCACGCGGCGCGCGTCCTGAAGCAGCGATTGCAGCCGCTCCTTGGTCAGGTCGGCTTCGTCGACTTCCAGGACGAGGTGGGAACCGCCGCGAAGATCGAGGCCGAGCGACACCTGCTCATGCGGCAGCCATGCGGGGATGCGCTGGAGGACGGACTGCGGCAGGGCGTTCGGCAGGGCGATCAATAGGCCGATCACGATGATCACCGAATAGGTGAACACCAGCCAGGGTGAATTGCGCATGTTGTATTCCTTAGATAATCGAGGGCCGGCGCTCGGGCGCTGGCGGCATGTCGTCAATGCTCGGATGCGCCGCTCGGCGCAATGTCAGGCGGCGGCCGGCGGTGCGCGCGGCTGATGGGCCCTGAAAACTGAATCATGAAGCGGAGCTTCGAATGCCGGGAGAGGGGAGGCGCTGTTCCAGCCGGCGAAATCGAGAGCCGGGGCAGCGGCAAGGGCAGGCGACCCGGCGTCGTAGGCGGCCTGTTTCGGCGTAAGCTTGCGCTCGGCGGCAAGCACCCCGCGCACCGCATCGCGCGCGCTCAGTTGCGGCGGCTGCGGATCGCGGCCGGACGAGGAAAGCGTGTTGACGGCGGTGGCCGGCGCGATAATGAGATTGCCGCCGAAAAGCAGGCCGATATAGGCAAGGACGGCGAAGAGCAGGGAAGCAGCGATACGGCTCGTTAGACGGCGCTGGTCCAGCTCCATCTCCTCCGTCCCGGCGATGTCACTTCCGTATCGGCTCAAAAGCGCGCCAATCTTTCATTCTCTTTCCGGCGGAGGATCATCCGTCGGGACAATTGTATCAGGCCCATGATCGTCTTCATAGGCCACACTCTCATGATGCACTTGAGCGAGCCGGTCAACCATGCCCAGTGCGATTTCGCGTTCGCCCATGATGACGGTGTCGGCGCCATATTGCTTCAGCGCATCGACTTCGGCGTCGGAATGGGCGCGGGCGACGATGAGAATGGATGGATTGGCGCTACGCGCCTGCTCGGCGATGCGGCAGGCTTCGAAGGCATTCGGGATGGCGATGGCAATGCTGCGCGCCGCCGGCAGATTGGCGAGATCGAGCGTCTCCGTGGCCGCGGCATTGCCCATGAAAGCTTCGATGCCCTGGGCTTTCAGCTCGCCGATCGGCTTGTCGGAATCCTCGATGACGAGGAAGGGCGTGCCCGCCGATTTCAGGTTCTGCCCGACGATTCTGCCGACCCGCCCGTAACCGACGACAATGGCGTGGCCGTGAAGGCTGCTCGGATGCACCTCGTCATCTTCAGTCGGCACCGCTTCTTCAGCGGGTGCGTCAGCGGGCTCGGCTGCGCTCTCCTGACGTTTTGCCCGTTCGAGCAACGGGCGCATGCGGTCGCAGAGGAAGAACAGCAGCGGATTGAGGATGATCGAGATGATGGCGCCGGCCAGGATCAGGTCGCGGCCTTCCTCCGGCAACAGTCCGAGGTCGACGCCGAGGGCGGCGAGGATGAAGGAGAATTCGCCGATCTGGCCGAGGCTCGCCGAAATCGTCAGCGCCGTGCCGAGCGGCCTCTTGAAGGCGAGCACGATCAGCAGGGCGGCGACCGATTTGCCGATAACGATGATGAAGAGGGTAGCAAGGATCAGCAGCGGCCTGTCGATCAGGATGTTCGGATCGAACAGCATGCCGACCGAGACGAAGAAGAGCACGGCGAAGGCGTCGCGTAGCGGCAGGCTTTCCTGCGCGGCGCGATGGCTGAGCTCGCTTTCGGCCAGCACCATGCCGGCGAAGAAGGCGCCGAGCGCCAGCGACACGCCGAAGAGCTTGGCCGCGCCGAAAGCGACGCCAAGCGCGATCGCCAGCACGCCGAGCCGGAAGAGTTCGCGCGAGCCGGTATGGGCGATGCGATGCATCGCCCAGGGAATGAGCTTGCGACCGAAGACCAGCATCAGCGCCACGAACAGCGCCACCTTCACCAGCGTCATGGCGATCATGCCGCCAATGCCGAGATCGAGGCCGAACAGGCGGTTCAGCCCGGCCGAAAGCGGCTCGACCGGAGCATGACCTTCGCCGCCGATGCCGGCTGCCGCCGGGATCAGCACCAGCGCCAGAACCATGGCAAGGTCCTCGACGATCAGCCAGCCGACGGCGATCCGGCCGCGCTCCGTCTCGACGAGGCGCCGCTCCTGCAGCGCCTTCAGCAGCACGACGGTGGAGGCAACCGAAAGCGCCAGGCCGAACACCAGGCTGCCGCCGGTCGGCCACCCCATGAGGGCGCCGAGCCCCCAGCCGAGCAATGTCGCAAAGGCGATCTGTGCGATGGCGCCGGGTAGCGCGATGCCGCGCACCGACATCAGGTCTTTCAGCGAGAAATGCAGTCCGACGCCGAACATCAGCAGGATAACGCCGATTTCGGCGAGCTCCGGCGCAAGGTTCTGGTCGGCCACGTAACCCGGCGTATGCGGCCCGACCAGCACGCCGGCGATGAGATAACCGACGAGCGGCGGCATGCGCAGCCGATGGGCAAGTGCGCCGAAGATGAAAGCCAGCACAAGGCCGCCGACGATTGTCGAGATCAAGGGCGTATCGTGTGGCATCACTGTCTCCTGATCTGGAAATCCCGCGCTGAATATGACATATATGGTCTATATCAACCAATATGGGTGACTTAAAATCATGGGTCAAGGCGCAAGGGCGACAATTCTCACGCCCGCTCTCTGCCGCGCGGCGCGTGGCCTGCTCGACTGGACCCAGACCGACCTGGCCGAAAGGGCTGCCGTCTCGCGCAGCACCATTCGCGATTACGAGGGACGCCACCACGACATCCACCGCGCGACGGAGGCGCAGCTGCGCCTCGCCTTCGAAGAGGGTGGCGTCAGGTTCGTCGAAATCGAAGGCGCGGGCACCGGCCTCTGCCTTCCCGATCGGCCGGCTTGGCCGTAGGACTGGGCTACGACGCGCGCCGGCCGGTCGACCATCCGACTCCGTTTGAGCCAACAGAATGCTTCAATCTAACCAGGAAAGGCTCTAAACCGGACTCAGGGCGCCAGGCAGGTGGCCGAGACTTTGTAGATATAGAGCGTCTTGCCCTTGTAGTAGCCTGCGGTCGGCTGCCAGCTCTTCAGCACCTCGGGCGTTTCGGCCGCGCAGGCGAAGGGACCGTCCGTCAGGAAAAGCACCTTGCCGGCGGTCTCGGCGGGCAGGGCGAATTCCTGCTCGTAATAGCTCTCCGGAAGGCCTGCCGGCGCCCGCGCATAGATCCGGTAGGATGCGTCGCGCAGCGTATAGAAAAGATCGGCGACCATGTCGCGGTTGTTGGTGACGATGATGTCGGTGCCGGCCTGATCGGCGAGCGCTGCGGCCTCGCGGCTGACCTCGGCGCGGCCGAGATAACGCTTCATCAATTCGTCGCCGTTCGGCAGCAGCACCTGCTGCGGAAAGATCGTCGCCAGCGGAAAGAGCAGGCTTGCGACGCCGTTGATGGTGAGCGACAGCCTGAGCCCCTTCGGCCACAGCCGATAAAGCAGCCAGACGGCGAGGATCGTCCCCGCGACATAGGCGGTCACGGCCCAGTTGGCATAGGCCTTGGCGACCGTCGCCTGCAGGGTGATCAGCGCCACCACCGGCATCGACAGCCAGACCAGCATCTTCTCGCGGTCGTCGCTCCGGCCCTTGATCATCCGGTAGACCGCCCAGAGGATCGCGAAGAAGATGATCGGCCCGACGACGCCGAACTGCGCGGCGAAGAATTCAAGCCCGCGGCGGAAATTGATGCCGAGGTCGCTCCAATGGGCGATATCCTGCGTATGACGCACCGTCGTATTGTCGTGCTGCAGATTCCACCAGAGGTTCGGCAAGGCAACGATCGCCGCGACCGCGACGGCGATGATGAAATCCCGGATGGCGATGCGCGCCGCCGGAATAAGAAGCAGGGCGAGTGCGCCGCCCGGAACGACGAACAGCACGGCATATTTCGTCAGGAAGGCGAGGCCGACCCCGAGGCCCATGACGAGCGCCAGCCCGACCGAGCGCCGCTGCGTCAGGCCGAAATAGGCAAGCAGGGCGATGGCGATGAAGAACAGCAGGATGACGTCGGTCGAGAAGAACACCGAGGAAAGCGCCACCCCTGGCAGCGTGATATAGGTGGCGCCCGTCCAGCCTTCGATCTCCGGCCCGACGAAACGCTTCGCCACCTTCATCAGCACCAGTGCCGCCGCCATGTGGATCAATGGCCCGAGCAGCCTGATGAAGTAGATGGCGTTGGAGCCGGAAAGCTCGGTCATCGCCCGGATCACCCAGGCGATCATCGGCGGCTTGGAGTAATAGCCGAGATCGAGATTCTGCGCCCAGAACCAGTATTGCGCCTCATCGACGAAAAGGTCCGTCGCATCGAAATTGAGCGTGACGACGCGCCAGAGCGTGAAGCCGAGAACGATGAGAAGACCAGATCTGGGGGACATGAACTTAGTGTTCCGCTGACATGAAAGGCGCGAGTGCGATTACACCAAAGGCGCCGGACTGCCAACGGGGAAGGGAAGTCAGAACACGCGAAGCATGCGGATGTCGCGGTTTGCGGCGAGGGAATCGAGCCGGGCGATGGCTGCAAGCACGCCCATTGCGATCAAGCAGGAACCCAATCCGAGAACAATCATTGCTCTGTCCTTGTCGACGTCATGTCTTGGTTGTCGACCGGCATATAACACGGAGCTTGCGTGTGCCTTGTAGCAGCCGTGCAACTCTCCGGCAGTATTTCTCGCGAACTGCCTTGAATTGCTTCAAAAGCCGGCGCCTGGACAGGCTTATTAACCTTCAGGCAAGGAATTAACCATAAACATTGGGTTACACGTCGGAATGGGAAGATGCACTCGTTCCCACCAGGCATGACGCCGTACCGCCGTACCGGGTCGATCCGGTATCCATCTCTTCAGACAGCTCCGAAACATGGCTGATCAGGGGGTTTTGAGCCGCCGGTTGTACCGGAGGCCAGGGACCGTCTCCACGCTTTGCGTTCATCGGATGCAGCGAAAGTTTTAGCCGGGCATTCGCCTGGAAAAGTGGGTTGGGGACAGGCGTTGAGGCAGGACATGCCATCAGATCAGGCTCGTGGAGCGCAGGCAGGCAGCTTGCGCGACCGCCTGCGTTTTGCCGGTCTCGATGCCGAGCAGTGCGAGCTGGTGCGCCGCAACCGGCCGGCCCTCGAAGCCTATCTGAAGGCCGGGCTGCGTGACCTCTTCCACCGGTTCCAGTCATTCCCCGACGCCTCGCGCAATTTCGAGAGCGAGCGCCAGGTCGAACGCCTGCATGATCTCCAGTCCTCGCATTGGGACGTGCTGACGGATGCCCGCTTCGACAGCCTCTATGCCGAGCGCGTCAAGGTTCTCTCCGATACCGAAAACAAGATGGGTCTCGACCCGCGCTGGCACGTCGCCGGTCACGGCGTCATGCTGGAGCACGTCCTTTCCGGCCTCGCCGAGGAGATCGCCGGCCGGCCGCTGCTGCCGTCGGCCAAGCGCCGCACCCGCGAAATCTCCGAACTGATGACGGCGATCATCCGCATCGTCATGGTCGATGCGGAAATCGCCGTGTCGCTCCGCTTCAATGCGCTGCGCGCCGCCCAACACCGCGCGCTTGCCGATCAGCGCGCCGATAATGAGGCCGAGATCGTCAGGATCTTCGGCGATGTCATTGAAGGCCTGGCCGCCCGCGATCTGACCCGGCGCGCTCCCGTCGATGCCGACGGCGCCTATGCCGGGATCGCCGCCGCGCTGAACGGCGCCTTGGATGGTCTCCAGGCCGAATTCGCCGACATCACCGGACGCACGGTCAAGGCTGAAGCGGCAACGGCGTCGCTTGCCGACCTGTCGCGGCAGTTCGCCGGCAGTGCGTCCGGCCAGGCCGACCGGCTGCAGCTTTCCGCCACCGCCCTTGCCGGCATTGCCGGCAGCGTGCGTGACGGCGCCGCCGACAGCCGCGCCGCCGAACAGGCGGCCGCATCGACGCGCGCAGCCGTCGAGGAAAGCGGCGAGGTCGTCGGCCGCGCGATCAGCGCCATGGCCGATATCGAGCAGTCGGCCGAAAAGATCGGCCAGATCATCGGCGCGATCGACGAGATCGCCTTCCAGACCAATCTTCTGGCGCTGAATGCCGGCATCGAGGCGGCGCGCGCCGGTGATTCCGGCCGCGGTTTTGCCGTCGTCGCCCAGGAAGTCCGGGCACTGGCCCAGCGCTCGGCCGAAGCCGCCCGCGAGATCAAGACGCTGGTGACGACCACCAAGGCGCAGGTCGACGCCGGCGTGCAGATGGTCGGCCGTACGCAGGATTCGATCGGCAGCATCGTGCGCCAGGTCACCGACATCAATGCCGCCATCTCAGGCATCGCCACAAGGACCGGCGAACATGCCGCAAGCCTCGACGGCGTGGTCGCGGACGTCAAGGGCCTGGGCGCCGAGGTGGCCGATAGCGCCGGCCTTGCGGAGCGTTCGACGCAAGGCGCCGACCATCTCCACACCGTCATTCTCGAGCTCGGCCGCACGGTGCGCGAATTCCGCATCGCCCGCGAAAACGCCCATGCCGGTCGCCCAGTGCCGGTCCGCGTGGCGCCGTCGCGTGTCATCGACGCCGCCGCCCGCACCGCAGCGGTCGAGGACGCATATGAAAATGACGATTTTGGCCTTCCCCAGTCGCTCGCAAGCGTCGGAGGTGGGCGGAATGTTTACTAACCTATCGGATTATCGCCTCGGCTCATCTTTTCGGGCCGGGGACAAGGGGACAAGGACAAGCTGATGGTAGCAAAGAAGAGTGGCAAGACGCTGAATTTGACAGCGGTGCTCGACCTCAACGAGGCTTCCGCCTTGCGTGAAAAACTCCTCTCGTTCAGGGGCAGCGGTCTTTCGATCGACGCGTCCGGCGTTGAGCGGATCGGTGCTCTTTGCGCACAGGTCCTGATGTCCGCCGAGAAGACCTGGGCGCAGGACCAGCAGCCGTTCACCTTCTCCAAGGTGTCCGACGCATTTCAAAAAACCATGCAGCTGGTTGGCGTCAATATTGACCACCTGCTTGCCAAGGAGATTCGGCAATGAAGAAAAAAGTACTGACCGTGGATGATTCCCGCACCATCCGAAACATGCTGCTCGTGACGCTGAACAATGCCGGCTTCGAGACCATCCAGGCGGAAGACGGCGTCGAGGGCCTCGAGGTTCTCGAAGAGTCCAATCCTGACGTCATCGTCACCGACATCAACATGCCGCGCCTCGACGGTTTCGGCTTCATCGAAGGTGTCCGCCGCAACGAGAAATATCGGGCGATCCCGATCCTGGTCCTGACGACCGAGAGCGACGCGGAAAAGAAGAACCGCGCCCGCCAGGCCGGCGCCACGGGCTGGATCGTCAAGCCTTTCGACCCGGCCAAGCTGATCGATGCAATTGAGCGTGTAACCGCTTAAACCCAGGATTTGCTCCTATGGATATGAACGAAATCAAAGAGATCTTTTTCCAGGAGTGCGAGGAACAGCTCGCCGAGCTGGAATCCGGTCTTCTGAAAATGAACGATGGCGATCGCGATCCGGAAACCGTCAATGCGGTGTTCCGTGCCGTGCATTCGATCAAGGGGGGCGCCGGCGCCTTCGGCCTTGATGATCTGGTTGCCTTCGCCCATGTGTTCGAGACCACTCTCGATTGCGTTCGTTCCAACAAGCTCGAGCCGACCCAGGACGTCCTGAAGGTGATGCTGAAGTCGGCCGACGTGCTCGCCGACCTGACCAATGCCGCGCGCGACGGCGGCAGCGTCGATGAGAGCCGCAGCCGCGGCCTCGTCAAGGAGTTGGAAGCGCTGGCCAACGGTGAATTGCCGTCTCCCTCGGCCGCCGCTGAGGCACCTGCGCCGAAGGCCGCGGCAAAGGCGGCCCCGGCTGCTCCGGCGCCGACCCCCAAACCGACCGATGACAGCGGCTTCCAGCCGATCCCCTTTTCCTTCGACGATTTCGGCGGCGACGAAGCGGGCTCCGACCTGCCGGCCTATGAAGTCACCTTCAAGCCGCGTTACGAGCTCTATTCCAAGGGCAATGACGCCACCCTTCTGCTGCGCGATCTCTCGCGTCTTGGCGAGATGACCATCTATTGCAATATGGATGAGCTGCCGGGTCTCGAGGAGCTCGATCCGGAAGGCGCCTATTTCTTCTGGAACGTCACGATCAAGACGGACAAGGGCGAAGACGCCATCCGTACCGTCTTCGAATTCGCCGAATGGGATTGCGACCTGACGGTGAAGCCGGTCGAGGCAGCAAGCGCCGGCGCGGCCGGCAATGAGGAACTGCCGATGGTGCCGGTTCCCTTCGACCTGTCGATCCTCGACGAGACGGACGCCACGGAACAGGTTTCCGCTACGCGGTCCGAAGATGCGGCGGCCGCCGTTGCCGCTGCCGAGACCGCATCCAACGTCACGCAGATGGCGGCAGCCGCCGCCCGCGTCGAGAAGAAGGAATCGGCCGCTGCCGCGGCCGCCGCGGCAAATGCCGCCGCCCAGAACAATGCCGCCGGCGCCGGCCAGACGATCCGCGTCGATCTCGACCGTGTCGACCGCCTCATCAACCTCGTCGGCGAACTGGTCATCAACCAGGCGATGCTGTCGCAGAGCGTCATCGAGAACGACACGACCGGCACCTCCTCGATCAACATGGGCCTCGAGGAGCTGCAGCAGCTCACCCGCGAGATCCAGGACTCGGTGATGGCGATCCGCGCCCAGCCGGTGAAGCCGGTGTTCCAGCGCATGTCGCGCATCGTCCGCGAAATCGCCGACATGACCGGCAAGTCGATCCGCCTGATCACCGAAGGTGAAAACACCGAAGTCGACAAGACGGTCATCGACAAGCTGGCCGAGCCGCTGACCCACATGATCCGCAACGCCGTCGACCACGGCATCGAGACGCCGGAAAAGCGCGCGGCCGCCGGCAAGAACACCGAAGGCACCGTCCGCCTCACCGCCAAGCATCGTTCGGGTCGCATCCTGATCGAGCTTGCCGACGACGGCGCCGGCATCAACCGCGAGAAGGTTCGCCAGAAGGCGATCGACAACGACCTGATCCCGGCCGACGCCAACCTGTCGGACGAGGAGATCGACAACCTGATCTTCCTGCCGGGCTTCTCGACCGCCGACAAGATCTCCGACATCTCCGGCCGCGGCGTCGGCATGGACGTCGTCAAGCGTTCGATCCAGGCACTCGGCGGCCGCATCAACATCACGTCGAAGCCCGGCCACGGCTCAGTCTTCACCATGAGCCTGCCGCTGACGCTCGCCGTCCTCGACGGCATGGTGGTCACCGTTGCCGGCCAGACGCTGGTCGTGCCGCTGACCGCGATCGTCGAAACCCTGCAGCCGGAAGCTGCCGCGATCCACTCCTTCGGCGCCAACCACCGGCTGATCTCGATCCGCAACTCCTTCTGCCCGCTGGTCGATGTCGGCCGCATCCTGAACTTCCGCGCGACCCAGGCCAATCCTGTGGAAGGCGTGGCGCTTCTTGTGGAATCCGAAGGCGGCGGCCAGCGCGCCCTGATGGTCGATGCCATCCAGGGGCAGCGTCAGGTGGTCATCAAGAGCCTGGAAGCCAACTACACCCACGTGCCGGGCATTGCCGCCGCCACCATCCTCGGCGACGGCCGCGTGGCTCTGATCCTCGATGTCGACGCGGTTGTCGGCGCTTCGCGCGGCCAGTCGCTGAAAGCGGAAATGTCGTTAGCAGCGGTAGGGTAAGGCAATGTCGTACACCGTAAAAAGTCTGAGCGAAGGGGACCGCGAGCTGATCGCGTTCCGTATCGGCGATCAGGAATTTTGCGTGAACATCATGTCGGTTCGCGAAATCCGGGGCTGGACCCCGGCGACCGCGATGCCGCACTCGCCTGCCTATATGCTTGGTGTCATCAACTTGCGCGGCGCGGTGCTGCCGATCATCGATCTTGCCGCCCGCCTCGGCATGAAGCCGGCCGATCCGACCGCCCGTCATGTCATCATCGTCGCCCAGGTCCACCGCAAGGTCGTCGGCCTCCTGGTCGATGCCGTCTCCGACATTCTGACGGTGACCGACGAGATCGTTCAGCCGACACCCGAAATCTCCTCCGACCTCGAGCGCCAATTTGCCCGAGGCGTTCTCGCCATCGACAAGCGCATGATCTGCCTGATCGAACTTGAAGCCCTCTTTTCCGAGACCGAAAGCGAAGCCGCATGAGTGCAATGGGTGCAAAGGATCAGAGGCAGGGAGCCGACGAGGTGCTGGCGAGCGGAGAATATCCGCTGACGCGCCGCGACCTCACGGAAATCGCCGCCATGATCTACTCGGATGCCGGCATCTTCCTCAACGAGACGAAGGCCTCGCTGGTCTATTCGCGTCTGTCGAAGCATATCCGCAATCTCGGCCTGTCCGGCTTCCGGGAATATTGCGAACTCGTCGCCTCGCCGGCGGGTGCGGCGGAGCGCCGCGAAATGCTGTCGCATCTGACGACCAATTTCACCCGCTTCTTCCGCGAAAACCATCATTTCGAGCATCTGCGCGATCATGTGCTGCCGGAGCTTCTGCAGCGGGCGAGAGCCGGCGGCAGGGTGCGCATCTGGTCGGCCGCTTCCTCCGACGGGCAGGAACCCTATTCGATCGCGCTCACCGTGCTGTCGCTGATGCCGAATGTCGCCGATTATGACTTCAAGATCCTGGCGACCGACATCGACCCGAAGATTCTGGCGATCGCCCGCGCCGGCGCCTATGACGAAACCGCGCTCGAAACCGTGTCGCCCGCCATGCGCAAGCAATGGTTCAGCGAAGTAGAGGTGCAGGGCCGCCGGAAATTCCAGGTCGACGACCGCGTCAAGCGGCTGATCACCTATAACGAGCTGAACCTGATGGCGCAGTGGCCGTTCAAGGGCAAGTTCGACGTCATCTTCTGCCGCAACGTCGTCATCTATTTCGACGAGCCGACGCAGATGAAGATCTGGCAGCGTTTCGCCGGCCTGCTGCCGGAAGGCGGCCATCTCTATATCGGCCATTCCGAGCGCGTGTCCGGCGAGGCGAAACACGTCTTCGACAATATCGGCATCACGACCTATCGCTACACGACCAAGGGTCTCGGGAGGAAGGCATGAGCGCGCCGGCAAGGGTTCTCGTTGTTGACGACTCGCCGACGATGCGCGGTCTGATCACCGCCGTCCTGAGTTCGGATCCCGAAGTCAACGTCATCGGCCAGGCCGGCGACGCGCTGGAAGCGCGCGAGGCGATCAAGCGGCTGAACCCCGACGTCGTGACGCTCGACATCGAGATGCCGAACATGAACGGCCTCGATTTCCTTGAAAAGATCATGACGCTGCGGCCGATGCCCGTCATCATGGTGTCCACGATGACCCATCGCGGCGCCGAGGCGACGCTTGCAGCACTTGAGATCGGAGCTTTCGATTGCGTCGGCAAGCCGGGTCCCGGCGAACCCAGGCCCTTCGGCGACCTCGCCGAGAAGGTCAAGGCGGCCGCCCGCACGCAGCGCCAGTTCTCCCAGCCGGCGGCTGCCGCCGCGCCGCCGCCCTCCGTTGCCGATTTCCGCGTCGGCCGCAAGATCGTCGCGATCGGCTCGTCGACCGGCGGCGTCGAGGCGCTGATTGCCGTGCTCCAGAAATTCCCGGCCAATTGCCCGCCGACGGTCATCACCCAGCACATGCCGCCGACCTTCACCAAGAGCTTCGCCGAACGGCTGAACCGCCTCTGCGCGCCGGTGGTGCAGGAGGCGACCGACGGCGCCCGTCTGGAAATCGGCAAGATCTATCTGGCCCCCGGAGGCGAACGTCATCTCCAGGTCACCGGCGCTTCGGCGCCGTGCTGCCGCCTCGTCGACCGCGCCCCGGTCAACGGTCACCGCCCCTCGGTGGACGTGCTCTTTGATTCGGTTGCGGAACTGGCCGGCCGCAACGCCGTTGGCGTGATTCTGACCGGAATGGGCCGCGATGGCGCCGCCGGATTGTTGAAAATGCGTCACGCCGGCGCCAGAACCCTCGGCCAGAACGAAAAAACCTGTGTCGTTTACGGAATGCCAAGGGTTGCTCATGAACTTGGCGCCGTTGAGCAGCAGCTGCCACTGTCTGCCATCGGTGAGGAAATATTGAAAATGACAGCCGCCCGAAAGGAAGGGACCGAATAAAATGTCGATCGCGGAGAAAATCAAAGTTCTGATCGTCGATGATCAGGTAACAAGCCGGTTGCTGCTCAGCGACGCGCTGACACAGCTCGGTTTCAAGCAGATCACGTCGGCCGGCGACGGCGAACAGGGCATGAAGATCATGACCGAGCAGCCGCACCATCTGGTGATCTCGGACTTCAACATGCCGAAGATGGATGGCATCGGTTTCCTTCAGGCCGTGCGCACCAACCCGAACACCAAGAAGGCAGCCTTCATCATCCTCACCGCCCAGGGCGATCGCGCGCTGGTGCAGAAGGCCGCCCAGCTCGGCGCCAACAACGTGCTCGCCAAGCCGTTCACGATCGAGAAGATGAAAGCGGCCATCGAAGCCGTGTTTGGAGCCCTGAAATGATCACTGAGGGGGCAGCCCGCCGCGTGCACATCATTCAAGGCGAGTATAAGGTTCTGAGCGATCCGAATGCGGTCCTCTCGACCATTCTCGGCTCGTGCGTGGCTGCGTGCCTCAGAGATCCTGTCGCCGGCATCGGCGGCATGAACCACTTTCTGCTGCCCGGTTCGGCGACGTCGCCGACCTCAGGCGGGGATGCCACGCGCTACGGCGTGCATCTGATGGAATTGCTGATCAACGGTCTCCTGAAGCAGGGCGCCCGGCGCGACCGGCTGGAGGCAAAGATCTTCGGCGGCGCTAAGACGATCTCGACCTTCTCCAACGTCGGTGAGCAGAACGCGGCCTTCGCCATGCAGTTCCTGAGGGATGAAGGCATTCCGGTGGTCGGCTCCTCCACAGGTGGAGAGCATGGGCGCAAGCTCGAATTTTGGCCGGTCTCCGGTCGTGCCCGGCAATATCCATTGACCGGCGCCGAAACCCAGAGAACCGTCGCTCTCGAGCAGCGCCCCGCCGCTCCGCAGAAGCCCGCCGAAACCAGTATCGAATTTTTTTGATGGCGAGGATTTTGATATGACATTTACCCCGGTAATGGAGCCGCCCGCGCCTGTGGAAGCGCTGAGCGACATCCTGATGCGCATCGTGTCCGAACTGCACGATGTCGCTTACCTGATCGAGCGCATCGAACCACAGCTCCTCGACCTCGGCGGCGCCGAAGTTCTGAATTCGCCTGACGCCATGAAGGTCATGCAGGGCATCGATCTGGCGGTGCAGAAATCGCGCGGCCTTGCCGAATTCATCGACACCATCACTGGCGAAATCCCGCTCGGCTGGACCGTCGACGTCGCAACTGCGCTGAGCCTCGTCAAGCTGGCCGAGATGCAGAAGGCGCTGGGCGGCGCCACCCGCCACGGCCATTCCCAGCCGCTGAGCAAGGCGGCCGGCGACTTCGATTTCTTCTAGCGCGCGCACTCCTTCAGCGTCGCTTCTCCCGCCTTGGGCCTTCGTTTAACCGAGGTCGTTCCCGCAAAATCGCTGCATGACGGGCTTGAGTCTTTCGCTCTCGCGCGCTCTTCACGAAACGCTCGCACAAGTTTCGCCGATTATTCGTCAGATGAGGCAATAAGCCTGCTTTGTCTTTGACGGATTGTGCGAGAACAGAATGAATCTGTTAAATCAATTAGTTCAGATCTTTAAGAACTTTGGTGCCCTGGGCCGGACGCGCCTGATGATTCTGGGTGGCGTCGGCGCCGTTTCCATCGCAATCGTCCTTGCGGCTGCCCTTTTCGTCAACAAACCGGCACAGGAAACGCTCTACGTCGGTCTCGACGCTCCCGATCTCAACCAGATCAGCATGGCGCTTGCCGAAGCCAACGTCGATTTCCAGGTCGGCACGGACGGCGCCAGCATCAGCGTCCCGGCAGGCATGACGGGTAAGGCCCGCCTGTTGCTTGCCGAGCGCGGCCTGCCGAACAGCGCCAATGCCGGTTATGAACTCTTCGACAATGTCGGCTCGCTCGGCCTGACCTCCTTCATGCAGGAAGTGACGCGGGTTCGCGCGCTGGAAGGCGAAATCGCACGCACCATCCAGTCGATCTCGGGCATAACAGCCGCGCGCGTCCATATCGTCATGCCGGAGGTCGGGAACTTCCGCAAGGCGGAGCAGAAACCGACGGCTTCCGTGATGATTCGCGCCAGTGCGGCCACCGGGCGCGGCGCGGCGACTTCGATCCGCCATCTCGTCGCCTCGGCCGTGCCGGGGCTCGACGTCGATGACGTGACGATCCTCGATTCCGCCGGCCAGCTGCTTGCGTCCGGCGACGAGGCGAGCAACAGCTCGCTGAACCGCTCGCTCAACATCGTCCAGAACGTTCAGCAGGAAGTCGAATCCAACATTGACAAGGCGCTGGCGCCGTTCCTCGGCATGGACAACTTCCGCTCCAGCGTCACCGCCGACTTGAATACCGACGCCCAGCAGATCCAGGAAACGACCTACGACCCCGAATCCAAGGTCGAACGCTCGGTGCGCTCGACGAAGGAAGCCCAGCAGTCGCAGCAGAAGCAGTCCGACAACGCGACGACGGTCGAACAGAACATTCCGCAGGCAGCCCCCGACGCCGGCGGCGCCAGTGGCCCGGAATCGCAGGACAAGTCCGACAAGCGCGAAGAGCAGACCAACTACGAAATCAACAGCAAGACGACGGCGACGACCCGCAACAGCTATAAGGTCGAAAAGCTGTCGATCGCCGTGGTGGTCAACAAGGGCCGCATCGCCAAGATGGTCGGCGAGCCTGCCGATCAGGCCAAGGTCGACGCCTATCTCGCCGAAATGCAGAAGATCGTCGCTTCGGCCGCCGGCATCGACGCCAAGCGCGGCGACGTCGTCACCGTCACGGCCATGGACTTCCTCGAAAATCAGCTGCTCGAAGACGCCACCGGCGGTGTCCGGGTCATGGACATGCTGAGCCGCAATCTTGCCGGCATCATCAACTCGCTCGCCTTCGTCGCGGTCGCCTTCGTGGTGGTCTGGATGGGCCTGCGTCCCCTGGTCCGCAGCGTCAACGGCAACGGTGCAGGCGCGGTTCTCGGCGACGCCACGCCGGAAGCGGCCGGCCTCGAGCTCCCGGACTTCGCGCCGGCGGCAGGTGCGCCCGGAGGCGCTCTCATGGACGGCTTCGGATCCGACTTCGGCTTCGACAGCACCGAGGATCTGCTCAGCCTCGGCGACGACGACGGCAACTTCAACCGCCGCGTCAAGGAAGGCCCGGAACGCAAGCTCTCCCGCATGGTCGAGATCAACGAGGAACGCGCCGCGAAAATCCTCCGAAAATGGGCGATCGACGAGGCAGCATAAGAAAGGGCCGGGAAACCGGCCTTTTTCACGTTCGTGCCGGGCTTTCCCGTCAGGGGGCTTGCCGGTTCCCGCAAAGGCCGGTAAGGCGCGTTCAGCGAGGTGGATAAAGCCGCGAGCGCACTCGCGTAAAACGCGAATCAAGTTGCGGTACAGCCAGAATCACCGTAGCCTCGACCGTGTCTGGAGAGGCATGATCGGCATTCGAATCAGTGCATGGACGGCGGCGAAAGTAAATCCCCAGAAGTCGGAGATGGTACTTTACATCGGCTGGCTTACCCTTGGGTGATTCGAAATGGGATTCCCGCGGGACTTGAATTGAATCCTTTACAGAAAAATTGCCGTTGCACCGAGTGTGATCGTTTCTCAGCCGCAGGACGTTGCCAATGGATATGAACATATTTCAGGCGAGCAAAGGCGAGAGGCAGATGATAAATTTCGCAAGCGCAGTGGCGCCGGCTCTGTTGCCGCGCGATGAGCTGATCCAGCGGCTGCACAGTGTCGCCAGCACTGGCAGGTTGCAGTCCGGTTTGCGCGCCCTGACGGAATATGTCGGCGCCTCGCACTATCTCCTGGCGCGTTGTGATCTCATTCAGGAAAGCGGCCTCGATTTCGTCGTCGCCTCGGATTGGCCCTTCGACCTGGTCAAGGACATCGCCAACAATCTCGTCAGCGGCTATGCCCGCTCCACCGAGCTGGAAAAATGCATGCAGGTCTTCCAGCCGAATTTTGCGCTGCTGCCCGAGAGCGCCGACGTGCCGGAGGGCGCCAGCCGCCAATATTGTTCATTGACCTTCAATGTCGGCCGCTCGCGGCTGGCCTTGATGTTCCTGTTCGGCGAAGGGTTCATCCTGTCGCCGGAGCGGCTGCGGGATGTCGGCCTGCTTGCCGGCTATGTCGCGAGCTTCCTGCGCTGCGGCGGCGCCAGAGTCGACCGCGATTTCGAACTGACCGACCGCGAGCTGGAATGCCTGTTCTGGATCGCCGAGGGCAAGACCAGCGACGAGATCGCGATGATCCTCGGAATCTCCCGCAACACGATCAACAACTACATCACCAGCGTGATGCGCAAGACGGCGACCAAGACCCGGTCGGAGGCCATTGCCTTCGCGGTCCGCAACAATCTCGTATAGGGGGAATCCATGGGGCATCCATCAAGCAGGCTGATGAATGGCGCCGATCCGCTGCGCATGGTGCGGGTGAACAGGATTTCCAGCCGGTCCGATCTTTTTCCGCGGCTGATCGCGATGCAGAAACTCGCCGATGCTCAAGGCTTCGCCATCTATCGCGTCAGCGGCTCCGGCCTGCCGGCAAAGCAGCGCCTCGTCTGCGAGCTCGAGAACTGGGGATCTTCCAATGCCGGTTTCGGCAAGGCCTTCACGGATGCCTATGGCGATATCCTTCTCGATCATATCGAAAAGTCGCTGCTGCCGCTTTCATGGGCCGGTGCTCACGACCGGGCGGCCCCTGGCCCGGCCGACTTCGCGCCGTTCATGACGCGCCTGAAGGACGGCATCCTGCCTTTTTCCGGTCTTGCCTTTCCGGTGCGGCTCGGCGCCGTCGGCAATGGCTTCATCCTGTTTACCGGCGATGATATCGATCTTTCGAGCGACATGATCGTCGAGCTGCACGGCCGCTGCTGCCATATCATGATGGACCTGCTCTCGCTCGACGAACGCCGCACGGGCGCCGCCGAGGCGCTGAGCGAGCGCGAGATCGCCTGTCTTCAGCTTGCCGGTGATGGTCGCATCAGCGAAGAGATCGCCGAGAAGCTCGGCCTGTCCGTGCACACGGTCAACGCCTATCTCGGCTCGGCGACGATCAAGCTCGATTCCGTCAACCGCATTCAGGCGATCGCCAAGGCGATCCGGCTCGGCTACATCAGCTGAGGCAGCGCCTGCCGCCTTTCATGAAAGACAGCGCAAAGCTTGATTGATTGAGGGCGGTCAGCTGGCGAATGCGCGCGGTGGTTTCACGCTGTAGCGGGCTTGCCGAAGGCTCCTTTCCAGGAAGACGGTATTCTCGTCGGGGTCGGGAGAGGGGTCCTGGAAGGCGATGTGGTTGATTTCGATGCCGGCATGATCCTCGGCAAGGGTGAGCTGGGCATAGACGGTGACGCCGCGCGGCTTGATTTCCAGGTCGAGAACGACTTCCGGCTTGCCGCCCCATTCCAGCGTATAGTTGCCGCCCAGGCCGAAATTGACCGTGCCCGGATGAAAGAAAAGCTCCGCCGCCGACGCGACGAGATCGGAAAGATTGCCGTAATACTCGAAGCGCAGCAGTGAAATGAGGTCAGAGGCATCCAGAAGGCGCAGTTCTGTGGCGACCGGGCTGATCGCGTCTGCGAGGATCTTTTCACGCTGGGTAGAGTGGGGGCATTTTTTCATTCGGCTTATCTTACCCGTTTGTTCTTGGCGTCTGCGGCGTAAACCCTGTGGATGAGCTCCGCAACGGCCTTATAAAACACTGACGGTATGACACTATCGACCGAGACTTGCGCAAACATGGAGCGCGCAAGCGGCGGATCCTCGAACACCGGGATGCCGTTTTTCTCGGCAATCTCCCTGATTTTCAGCGCAATGAGGTCCTGGCCCTTTGCCAGCACCACCGGCGCGTCGTTTTCCTCACGCGCGTACCGCAGCGCCACGGCGTAGTGCGTCGGGTTGGCGATGACGAGTGTGGCGCGGTGCACGTTGGCGATCATGCGCCGGCGCGCGCGGTCGCGCATCAGCGAACGCTGCCGGCTTTTGACGAAGGGATCGCCCTGCGCCTGCTTGTTTTCTTCCTTCACTTCGTGGCGCGTCATCTTGAGTTCGGTGAACCAGTGATGGCGCGTCCAGAAAAAATCGGCGATCGCAACGATCGCGGTGGCGATCAGCATGACGATGATGATCTTGCGCATCGCCGTCATCATCCTGACGAGGATCGTCTGCGGATCGGAAAACATCGCGTCGATCGAGCCGAAATATTCGCTCCTCAGCACGAAGAACAGAATCACTCCGACGACGACGACCTTGAACAGCGACTTTCCGAACTCGACGAGGCCGGGCAGGCTGAAGAGCCGTGACCAGCCCTTGATCGGCGAGATGCGCGAGGCCTGTGGCCTGATGCGTTCCAGCACAGGCGTCGGCAGGTTCTGGAAGATCGAGGAGGCGACGCCGAACACCATCAGGAGGATGAAGGCAGGCGCCAGCAGCGCAGCGATTGCCCAGCCGAGCCGCACGAAGAGCGCCAGGACATCCGGCCCCGTTTCGATCTTCCATTGATCGGGCTGCTCGAAGATATCGCGCAGCATTTCGCTCATGCGCCCGACGCTTTCGGGAAGGAAGAACACCAGATAGATGAAGGTGGCAAGGATGGTCGCGAAGATCGACAGCTCGCGCGAAAACGGCACATTGCCCTTTTCCGCGGCATCGCTTTGCTTTTTCGCGGTCGGGGCTTCTGTTTTGCTGTCCTTGTCATCGTCTGCCAAGTCGCGGCCCTCCGTCAAAGTACAGGCCGCAGCGAATGCATGCCACCCAAGGGCAGCGGCTTTGGGATGACGACATGCACCAAAACAAAGAGCTGTAGCGCGTCGCGAAAACCGGGTTTTCTGCGACACGCTATAGAGCGCGGCCTATCGATGAAGGGTAGTCGCCTGTTGCACGGTGATCAACAGCCGCCTTTCGGGCGGCCGGATTTGTCAACAGTCTCGGAAGATCAGGCCGCTGCCGAAGCGTCGCCTTCCTTCTCCTTGAGCTCGATCTGGCCTGAATTGGCCAGGCGAATCGCTTCCTGCGCCACGGCGCGCCGGGCAATGGCGATCTCGCGCGGATTGACGCCGCCCATGCCGCTCTGCAGATCCGATTCGATCATGCGGCGCTGACGCGGACTGATGGCCGAGAGAACCGATTCGCGGATCTCGGGCGGCGAACCGCGCAGCGAGACGGTGAGCACATCCGTCGAGATGTCGTTGAGCAGCAGGACGCGGCTGCGCTGCGGCATGTACATGAGGTCCTCGAACAGGAAGATCTTCGGGCGGACCTTGTTGACGGATTCGCGGCTGATCGATTCGAGCGAGGTGAGCAGCGTGTCGACCTGCGGCTTGTCGAGCTCGTTCATGAGGTCGGCGACCTTCGTCGAGCCGGCTGCGTTGCGTTCCGCCTCGACCTCGGCAAGCAGCGTCATCACCTGGTTTTCGATGATCTGCGCAGCCTTCGGGCTGACGGTCTTCATGTTGACCGTGCGGTTCATGATGTCGGCGCGACGGTTGTCGGGAAGCTGCAGCAGCACCTTGGCGCCGAAGGAGGAAGGCATCATCGAAAGGATATAGGCGACGGTCTGCGGATGTTCGCGCAGCAGGAACTGTGCCACGAATGCCGGCTCGGCCTCGCTGAGGCGATCCCAGATCGAGGTCTCGTAGGCCTGGAATGCCGTGCGGCGGCCGAGCAGGCTGTCGACCTCGTCCGGCGTCAGGCCCTCTTCCAGAATGGCCTCGATCGCCTTGGCATTGTCCATCAGTCCGGCGCCCTCGGTAAAGAGGTCTTCGAATTCGCCGACGAGCATCAAAAGCTCGTCCGGCGGAATGGCGCGCAGCGACTGGGCAGATGCGATAATGGTCTGCAGCTCGGCCTGGGTGAAATATTTCAACAGCCGGCCGGCGACGCCCTTTCCCATGGCGAGAAGGACCGCCGCCGCCTTTTCAGCCTGGGTCAACGGTTTCCCGGCTAGCGCGCCGCCGAAATCGTCAAAGTCCATCATGGTCTAACCTCTCCGTCCCCACAGGGATCAGGCTTTTTTTGTACTCAAAACTTCTATCAGTTTCACGCCGAATCGGGTGTCGTCATTATCAAGCACCGTGATCTCGCCGCGTGCAATCCTGCGGCCGTTCACCATGATCTCGACAGGTTCGCCGATTTTCTTGTCGAGAGCGATCGTCGCTCCTTCGTTGAGATTCATCAGGCCGGAGACCTGCATCCGGCTGGTGCCGAGCATGATCTGGACATCGATCGGAATGTCCATGATCATTTCGAAGTTCGAAGTCAGCGCGCTGCCGAGCGGCGCCGGCTCCGCCTCGAACGAAGAGCTGCCGCCGAAATCCATGCCTGCCGCCGGGCTGGCATTGCCAGCGCCGAAATCGCCGCCGAAATCGTCGCCGCCGAAAGGGGAATCCGAAATCTCGCCGCCAAAGGCGGCCAGATCCGTTCCTGCTCCGAAGGCATCGTTCTCCAGGTCGCCGCCAAACTGCGACAGGTCGCCATCGGCATCCTGCTTCAGCACGCCGCGCAGATCGTCGATCGCCTGGTCGAGATCCGCTTCGCTGCCCGGCACATCCAGGGAGAGGTCACTGTTCTGCTGTGTTTTCTTCGTAGCCATGAAATCACTATTCCAGTTGAAACTTGCCTCAAACTGCCTTTGCAGCCCAAAAGCCAGAGAACCGACTAATTCATTAAATGACGGATGAGTTCGTCATCCGAGTTCATCGTATCCTTGACGCGGACCATGTAGTTTTCGCCTGAGCGCCCGAACTCGCAGATATACAATTCCTTGCTGTTGGCGCTGACCTCGACGCGTACCTCGCCGGTGTCGCGGAAGGGGATGACGTCGCCGACCATCAGCTTCGATATCGTACGCAGCGTCAGGTCCTGCAGCCTGATTCTGGCCTCGAGCGTGACATGCGAGCGGCGGACCTGATCGCCGAGCTGTTCGGTCCATTCCGGAGAGGCGCCGCCGGCCTGACGCTTCGGCTTCGGCGGCGTCACCTGGGTCTTCAGCAGCGCCGTTTGCGGAACGATCAACGAGAATTCCGAAACGATGCCGGCGAGCGTGATCGACATGTTGATGGCGGCGGCGAATTCGTCCGGCTTGTCTTCCGCCGGCCGGGGGCGCGTGTCATGGGCGTGCGGGGCCGAAAGGCTTGGTTCGAAACCGCCCGGCGCGTTGACCGCCGAGCGCAGCACCTTGGCGATCTTGTCGAAGACCATGACCGCCAGATCGAGCTCGATGATCGAAAGCAGCCGGTCGGCCGGTTCCTCGATCGTATCGGCGGTGGCGCCGAGCAGGTGCTCCATCAGCGTGATGACGAAACCATTGCCGCAGGCAAGCGTGACGTTCTGCGACCAGTTGCGCAAGGTCGCATCGACGAGGGTGACGTTGGCGCTGAGGTCGTCGATCAGGTGGTTCTTGTAGCCGATCTCGCAGCCGAGATAGTTGACCGTCACATCGAGGCCGGTCTCGCTTTTGATGACGTCGGGAAAGAACTCGCTGTAGACCTCTCCGAAGGCGCTGCAGATCTTGGATACTCTGCCCCTGT
Organism: Rhizobium sp. M1; assembly: GCF_002531805.1. Taxonomy (NCBI): domain Bacteria; kingdom Pseudomonadati; phylum Pseudomonadota; class Alphaproteobacteria; order Hyphomicrobiales; family Rhizobiaceae; genus Rhizobium; species Rhizobium sp. M1. The sequence continues at coordinate 79,825 of NZ_NWSW01000010.1, read as the reverse complement.
CGCCAAGCCCGCCGGTCAGCTTGGCGAGAAGGGCAGGATCCATTGCCGGTTTGTCATGCGAAGCATCGCTCATGGTCATTTAAGCCGCCTTGTTTTCGCCGCCTGGGTTCATCATTTCCTGTTCGACTGCGTCGATGGACGGACGCTCGTAGGCCGAGATCGTCTTGCGGCCGTATTCGAGAGCCACCTGCGGCACCGAACCGTTCATATAGGCCAGCAGAGTCTGCTTGACGATGACGTAGAGGCGGTGCTGCTTGTTGCGGACGACCTTGATCTGGGAGACCAGCGGCGAGCAGAGGCAGTAGGACAAGAGAATGCCGAGGAAGGTGCCGACGAGCGCCGAGCCGATCAGGTGGCCGAGCACTTCGGGCGAATCGTTGATGTGGGCCATCGCCTTGATGACGCCGAGAACGGCCGCGACGATACCGATCGCCGGGAAAGAGTCGCCCATGATCTGGATCGCATGGTAGGGCTTCATCTTGTCGTGCATGATGGTGTTGAGCTCTTCATCCATCAGCGCCTCGATTTCGTGGCTGCGCGCATTGCCGATGATGATCAGGCGGACGTAATCGCAGATGAACGCCGTCAGCTCCTTGTTCTTCAGAACCGTGGGTGCCTGCTGGAAGATCGTCGATTCGGCCGGATTGTCGATATGGGCTTCGATTTCGTTTCGCGACTTGGTGCGCAGGTCACGCATCAGCGAATAGAGCACGCCGAGCGTGTCGAGATAATTGCGCTCCTTCGGCACGGCGTGCTTGAAGGCCTCCCCGAGCGCCTTGCCGGAATCCTTCACCACCTTCATCGGGTTTGCCATGATGAAGCTGCCGAGACCCGCGCCGCCGATGATGACGAATTCGAACGGCTGGAACAGTGCTTCCACGTGACCGCCCATCGCCATGAAGCTGCCGATGACACAGCCGCAAGTCACTATAAATCCGATAATGATGTTCATCGTCAGCCCAATCTGAACGTTGCTTTTCTTTGAGACGGATAGGGTTTCTGCCTTGCGTGAGGCTGATGAAACGGCCGCATGCGGGCATTTCAGCGTGCCAGCTTCGCGCAAGCATCTGCCGTCAATCTGAAGGAGACGAATGGGCGTTCGCGCCCGTTTCTGAGATGCCGCCTCAGCGAAATTCCGGCCGAACCAGATCAGACGACGCCCGGCTTTTCGTTCCGTTCATCGCCAATGCTTGGAGCTTTCCGACATGCAATCCGGTCTTTACGTTTCTCTGTCGTCGCAGATGGCGCTCGAAAAGCGCCTGAACACCATCGCCGACAACATGGCCAACGTGAACACGACCGGCTTTCGCGCCACCGAGGTGAAGTTCGACGAGATGGTGGCGGCCACCAAGAACAAGCTGAACACCAAGGTTGCCTTCGTCTCCCAGGGCAATGATTATCTGAACGAGCAGAGCGGCGAGTTACAACATACCGGCAACATGCTCGATTTCGCCGTCAAGGGCGATGCCTGGTTCTCGCTCGATACGCCGGCCGGCCGCGTGCTGACGCGCGACGGCCGCTTCACGATCAAGGAGACCGGCGAGCTCGTCTCGATCCGGGGATATCCGGTTCTCGACGCTGGCGGCGCGCCGATCCAGCTCGATACGAAAGCCGGCGAGCCGGCGGTCGGCACCGACGGCGTCATCTATCAGGCCGGCCGTCAGGTCGGATCGCTCGGGCTGTTCGAGGCCGATATCAGCAAGGGTTACCTGCGCTACGAAAACAGCGGCATCATGACCACCGATCAGCCGCGCGCCGTCGTCGACCGCTTCAATGTCGGCGTCGAGCAGGGATATCTGGAAAATTCCAACGTCAACGCCATGCGCGAGATTACCCAGCTGATCGAAGTCAACCGCGCCTTTGAAAGCATCTCGTCGCTGATGCGCGACAGCGAGGATTCGTTCAAGGAAGCCGTCCAGACGCTTGGGGGCAGCCGCTAATGCATGTCGCCCAAAAGTGTGCAGCGGTTTTGGGAGGACGCCATGCATAGGAACAAAGACCGAAAATGCGTCGCATCTTCCGGTGGGATTGAAGCATGAGCACGCTACTGTCCGAGGATGGCCTCTCCCCGAAGCTGGCACATCTGGCAGGTCTCGTCGAGCAATATGCATTGCCGGAGTTCGCGATTGCCCATGGCGGTCGCGTGCAGACCATCGCCGCCGGCCACTACACCGTTCGCGGTCTTTCCCGCCATGTTCGTCTCGGCGAGTTCGTGGCGCATAAATCCGCCTCCGGCGTCCATCTCGGCGAGGTCGTTCGTGTCGAGCCGGAGCTGATCTACGTCTGCCCGATCGAACCCGGCGAGCCGATCGGCATCGATGATACCGTCATCCGCAAGGGCGCCTTCCGCATTTCGCCGTCCGACAGCTGGTGCGGGCGCACCATCAACTCGCTTTGCGAGCCGATCGACGGGCTCGGTCCGATCGTCGAGGGCCTCGATCGCCGCTCGATCTCCAATACCGCGCCGCCGTCGATGACCCGCCAGCGGGTCGGGACCGGCTTCAAGACCGGCGTGCGCGCGATCGACATCTTCTCGCCGCTCTGCCTCGGGCAGCGCCTCGGCATTTTCGCCGGATCGGGTGTCGGCAAGTCGACGCTTCTGTCCATGCTCGCCCGCGCCGACGCCTTCGACAAGGTCGTCATCGCGCTCGTCGGCGAACGCGGCCGCGAGGTGCGCGAATTCATCGAGGATACGCTCGGCAGCAATATGAAGAAGGCGATCGCCATCGTCGCGACCAGCGACGAGAGCCCGATGCTGCGCAAGATGGCGCCGCTGACGGCGATCACCATTGCCGAGCATTTCCGCGACAAGGGCGAGAATGTCCTCTTCATCGTCGACAGCGTCACCCGTTTCGCCCACGCGATCCGCGAGGTGGCAACCGCCTCCGGCGAGCCGCCGATCGCGCGCGGCTATCCCGCGTCGGTCTTCACCGAACTGCCGCGCCTGCTCGAACGCGCCGGTCCAGGCCCCGAGGGCGCCGGCACGATCACCGCGATCATCTCGATCCTCGTCGACGGCGACAACCACAACGACCCGATCGCCGATTCGACGCGCGGCATCCTCGACGGCCATATCGTCCTGCAGCGCAGCCTCGCCGAAGAAGGGCGTTATCCGCCGATCGATCCGCTCGCCTCGATCTCGCGTCTTGCCCGCAAGGCCTGGACGCCGGACCAGGAAAAGCTGGTGTCGCGGCTGAAAGTGTTGATCCACCGCTTCGAGGAAACGCGAGACCTGCGCCTGATCGGCGGTTACCGCCAGGGCGCCGATCCCGATCTCGACATGGCGGTCAAGCAGGTCCCCATCATTTACGACGTCCTGAAACAGGCGCCGGGCGATCGTCAGTCGGTCGACGCCTTTGCCGATCTCGCCGGCGCGCTGAAGGCCGCAGCCGGCATGGGCAATCCGGGCGCACCCATCCAGAGGAGATAGACGTGGCTGAATTCGACGACGAACGCATCGCTTCGCTGAAGCAGCGCAGGAAGGGCGCCATGCTGGATCGGTTTCTCACCTACACCGGCCTGGCGCTTGCCGGCGCTTCGGCCTTTTTCCCCTGGTACGTCTTCTTCAACGCCGACAAGTTCGGCATCAACGTCGCCGCCAGCAGCAATTCGCGCGAACTGCCGGATTGGCCGGCCCGCAACGTATTCAGCGTCTCGCCGCTGGCCATGGTCAACAAGAACGAGGCGGCCAAGAAGGTTCCGCCGGTCGATCCGCTGACGACGGCAACGGTCTCCGATCTCGGCAAAGCGCGTGATGGCGGCGACTTGCTGGAGGAGCAACCTTTCCCCGGCAAGTCTTCCTTCCGTCTGCTGCATGTCTCCAACGGCCGGGCGCTGATCGAGGATCCCTCGGGCATGTATGTGGTGCGCATCGGCTCGGTCCTGCCCGACGAAAGCCGCCTTGCGACGCTGGAGCAGCGGGACGGCAAGTGGGTGATCATCACCTCCAAGGGTGAGATCTACAAGAACGACTGAACCGCTTCGCAAAGGCCGAAGGCAACAGGGGCTCCGCCGCAGACCGGCAGGAGCCCTTTCTCTTATGCGGCCCCTCTTATGCGACCTCGCCGAAAGCGCCTCCAAGCCCGATTTCCGGTAAGTCCCACGCAAGATTACCGCACTAGGTTCGGGCTAGTAAAAACGGAGAGTTCTCATGCAACCGATCCAACTTTTCGACTTGGCTTCGCGACAGGCGGAATGGCTGACGATCCGTCAGCAGGTTGTTGCCGGCAATATCGCGAATGCCAATACCCCGAAATTCCGCGCCAAGGACGTCACGCCGTTTGACGCTGTCCTGGACAAGTCCGACATCGCCATGGCGCGCACCAATCCGGCGCACTTCAGCGGCAACGATCTCAGCGACAGCGCCGATATCGATGTCAAGGACGCTGCGCTCGACCAGGAGATCGGCATCCAGGAATCCGGCAACACCGTCGGACTGGCCGAGGAGCTTTCGAAGTCGGGCGACATCAAACGCCAGTACGATCTGAACACCTCGCTGGTCAGCTCCTTCAACCGCATGATGCTGATGACCGTCAGGAGGTAATTGTCATGGATCCGCTTTCCGCCGCTATGAAAATTGCCGGTTCGGGGCTCGAGGCGCAATCGACGCGTCTGCGCATCGTCTCGGAAAACATCGCCAACGCCCGTTCGACCGGCGACACGCCCGGCGCCGATCCCTATCGCCGCAAGACGATCACCTTCGGTCAGCAGATGGACCGCGCAAGCGGCGTCGAGACGGTCAACGTCAAGAAGGTCGGCGTCGACGAAGGTGATTTCAGCACCGAATTCGACCCCAGCAACCCGGCTGCGGACCAGAAGGGCGTTGTCAAGCTGCCGAACGTCAACATCCTGGTCGAGATGGCCGACATGCGTGAAGCCAACCGCTCCTACGACGCCAACCTGCAGACCATCAAGCAGACCCGCGACCTCATTTCGTCCACGATCGATCTTCTGAAGAGCCAATAATAAATGATCAGCAGCGTCCAGAATGTCAGCAACCTTTCGATGACCCGTGCGCTCGGCGCCGTCGACACCGAAAATTCCGCCTCATCGTCCGCAACGACCATGCCGGGCACCGCGGGTGCGGCCAACGGCATGAGCTTCGCCTCCGTCATGGGCAACATGGCGACCGAGGCTGTCAACAGCCTGAAGGGCGCCGAAAGCATGTCCTTTGCCGGCATCAAGGGCACGGCGACGACCCGTGAAGTCGTCGATTCCATGCTCCAGGCCGAGCAGACGCTGCAGACTGCGATTGCCATCCGCGACAAGGTCGTCTCGGCCTTTCTCGAAGTCACCAAGATGCAGATGTAACTGATTTGAGGACGAACACATGAGAGCGCTCGCCATTGCAGCAACGGGCATGGATGCCCAGCAGACCAATCTGGAAGTCATCGCGAACAACATCGCAAACATCAACACCACAGGCTTCAAGCGCGCTCGCGCCGAGTTCACGGATCTGCTCTATCAGACCGAACGCGCCAAGGGCGTCGCCAACCGCGCCAACCAGGCCGTCGTTCCCGAAGGCGCCAATATCGGTCTCGGCGTCCAGACGTCTGCGGTGCGCAATCTGCATCTCCAGGGCGAACTCACCCAGACCGGCAACGATCTCGACATAGCGCTGATCGGCAAGGGCTTCTTCCAGATCCAGTCGACCGACGGCACCACGCTCTATACCCGCGCCGGCGCCTTCAACAAGAACGACCAGGGCCAGCTCGTCACGATCGATGGCTACGAAGTCCTCCCCGGCATCACCATTCCGCAGGGTTCGACCGAGCTGACCGTCAGCCGCTCCGGCGAGGTCTCGGTCAAGCTGCCGGGCGCCACCGATACGACCGTGCTCGGCCAGCTGACCCTTGCCGACTTCGTCAACGAAGCGGGCCTGCAGCCGATCGGCGACAACCTCTTCCAGGAAACCGCCGCCTCCGGCGAGGCCGTCGTCGGCAATCCCGACGAGGAAGGCTTCGGCTACATGAAGCAGGGCTATCTGGAGTCCTCGAACGTCGATCCGGTGAAGGAAATCACCGAGCTGATATCGGCCCAGCGCGCTTACGAAATGAACTCCAAGGTGATCACCACCGCTGATGAAATGGCCTCCATCGTCAGCAAGAACCTGAAGTAAAGGGAAGGGCCGAAACATGATGTTTTGCCGGGCAGGACACATCTCGGGATGGGTGGCGGCAGCCATGATCGCAGTCGCGGGCATCGTCATGCCCGCAGGCGCCGACGCCGGCATGGGTTATGCCGTCGTCCCGACGACAATCATCTACCCCGGCGATACATTGTCGGCCAGCCAGCTCCAGGAGGTTGAGGTCACCAACCCCAACCTTGCCGGCGATTTTGCCAAATCCATCTCCCAGGTCGAAGGCCTGGTCTCCAAGCGCACGCTGCTGCCGGGCCGCACGATCGCGGTTTCGGGTCTGCGCGAACCCTATACGGTGACGCGCGGCTCTTCGATCCGCCTGGTCTTCTCGCTCGGCGCGATGACGATCTCGGCCGCCGGCACGCCGCTCGAAGACGGCGCCACCGGGCAGCTCATCCGCGCGCGCAATATGGATTCCGGCGTCATCGTCAGCGGCACGGTGCTTGCCGACGGCACGGTCCATGTGAGGGCAAAATGAGATTGTTGTTCCGTTTCCTGACCCTTGCCGCGGTTCTCGCCATGAGCATGGCCGACGTCGCGCCCGCCTGGGCGCTGACTTCGCGCATCAAGGATATTGCATCCCTCCAGGCCGGCCGCGACAATCAGCTGATCGGTTATGGCCTCATCGTCGGCCTGCAGGGCACCGGCGACGGATTCCGGTCGTCGCCCTTCACCGAGCAGTCGATGCGGGCGATGCTGCAGAATCTCGGCATCTCGACGCAGGGCGGCCAGTCCAGCGCCAAGAACACCGCCGCCGTGATGGTCACCGCCAACCTGCCGCCTTTCGCAAGCCCCGGCAGCCGTATCGACGTGACGGTGAGCTCGCTCGGCGACGCGACGTCGCTGCGCGGCGGCACGCTCGTCATGACCTCGCTTTCCGGTGCCGACGGCCAGATCTACGCCGTCGCGCAGGGCTCCGTCATCGTCTCCGGCTTTCAGGCGCAGGGCCAGGCGGCGACCGTGACCGAAGGTGTGACCACCGCCGGCCGCGTGCCGGGCGGCGCCATCATCGAACGCGAGCTGCCCTCCCGCTTCAAGGATTCGGTCAATCTCGTCCTGCAGCTGCGCAATCCCGACTTCTCGACGGCGATCCGCATCGCCGACATCGTCAACGGTTATGCCTCGGCCCGTTTTGGGGGCCCGGTCGCCGAAGCCAAGGATTCGCAGGAAGTGGTGATTCAGAAGCCGCGCCAGGCCGATCTCACCCGGCTGATGGCCGATGTCGAAAACCTCATCGTCGAAACCGATACGCCGGCCAAGGTTGTCATCAACGAGCGCACCGGAACGATCGTCATCGGCTCCGACGTCCGCGTCTCGCCGGTCGCCGTCAGCTACGGCACTCTGACGGTCCAGGTCACCGAGACGCCGCAGATCATCCAGCCGGAACCCTTCTCACGCGGTCGGACCGCGGTCCAGCCGCAGACCGATATCGCGGCTGAGCAGACCGGAGGACGCGTCGCCATCATCGACGGTCCCGACCTCAGGACCCTTGTCGCCGGCCTCAACAATATCGGCGTGAAACCGGATGGCATCATCGCCATTCTCCAGGGCATCAAATCGGCAGGCGCCCTGCAGGCGGAGCTTGTGCTGCAATGAAGATGATCCTGAACCCCGACCTGACGGTCCTGCAACTGCTGCGCCGGCTGGCGCTGCCGGCAGCAGGCCTCATCCTTCTGTCGATTCCCGGCGCCTTCGCGCAGCAGCACCCGGAGGGGGACATCACGTCCGAGGACGAGATCAAGCAATTTTGCACCAACATCGCCGATCCCGCCCGCGACCAGCGTTACCTCCTGCAGAAGCAGGAACTGGAAAGGCTTCGCGCCGACATCGACGCCCGCATGGCGGAGATGGACAAGCGCAAAGCCGAATATCAGGATTGGCTGAAGCGGCGCGACGACTTCCTCAAGCAGGCGGAAGCCGGTCTCACCGAAATCTACAGGAAGATGAAGCCGGATGCGGCCGCACTCCAGCTGCAGGATATGAAGATCGAGGTGGCCTCCGCCGTGATCATGCGGCTCGGCCCGCGCCAGTCGAGCCTCATCCTCAACGAGATGGACCCGCAGAAAGCCGCCGTCATCGCCAGCGTCATCGCCAGTGCGTCCGATCCCAATACGTCGAAGGATCCTTCATGAACATGCGTTTTTCGGCCGCGATCGCCGCCCTCGCACTCCTTGCAGGCTGCCAGTCCCCGACGGCGGTCAGCGAGATCGGCCGCGCGCCCGCCATGAGCCCGATCGGCAGCGGTCTTGCCTATGGTCAGACGCCGCAGATGGCGCTCTATCCGAAGCAGCCGCGCGCCGTCGCGCAGGGCTATTCGCTGTGGAGCGATTCGCAGGCCGCCCTGTTCAAGGATGCGCGCGCGCTCAACGTCGGCGACATCCTGACCGTCGACATCCAGATCAACGACAAGGCCTCCTTCGACAACGAGACCAACCGCAGCCGCACGAATTCGAGCGGCATGAACTGGGACATCAACGCCCAGATCTTTGGCTGGACGCCCGAATCCAAGACCGACCTGACCTACGGTTCCGACACCAGCACCGACGGCAAGGGCAAGATCGAGCGCACCGACAAGCTCACCCTTCTGGTCGCGGCCGTCGTCACCGGCATTCTCGAAAACGGCAACCTCGTCATATCGGGCTCGCAGGAGGTGCGCCTGAACCAGGAGCTGCGCATCCTGAACGTCGCCGGTATCGTGCGTCCGCAGGACGTCAACGCCGACAACCAGATCTCCTATGACAAGATCGCCGAAGCCCGCATCTCCTATGGCGGCCGCGGCCGCCTGATGGAAGTGCAGCAGCCTCCGCGCGGCCAGCAGGCCGTCGACCTTTTCTCGCCGCTTTGAGGCCGAACGACGATGGCAGACGCAGACTTAGGCGCAGGTCAACCGAAGAAGAAATCCGGCCCGCTGATGACGATCATCGGCGTCGCCATCCTGACCTTGCTCGGCGCCGGCGGCGGCTGGGCGGTCGGCACGATTGTCGCACCCGAGATCAAGGGCGCCAAGGAGGCCGAACAGGCCAAGGACGCCGAGGCCAAGAAGAAGGCCGAGGAAGGCCTGGCGCGCATCTCGACCGAGGCCAACAACGTCGTCCAGCTCGAGCCGATCACCTCGAACCTCGCCTACCCCTCGGAAAACTGGGTGCGGCTGGAAGTCGCGCTGCTGTTCAACGGGCCGCCTGACGTCAAAGTTTCGGAGGATATTCACCAGGATATCCTCGCTTATATCAGGACCGTTTCCCTGCAGCAGATCGAGGGCCCGCGGGGCTTTCAATATCTCAAGGATGACATTCAGGAACGAGTTGACCTTCGCTCGCAAGGGCGGGTATCGAAGGTCATGTTCAGGACATTTGTCATCGAATGATTCGATTTATAATTTTCCTTGCCGCCATGATGGCGGTACCGGAACTGGCGGTGGCACAGCAGCTGCCGACTGATTTGTTGAATGTGCCGGTCGATGGCTCCGTCGCCGCGTGGATCATCCGCACTTTCGGCCTGCTGACCATCCTTTCGGTCGCGCCGGGCATCCTGATCATGGTGACGAGCTTCCCGCGCTTCATCATCGCCTTCTCGATCTTGCGCTCCGGCATTGGCCTCTCCTCGACGCCTTCCAACATGATCCTCTTGTCGCTGTCGCTGTTCATGACCTTCTACGTCATGTCGCCGACCTTCGATCAGGCCTGGCAGAACGGCGTGCAGCCGCTGCTGGCCAACCAGATCAACGAGACCGAGGCGGTCCAGCGTATCGGCGAACCCTTCCGCACCTTCATGGCGGCCAATACCCGCGACAAGGACCTGGCGCTGTTCGTCGATCTGGCGCGCGAACGCGGCCAGAATATCCAGACATCAGATCCGATCGATTACCGGGTGCTGATTCCGGCCTTCATGATTTCCGAGATCCGCCGCGGCTTCGAGATCGGCTTTCTCGTCGTGCTGCCGTTCCTCGTCATCGACCTCATCGTCGCAACCATCACCATGGCGATGGGCATGATGATGCTGCCGCCGACCTCGATCTCGCTGCCGTTCAAGATTCTCTTTTTCGTGCTGATCGACGGCTGGAACCTGCTCGTCGGCAGCCTGGTGCGCTCGTTCAGCTGATACGCCGCCGCCCATCATTGGCCACAAAAACCCCGCCGGAGCGATCCGGCGGGGTTTTTCATGCAAGTCGAACCTTACTCGGAAGCGAACGGGGCGGTGCGCGGCGGCAGCGCCGGAATGTCCATGTGCTCGGGGGCGAGATGCTGTTTGGCGCGGTCGGCCATGATTTCGTAGGCCTGCTCCAGATGATTGCAGAAACGTTCGGCGTCAAAGAGCGGCGCGATATAACGCTGCTCCTTCAGGCGCGCCTTGTATTCGGCGATCCGCCCGGGATTCTGCGCCAGCTCGACGGCAAGATCCTCGTAGGCCTGCAAGTCGCCGGCGACGAGCTCGGGCAGATCGATTGCTCTCAGCAGGCTCTCGCTGACGCGTGAGGCGAAATTGGTGCCCTTGACGGTCAGAACCGGCAGGCCGCCCCAAAGCTGCTCAGAGGTGGTCGTGTGGCCGTTGACGGGGAAAGTGTCGATGCCGAGGTCAGCCGCCTGCTGGCGGTCGATGTGCTCTTCATAGGGCGCGCGCGGGCAGAAGATGATCCGCTTGGGGGAAATGCCCGCGGCCTGGAACTGCTTCAACAGGTTCGCCTGGTTGCGCGGCGTATTCGCCATCAGCCAGAGCACGCTGTTCGGCGCCCGCTTGAGAATCCGGCACCAGCTGTTGATCGTTTCCGGTGTGATTTTGCGGTTGCCGTTGAACGAGGCGAAGATGAACGCCTCTTCCGGCAGGCCGAGCTGCTCGCGGCTGACCGGACGCGGCTTCGGACGATGCGTCGGGTCGTTCGGCTGGTAGCTCTCCGGCAGCCGGCAGAATTTCTCGTGATAGAAAGGCTTTGCAACCTCGGGCAGGACGGAATGGTCGCCGATGACGTAGTCGAGGTCGATGTTGACCGTGCTGCCGGGAAAGCCGAGCCAGCCGACGTGCACGGGTGCCAGCGGCAGGTTGAAGGCTGCCGCGCGGCTGCCTGACGTATGGCCCTTCAGATCGACCATGATGTCGATATTATGCTCGCGCACGACTGCCAGCACCGCCTGGTCGGAGAAGCCGTGAATGTCGACGATCCTGCCCCAGCGGCTGCGATCGGTGTCATTGTGCTTCAGATATTCCGGGCCGGTATGGCAGAAGAGCGTCACCTCGAACCGGTCCTTGTCATGCAGCTCGAGGATGCGCTGCAACAGCTTCATCGTCGCGTGGCGATCCCAGAAGTCCGACGACATGTAGCCGATCCGGATCTTGTCTGACCATGTGTGCGGCTGGTTGCGGCGGAAAGCTATCCGTTCCTGGTTGAGCGGCGTGGTGCCGATCGTTGCATACCGGTTGAAATCCTCGTTGCCGCACCAGTGCAGATGATAGAAGGGGTTGTCCTTGCGCAGGACCTCGAGATCGCCCTTTGCCAGGGCCCCATCGATCACCGCCTGATGCTTGGCCGCCTCTTCGAAATCGTTGAATTCGCGGGCGAAAACAAGATGGAGAAAGCGGAAGGCGTGATTGCCCGGAAAACGCTTGAAGAGGTTGCGCGCAAGCGTCTGGTTGGTCGCGTCGTTGAGATCGTCGCTGAGCAGCAGGGCCGCCAGGCGCATGTGATCGGGATTCATGCTTTCCGACAGCACCGTCTTGAACGGGCGGATGATATCCCGCTGCTGGCGCTTCAGATAGATCGCGGTGATGATGAAGGCGAGTTCGGCATCTTCCTGCGCCCTGCTGAGGTTGCGCATGGCAATCAGCAGCGCTTCGTCCTCGTTGCCGGTCTCGTAATAGAGCTTGGCAGCCTGCTTCTGATATTCGTAGGCGTTCGGTCCTTCGCAATTGCCGGCCAGGCCATAGGCTTTCGCGGCATCGGCTTTGAAGCCGAGCTGCACGAGGTTCTTGGCCAGCAGCGCGTAGGTCTTGGCGTCCTGCTGGATATCCATGAGCTGGTTGAGCGTCGCCAAGGACTGTGTGTAGCGGCCCGCCTGATAATCTCTGGATGCCGCAGAGAACGAAACTTTGCTGTTCAAAACCCAACTCCGTGAAGGAAATGTTCTGGCATGGCTGTCGATCGCCCGGCGTAGGCACGGGCCCTCCTCCCCGAAAACGGGTGGATGATCCGATGGTGCTATCCCGGCACCTGCCACATTGCCATCCGAAGCTTGCTTGAAACCGGTGCGTCTGATGAAGCCGCGTCCTTTCCCAAGGGAAAACCCCTTCTTTCCCGGTCGGTTAGCATGCGAGCGAATAGATTCAGCCAGCATTAACTATGCGAGGTAAGGAGCCGGCACGGCGCCTCGATTTTTAAGAAGTTGGCAAGCATTGGCTGCGAGATTGCCCTGGACATGACGGGTTTGGGCCAAACAAGCAGGCGCCGAGTAGCATGAAGCTGGTCCGTCATCGCCGGTACTACAGTCCGGTATGTCCTCCTTTTTGTATCTAGTTTCCAGGGGACAGATTTATGACAAGCATTAACACCAATTCTTCCGCACAGGCCGCTCTCCAGACGCTGCGCAACGTCAACCAGAACCTCAACAGCACGCAGAACCACGTTTCGTCGGGTTACCGCGTCGAAAAGGCTTCAGACAATGCTGCGTACTGGTCGATCGCAACGACTATGCGTTCGGACAACAAGGCACTCTCCGCCGTTTCCGACGCTCTCGGCGTAGGCGCTGCCAAGGTCGACACCGCTTACACGGCAATGGATAGCGCCATCGACGTCGTCGGCGAAATCAAGGCCAAGCTGGTTGCCGCAACGGAAAGCGGCGTTGACAAGGCCAAGGTCCAGGAAGAAATCGGCCAGCTGCAGCAGCAGCTGCTCAGCATCGCTCAGTCGGCTTCCTTCAACGGCGAAAACTGGGTTGCCGGCGCTGCCGGCACCAAGAGCGTCGTTTCCTCCTTCGTCCGCGACGGTTCCAACGCCGTTTCTGTCAAGACGACCGACTATGTTCTCTCCAGCACCTCCATGGGTAACGTTCTGTTCGGCATGAGCGCTGGCGCGGTTGAAACCTCGTCGGGTATCCTCGGTACCTCGTCGGGTGCGACCGGTTCGATCTACTCGATGAGCATCACCAACTTCACCGCCGGCCAGATCCAGACGGCTCTGACCAACGTTGAATCTGCTCTGAAGGCCATGACCAGCGCTGGCGCTGCTCTCGGCTCGCTCTCCAAGCGTATCGACCTGCAGGACAACTTCGTCAACGCGCTCAGCGACTCGATCGACTCCGGTGTCGGCCGCCTCGTCGATGCCAACATGGAAGAAGAGTCCTCCAGGCTCAGCGCCCTGCAGACCCAGCAGCAGCTGGCGATCCAGTCGCTGTCGATCGCGAACTCCTCTTCGCAGAACATCCTGTCGCTCTTCCGTTAAGATCGGTTGGCACAAGGTTTCCAAGTTTCGCGGCCGGGTCGTCCCCGGCCGCGAAATGTTTTAAAATAAGGTTAATGAAAACTCTCCTAAGTATCAGATATTTTTAGGCTATTTTCGATTTTGGTTTAGCTTTCCTTAACCATCTTGCTGTTTTCTAGGCCCATCGAAACGGCGAGTTAACCCTAACAAAGACGGTTAACAGGCATGATGCTGATCGCTGTGGGCCGGCCAAAATCCGGAATGTCCCTTTTTAAGATCTGCCAACAAGGGGCAAGCAAATTATGACGAGCATCAACACCAATAACGCTGCAATGGCAGCCCTCCAGACTCTCCGCGGCATCAACCAGGGTCTCCAGGAAACCCAGGCTCACGTTTCGTCCGGCTACCGCGTCGGCAAGGCTTCCGACAACGCTGCTTACTGGTCGATCGCAACGACCATGCGTTCGGACAACAAGGCCCTTTCGGCCGTTTCCGACGCTCTCGGTCTCGGCGCCGCAAAGGTTGACACCGCCTACGCTGCCATGGACAGCGCCATCGACGTCGTCGGCAACATCAAGGCCAAGCTCGTTGCCGCAACGGAAAACGGCGTTGACAAGGCCAAGGTCCAGGAAGAAATCAGCCAGCTCCAGGCCCAGCTGCTCAGCATCGCTCAGTCGGCTTCCTTCTCCGGCGAAAACTGGGTTGCTGGCGCTAACGGCACCAAGAGCGTCGTCTCCACCTTCGTCCGCGACGGCTCCAACGCCGTTTCTGTCAAGATGACCGACTACGTTCTCTCCAACACTTCCATGGGTAACGTTCTGTTCGGCATGAGCGGTGGCGCGGTTGAAACCTCCACGGGTATCCTCGGTACCTCGACGGGTGCGACCGGCTCGATCTACTCGATGAGCATCACCACCTTCACGCTCGGCCAGATCCAGTCGGCTCTGACCAACGTCGAATCGGCTCTGAAGGCCATGACCAGCGCCGGCGCGGCCCTCGGCTCGGTCTCCACCCGCATCGGCCTGCAGGAAGACTTCGTCAACGCGCTCAGCGACTCGATCGACTCCGGTGTCGGCCGCCTCGTCGATGCCAACATGGAAGAAGAGTCCTCCAGGCTCAGCGCCCTGCAGACCCAGCAGCAGCTGGCGATCCAGTCGCTGTCGATCGCGAACTCCTCTTCGCAGAACATCCTGTCGCTCTTCCGCGGCTAATAACCCGCAGAAAACATCGGTCCGCCGGCCTCGGCGGACCCCCGGGATTCGAGCCGCGCTTCGATGAAGCGCGGCTTTTTAATTTCCGTTAACGGTTGATTAACCATAATGCTGTTTTCTCAGGTCAACGAGACGGCGGGTTAACCGAAATTAAGAGCCGGTTAACAGGCATGAGGCTGATCCCCGTTCCCGGTGGCTTTCCGGAATGTCCCTTTTTCCCACCTGCCGACAAGGGGCAATCATTTCATGACCAGCATTTTGACCAACGTCGCGGCGATGGCCGCTCTTCAGACGCTCCGCGGCATCAACGACAGCCTCGAAAGCACGCAGAACCGCGTATCCTCGGGTTACCGCGTCGAAAAGGCCGCCGACAACGCCGCCTACTGGTCGATCGCAACGACCATGCGTTCGGACAACAAGGCACTTTCCGCCGTTTCCGACGCTCTCGGCCTCGGCGCCGCCAAGGTCGACACCGCTTACTCCGCCATGGACAGCGCCATCGATGTGATCAGCGAAATCAAGGCGAAGATCGTCGCGGCAACAGAAAAGGGCGTCGACAAGACCAAGGTCCAGGAAGAAATCGGCCAGTTGCAGCAGCAGCTCCTGAGCATCGCGCAGTCGGCTTCCTTCTCCGGCGAAAACTGGGTTGCCGGCTCTAACGGCACCAAGAGCGTCGTGTCGACCTTCGTGCGCGACGGCAACGGCAATGTCTCGGTCAAGACGACGGACTACGTCCTGGACACGAGTTCCACGGGCAACGTTCTCTTCGGCATGACCTCGACCGGCACGATCGAGACGAGCTCCGGCATTATCGGCACATCATACGGTACGATCGGCTCGATCTACTCGATGGATATCAGCACCTTCGGTACGGTTGAGATCTCCATGGCGCTGACCTCGATCGAGGCCGGCCTCGAAGCCATGACCAAGGCTGCCTCGCAGCTCGGTTCGATCTCCACGCGTATCGAACTCCAGGAAAACTTCGTTGGAGCGCTGAGCGATTCGATCGACTCGGGCGTCGGCCGCCTCGTCGACGCCGATATGGAAGAGGAATCGAGCAAGCTGACGGCGTTGCAGACCCAGCAGCAGCTGGCGATCCAGTCGCTGTCGATCGCCAACTCCAGCGCGCAGAACATCCTCACCTTGTTCCGCAGCTAAAGCGGCCGCTGAAGCTGGACCGAATCTTGCGCCGCCATCCGGCCGCAAGCAGAAAACCATCTGGACCGCGCCCGAAATGGCGCGGTTCTTTCTTTTATATCAATGACTTGCCAGGATGCGTGCTTCGCTGGTCGCGCTTGCCGCTGCGCTCTTGCCGAACAGGTTGATATCGAGTTAACTTCACCTTGAGTTGATTTGCTTTTGCGACACCCGGTGGAAATTTCGCCGGAGGCATGACGCCACTTCAGTCGCCGCCGGCAACCCGGCCTGCCCTTTCATCTTATTCCGAGACCCTGTCGATGACCGTAAAGATTACCAGCGCGGCCGCGGTGAATGCACTTGCGGTGCTGCGCAGCATCAACAAAGAAGCCAGTCAGACCCAGCAGCAAGTTTCGTCGGGATATCGGATCGAGACGGCGGCCGATGATGCCTCTTACTGGTCGGTCGCGACTGTCATGCGCTCGGACAGCACCAATCTCGGCACGATCGGCGACGCGCTCGGTCTCGGCGCCGCCAAGGTGGATGCGACCTATACGGCGATGACTTCGGCGATCGATCTCGTCACCCAGATTCGCGCCAAGCTCGTTGCGGCAAGAGAGCCCGGCACCGACAAGGACAAGATCAACGCCGAGATCAGCGAATACAAGGACCAGCTGAGGACCGTCGTCGAATCGACGTCCTTTGCCGGGGAAAACTGGCTGCTGAATAGTGACAAGGCGGCGCCGCCGACATGGTCGGTCATTTCGGGCTTCGTGCGCGCTTCGAGCGGCGAATACCAGGCTCAGAGCATCGACTTCCCGTCGTCGCAGACCATCCTCATCGACAAGAACAATGCGAGCGGCGGCCTGTTCACCAAGGCAATTGACGCCCAGGCGATCAACAACAGCGGCACGGGACCGCGGAACTATTACCTGCTGGACGCCGATTCGACGACGCCGGCGACGGGCACGGAAGTCGCGATCAGCAAAAGCACCACCGACGCCCAACTCGCCGACATGCTTGATGTGACCGACTCTCTGCTCTCCTCGCTGACGACGACGGCCGCCTCGATCGGCGTGATGAAGGCGCGTATCGACAATCAGATCGATTACACTGCCGATCTGTCCGATTCGATCGACAAGAGTGTCGGCGCGCTCGTCGATACCGATATGGACGAGGCTTCGATCCGGCAGAAGGCGATCGAAACCCAGAAGCAGATGGCCGTCGAAGCGATTTCGATCCTGAACACGGCTGCAAGCAAGATCCTCATTCTGCTGGAATAGAGCTGGGCGCGATCGTCGATGGCGGCGGCGCCATTCATCCTCGCGCAAGTTTGACTTCCTAGTTTCCGGCATGAAGGCATCGTCCGAAATCATGCCGGCGCAAGGTCAAGCCCTTGTTCGCTGCGAAGGACATGTCGCGCGCAAGGTCATTTTGAACGGGAGGCAGCATGCCGCATGTCTCCCGGATGCTGGATGGTTTCTATGAGCATTTCGCTTTCTCGGTATTTGAAGGATTTCGGCGAACCGAAACCGTCAGCGCCGATCATCGACATCGACGATTTCCCCGGCGATGCTTTTCCCGAAACGCCGGGCGAACCGCCGGTCGATGTCGAGGCGGAGCGTCGCGATGCCTACGCGCAAGGCCATGCTGCGGCGACCGCTGATTTGACCGAGAAATACGAAAGCGAGGCGCGCGCTCTGGCCGAGGTCCATGCGCGCGAGCTGGAAGAGCTGAAGCTTCGCTATGAAGTCGAGGCGGCCGCGGTCATCGCATCCCGCGTCCGCGATATCGCCGAAGAAGTCGCGCAGCTGGTCAGCGCCGGCGCGGCCACGGCCATTGCGCCCGTCATGACGGAAGCGCTTGCGGCCAAGGCTGCTAGAGACCTCGCCGCATTGCTGCGTGACGCGATTCTCGAGGGGGCTGCCGGGCCGATCGTCGTCAGGGGGCCGACCAGGCTCTTCGACATTTTGAAGACCGAGCTCGGTGAACATGCCGCGGCCGTTCGCCACCTCGAGGCCGACGATATCGATCTTGCCGTCGAAATCGGTGAATCCGTCATCGTCACCCGTATGTCCGCCTGGGCGGCCAGCTTGAAGAAAGTTCTCGAATGAGCGAAGGCGAAAACCATCACCACGGCAGGAACGAGATCATCATCGTCAAGCGGCATGGCGGCGGTGATCACGATGGTGCCCATGGCGGTGCGTGGAAAATTGCCTATGCCGACTTCATGACGGCGATGATGGCGTTCTTCCTGGTCATGTGGCTGGTCAACGCCGCCAACGAGGAAACCAAGGCCGCAGTCGCGACCTATTTCAATCCGATCAAGCTCGCCGACGAAAAGCCGACGGAGAAGGGCCTGAAGAAGCCTGTCGACGATGCCGAGGGCGAGGAGAAGAAGGAAAAGTCGAAACAGAAGGAAGACAATCCGACCGAGGGCAAATCCGCCGCGGATGGTGACGACCAGACGTCGACTTCAGGCGACCAGACCAATTATTCCGAAGCCGACTTCTTCGAAAATCCCTATTCGGTTCTCGCCGAGATCGCACAGGAAGTCGGCCAGCAGGCCAATGTCAGCGCCAAGGGCGATGGCGGCGCGGCCGATTCCGGCCCGGCGACTGGCGCCGATGGCGGCGAAGCCTATCGCGATCCCTTCGATCCGGATTTCTGGACGAAGCAGGTCGAAGTGACAACCGCCGGAAAAGCCCTGCCGCCCGGCAAGAGCGAGCAGCAGCCGGCCGAGAACGAGGCGACCGAGGTCGCCAAGGCCGAGGATATGAAGCCGGTGCCTTTGGCGACCGACCAGAAGCCCGCCAAAGACGCCAAGGAGAGCAAGGAAACCAAGGGCGCCGCCGAGACCAAAGAGGCCAAGGCGGACGGCAAGGTGCCTGACGAGAAGAAGGCGGAAGCTCAGACGGACGCCGATCATCAGAAGGATGCCGACAAGAGCGCGGCCGGGACCGAACAGCTGAAGAAGGAAGCGGATGCGCTTCAGGCGCAGATCGCCCAACAGATCGGCGGCGTTGCCGGCAAGCTTGCCGAAGGCCTGACGGTGACGGCGGCCGAAGGCGGCCTGCTGGTCAGCATCTCCGACCAGAACGACGATTCGATGTTCAATATCGGTTCCGCGGTTCCGCGCCAGGAGATGGTGCTCGCCATGGAAAGGATCGGTACGATTCTGAAGGAGAGGGGCGGCGCCGTTGCCATCCGTGGTCATACGGACGGGCGTCAGTACAAGGGCGCGCAGAACGAGAACTGGCGGCTTTCGATGGACCGCGCCCAGAGTGCCTACTACATGCTCGTGCGCGGCGGGCTGGACGAAAAGCGCATCTCGCAGGTCTCTGGTTTCGCCGACCGTCGGTTGAAGCTGCCTGCCGATCCCTTCAACGCGGCCAACCGCCGGATCGAGATCCTGGTGCAGGCGGATTAAGGATAGTCGGATGGCGCGTCGGCAGCATCGTTACGTCGGATTTATGGCCCTCGGCCTGGTGATGCTTTCGCCTGTCGCAGGCAATGCGCAGGATCCGGACGATCTCTCGCCGTACAAGATGCTGCGGTCGCTGCAGTTCGTGCAGGATTCCGTTGTCGCCGGCGATCATTCGGCCGGCGAGATGCAGCGCTTCATGCTGGGCACGATCGACGAGCGGCTGCGCACCGCCGATACGTCGATCTACGACGACGACCGCAATGTCGATGCGGCGCTGATCTATGCGATGAGCGGCGGCAATCCCCAGACACTCGAATATCTGATCGCCCATGACGTCAACGGCTATTTCGACAACCGCGTCACCGACGTGCTGCGCAAATATCTGACCGGCAAAGGGCTCCTCGTCGCCAAGACGCTGGAGGAAACCGCCAGGGAATATCGCGACAAGAAGATCGGTCCCTACCTGGCGCTGATCGGCGGCAACGTGCTGATCGCCACGAAGCCGACAGATGCGCTGGATCTCTACGACCAGGCGCGTCTTGCCGCGCCGGGCACGATCCTCGAGGAGGCGGCTTTGCGGCGTTCCGTTGCCATCTGCGTCGACAAGGGAATGCTCGACAAGGGGCTGGCCTATTCGCAGCGTTATGCTCGCCGTTTCCTGCATTCGCCCTATGCCAGCCAGTTTGCCGATCTGTTCGTCAAGCTCGTCGTCGCCCATGATCGCGACGTGAAACCGCAGGATGTCGTCGACATCCTGTCCTTCATGGATGCGCCGCGCCAGCGTGAGGTCTATCTGCGCATCGCCCGTGCTGCCGCGATATCGGGCAAGCCGGAGCTGGCGCGCATGGCGGTCGACCGTGTGCAGGCGCTTGGCGCAGGCACCGACAACGCCTTCGGCCCGCTCGCCGATTTTTACGGCGGCATGGCCGGCCTTCCCACACAGGATATCGATCAGGCGGCGAAGAATGTCAGCGGCATCGACGGCAATGCACTGTCGCCGCGGGATCAGGCGCTGCAGGCGGCGGCGCGATCCGTCGCCGAGCAGATCCTGCGCGCGCCGGATCCGGCAAGCCTGACGCAAGCCTCCGATCCTAATACTTCTCATCAAGAAATCACTTCTGACAAGGCTGCGGCGATAGCCATGCAAGCGGGAGCGCCAGGCGCGCATCCCGAGCCTGTTCCGGGAGGTGTGGCATCGACTGGCCAGAGCCAGGATACCGACCCCTCATTCAACGCATTTGTGACGACCAGCCGATCCAAGCTCGACGAGATCGATGGTCTTCTGGCGCAGGAAGGCAACGAACAATGATGGATTTGAGCGTCTCGGGCGGAGCCTCTGGTGCGGAGGCGGCCGCGGCCGCGAAATCCGCCAAGGCGGTTGGTAAGGGTGACGCCGCCGGTCAGAAGGGCGACTTCTCCGATGTGCTTGCCAAGGCGAGCGGCAGCGCCGCCAACGACGCGCCCGACGGTGCGGAGCTGGATCAGGGCGCGGTTGCCGATGGCGACGCGGCGAAGGTCGCGCGGACGATCCGCAGCCGCGCCAAACCGTTGATCGATCTCAGCGACGCCGCGCTGAAGGCGCAGGCCGAGGTGCAGCCGGAAACGATCGCCAATGGCGAAAAGACCGCCGCAAAACCTGCAAAGGATCAGCGCAAATTGCCGGCCGATCTCGGCAAGCTCGATGCCAAGGAGCCGCCCGCCGACGAGGCAGGGCAGGTGGTCAAGGGCGTCAAGCACGCCAAGATCGATCTCTCGAAGACAGATGCGGATGCGGACAGCGAGGCCGATGACGGCGGCATTTCCGATGTACTCGGCCTGCTGAAGCAGGAGCCCGCCGGCGTGGCGGTCGCCTTGCCGGCCGCCGCAGCCGCTGCACATCTCGCCGTCGCCAAGGCCGGGGAGGCCGGGCCTGTCGACAAGAAGACCGCGGCCGACGCCAAAACGAGCGGCCACGCATCCGACGCCCTGGCCGCCGTCAGCGGCAAGGTCGAAGACGTCAAGACGGATGAGATCGGGGCTCCAGGTGCGGAGAACGCCGACGCCGCTGACGGCAGAACCTTCCGGCTCAGCCGCGCCGACGGCCGCGGTGTATCGATGGATGTTCACATCGGTGCGGATCAGGCCGGGCGGCAGGACGGCTCGAAGAAGGCCGATGTCGAAAACGTCTCGGTCCTCGAATCGCGCCGCTATATCGGCCTGGCGCAGAATACCAATTCCGCTGCCGTCACCGTAGCCCTCGCCGGCGATTCCGAATGGGCGCGCGCCATGGAGCCGAGTTCGGCGCTTTCCAACGCGGCGGAATGGACGAGCACCGGCAAGGTGGTCAATACGCTGAAGATCCAGATGAACCCGATCGATCTTGGCCTGGTGACGGCGACCATGCGCCTGTCCGGCGACGCCTTGAACGTCGACCTCAAGGTCGAAACCGGCGCAGCCTATCGGCAGCTGAAGGAAGATCACGGCAAGATTCTCGAAGCGCTGCGCAGCCAGGGCTACGCGGTCGACAATATCACCATCAGCATGGCTCCCGTCGAGCGTGCCGACGCCGGCAACCAGGCAGGCAGCCAGGGGCAGGCCTCCCAGCAGCAGTCGCTTGCCCAGCAGGGGCAGGGCGGCGAGGCGCGCGAGCGCCACAATCAGACGGCGCAGCGGACGGATGGAGGCTTCAATGGCGCAGGTGAGACCGGTATTGAAGATGCTTCTGTTGGCGGGGCTCGCAGCAGCAGCGCCGGCGGCGTTTACCTCTGAGGCGGCTGCCTCTACCGGCGCCTGCGAACGCGAAATCCAGTCGGCTGCCGCCAAATACGGGATCCCGGAAGGCATCCTCTATTCGGTCGGTCTGACGGAGACCGGCCGCAAGGGTTCACTTTATCCCTATGCCATGAACGTCGAAGGCAAGGCGATCTTCCCGCCCTCGGAAGAGGACGCGATGAGGCAGTTCGATGTCGCGCGCAGAAGCGGCGCGAAGCTCATCGACATCGGATGCATGCAGATCAACCACTATTATCACAGCGAGAATTTCGCCTCCGCCGAGGATATGTTCGATCCGCATCGCAACGTCGAATATGCGGCGAGGTTCCTCCGCAACCTGCATGACCGCCACGAGACGTGGACCATGGCGGTAGCCAGATACCATGCCGGCCCGAACAACGACCCCGCGCAGAAGCAATATGTCTGCCGCGTCATCGCCAATCTGGTGGCCACGGGGTACGGCAAGTGGACTCCCAATGCGAGTAACTTCTGCCGAAATTAATTCAACCAAAAATAGAAGAGGCATATTGTGACGAAAATGTGTCATAATATGGCAGGATTCCGGCGGGAATTGCATGCGCAAGCCATAATTAAAGGGCCGTTAACTTTTCCACGAAATTTTTGTGTGCATGATTTTGTGTGCCCACTATATATAGATCAAATCGCCACGCAGATCTTAATCAATTATTAATTTCTGCCATTAACTTTAACGAGTTGTCGCCGATTCGTGCGATTCGTACCCATAGATCATCGAAGTGCCACACTGATTCGGAGGCGGACGAATGATCGTAGTGGTTGATGAGCGTGAGCTCGTAAAAGACGGATATACATCTCTGTTTGGCCGGGAGGGCATTCCCTCTACCGGTTTTGATCCATCGGAATTCGGCGACTGGGTGCAGACCGCCGCCGATTCGGATATTGCGGCTGTCGAGGCCTTCCTGATCGGTCAGGGCCAGCGCAGCTTGGAGCTGCCCCGGGCGATCCGGGATCGCTCGATGGCGCCGGTGATCGCGGTCAGCGACCAGCCCTCGCTGGAAAACACGCTTGCGCTTTTCGATTGCGGCGTCGATGACGTGGTGCGCAAGCCGGTCCACCCCCGCGAAATCCTCGCCAGGGCGGCTGCGATCCGACGCCGGCTGAAGGCGATCGCCAACTACACCGATATCGGCGGCATTCGCGTCTTCTCGGATGGTCGCGACCCCGAGATCAACGGCGAAGTCTTCGCACTGCCCCGGCGCGAGCGCCGCATCCTCGAATATTTGATCGCCAATCGCGGTCGCCGGGTCACCAAGACCCAGATCTTCAACGCCATCTACGGCATCTTCGATGAAGAGGTCGAGGAAAACGTCGTCGAAAGCCACATCTCGAAGCTGCGCAAGAAGCTGCGCAAGAAGCTCGGCGTCGATCCGGTCGATTCCAAGCGCTTCCTTGGCTACTGCATCGATTGGACCTGATTTTCTCGGCCGGGTGGCGGCGCCCGGCTGGACCTCGATATTGACCTCGCCTCGCCACGACAGACAGCTTCACGCAAGGCCCGACAAATACTCTCGAGTTTAACAGGTAAAACGAGGTTTTCAGATGAGCATTTTCGGCAGCATGAAGACGGCAGTATCGGGGATGAACGCGCAGGCGAACCGCCTCAGCACCGTCGCCGACAACATCGCCAATGTTAACACGTCCGGCTACAAGGCCGTGTCGACGAGCTTCTCGTCGCTGGTTCTGCCTTCCTCGGGCGGCAACTACAATTCCGGCGGCGTTCAGACCTCGGTCCGCCAGGCCGTCTCCGACCAGGGCGATATTTCCTACACCACATCCACCACCGATCTTGCGATCTCGGGCGACGGCTTCTTCATCGTTCAGGGCGCCGACGGCACGCCGGTCCTGACCCGCGCCGGCGACTTCCAAAAGGACGACGAGGGCAACCTCGTCAATTCCGCCGGTTTCCAACTGATGGGTTATTCCTACGACTCCGGCGCTCCGGCAGTCGTCGTCAACGGTTTTGATGGCCTAGTTCCCGTCAACGTCAACCAGGAAGGCCTGACCGCCATCGCCTCGACATCCGGGGTCTTCAAGGGCAATCTCGATTCCGGCGCCAACGTCGTTGCGACCGCCGCGACGCGGCCGAGCGCCAACCCCGCCACCCCGACAGCCGACACCAAGAAGTTCTCGATGGTCGCCTACGACCATCTGGGCAACAAGGTGATGTACGACTTCTACTTCACAAAAACCTCGGTCGTGACACCGGTGCCGGTCGCCGACGGTGTTACGGCCAGCAGCTGGGAGGTTGCGGTCTTCCGCAACGCCGATGCGGCGGTAGGCGGCACGACCTCCTTCCCATACACCGGCGGTGCCGGCGCCGTTGTGGGCTCCGGAGCGCTCACCTTCGACCGCACCGGCAAGATGCTCACGGGCGGCGCCGTCACGATCGGCGATACGAGGAACGCTCTGTCGATCAGCATGGATCTCTCTGGCTTCACGCAGCTTGGCGCCGACTTTGCCGGCACCGGTACGCCGAACGGCCAGGCTGCGAGCCCGGTCAAGGACGTCACGATCGACGGCGACGGCACCGTCTACGCCAAGTACGAAGATGGCTCCACCAAGCCGCTTTATCGCATTCCGCTGGCAAACGTCGCCAGCCCCGACAAGCTGACGCTGATGAGCGGCAACGTCTACAGCGCCAACGGCCAGTCGGGCGTCACCGTCACCGGCTTCCCGCAGACCAACGGCCTCGGCACGATCAAGTCAGGCGCTCTCGAAGGTTCGAACGTCGACCTCGCCGGCGAACTGACCGAGATGATCGAATCGCAGCGCAGCTATACCGCCAATTCGAAAGTATTCCAGACGGGTTCCGACATCATGGACGTACTCGTCAACCTCAAGAGATAAGTAAGGTAACGGGTAAGCCATGTCGCTCACGTCCGCACTTAATACCGCGCAGAGCATATTCAACAATACCGGCACGCAGAGCAGTGTCGTATCGAACAATATCTCGAATGCCGGCAACAAAGATTACGTGCGCCGGCAGGCAATGCTTACCACGTCCCTGAACGGCGCCCAGGTTGTGCAGATCAACCGGGCGCAGGAAGATGCCCTGCTGCGGCAATATCTCAAGACGTCCTCTCAGGACAGCGCCCAGCAGACCTTGCTGGGCGGTCTCGAGGACCTCAAATCGATCATGGGTGGCAACGACTACGAAACGTCGCCATCCACCTATCTCGGGGTGTTTCAGCAGAAGCTTCAGTCCTTCCGCACCACGCCTGGCAGCACGGTCGCCGCCCAGGGCGCCATTACCGCCGCCCAGGACGTCGCCAACTCGCTGAACAATGCCTCGCAATCCGTCCAGGATGTTCGCGCCAACGCCGACAAAGAAATCGCCACCGCCGTCGATACGCTGAACACGCTGCTCAGCCAGTTCGAAAAGGCCAACAATGCGGTCAAGACTGCCACGGCCTCCGGCACGGACGCATCCGGCGCCCTCGATGAGCGCGAGAAAGTCCTGAAGCAGATTTCGCAGATCGTCGGCGTCAGCGCAACGACGCGCGACAACAACGACATGGTGCTGAGCACGCCCGATGGGACGATCCTCTTCGAGACGATCCCGCGCAAGGTGACGTTCAAGTCCCAGGATGTCTATACCGCCTCCACCGTCGGCAATTCGGTCTATATCGACGGCGTTGCGCTGCCGCTCGGCAAGGGCTCGACCACGACGGGGCAGGGGAGCCTCCAGTCGCTTCTCCAGATCCGCGACGAGATCGCCCCCAACTTCCAGAAGCAGCTCGACGAAATCGCCCGCGGCCTTGTCTCGCTCTTCAAGGAGCAGAATACCGCTGCGCCCCCGGCCTATGTGCCCGGCCTCTTCACGTGGAGCGGAGGCACGATCGATACCGGCGCCACCGCGGTTGCCGGCATGGCCTCGACCATTACGGTCAGCGCCCGCGTGATCACCTCGCAGGGCGGCGACCCGATGCGCCTGCGCGATGGCGGCGTCAACGCCACCGGCGTCGTCCTGAACACGTCAGGCGTCAGCGGTTACACGGCTGAACTCGACCGACTCTATACCGCGATGAGCGCCGACATCGATTTCGATCCGGCAGCCGGAGCGCCGGTCGGTTTCGACGCGACGACGGGCATCGATTCGAATGTCAGCATCATGGAATACGCCACGAATTCCCTCGGCTGGCTCGAGCAGTATCGCAGCAACGCCACGACGGCGGCGGAAAATACCGCGGCGGCGCTGTCGCGCTCCGACGAAGCCTATTCCAATGAGACGGGCGTCAACCTCGACGAGGAGCTGACGCTGCTCCTCGATATCGAGCAGTCCTACAAGGCGGCGACCAAGATTTTGAACGCCGTCGATGAAATGTTGAAGTCATTGCTGGATATCGCGAGTTAAGCCATGAAGAGCTCATTTATTTCAAGTTCGGCCATTCAGAATGCGATGCGGTTGACGATCCGTCAGGCGCAGAACCAGATGACCAAGGCGACGATGGAAGCAACGACGGGAGTCTATGCGGATATCGGTGTCTCGCTCGGCGGCAATGCTGCCAGAAGCGTCGACTTCACCCGCGAGACCGACAGAATAGAGTCGATCAAATCAAGCAATTCGCTCGTCACTGCTCGGATGGAATCCTCGCAGCTCGGTCTGTCCAAGATGAAGGACGTCGGCGATGGCCTCGTTTCGAAGCTGACGGCACTCCAGGGCAGCAAGGACCCCGGCAGCATCACCGTCGCCATTCAGTCGGCGACCAGCGCGTTGTCCACCATGATGGATACGGCCAATACCATGGTGAACGGCGAATATCTGTTCTCCGGCATCAATACCGACGTGCAGCCGCTGACCGACAAGACGACCGCCACGAGTGCGGCCATTGTTACGGCGCTGAACAGTTACGCCGCGGGTATCCCGAAGGCCGTCAGCGATCTCACCGGCGCCGAAATGCAAACCTTCATCACGACGACGGTCGAGCCGATGTTCAGCCAGGCCAATTGGACCAACGCAGCGACCGGATGGTCGCAGGCATCGAGCCAGAACATGACGAGCCGCATCAGCAACTCGGAAGTGATCGAATCCTCGACCAACGCCAATTCCGAAGGCATGCGTTATTTTGCGCTCGCCTCGGTCATGACCTCCGCGTTGCTCGGCCAGAACCTCAGCACGGATGCAATGACGACTGTCTCCAAGCAGGCAATCAGCTACACGGCCAAGGCGACCAGCGGCCTGGTGACACAGGCAAGCCAGCTTGGCCTCTCCCAGGAGCGTGTCAAGAAGTCGAACGACGCACTCGACGCCCAGTCGAACATCATCAAGAACAAGCTGGTCGATCTCCAGGGCGTCGACCCGTACGAGGCCTCGACACTCGTCAAGACTTTGGAAACGCAGCTTGAAACCGCTTACACGATCGTTTCGAAGATCCAGCAGTTGAGTCTCGTAAACTACCTTTGATGAGCAAAGGCGCGCATTATAAAGAAGGATGCATGAATGTATCAGTTCTCATATGCCGAAGTCATGCAGGACTCGGTGGCTGACGCGAAAGAGCGGGAATGGCAGGTTCTTGACCGGTCCATAGAACTGCTGTCGTTGGCGCGCGACAAGGAAAAATACGGTCGGGAAGCCATTGAAGCCCTGTTTTATACGCGTCGGGTGTGGATCAGCTTCATCGAGGATCTGAAACATCCTGATAATCAGCTGGATGTTCAGCTCAGGGCCAATCTCATCTCGATCGCAATCTGGATTTTGAAGGAATGCGACAGGATCAGAAAACGTCTGTCGAATAACTACCAGGGCATCATCGACGTTACCACCATCATCAGGGATGGACTTAAATGAAAAGTACACTTCGCATTTCTCTGAAAGCCGGAGAAAGAATCTTCATCAACGGCGCCGTCCTGCGTGTCGACCGCAAGGTCGCGCTGGAATTCCTGAATGATGTGACGTTCCTTCTCGAAAATCACGTCCTCCAGCCGGAAGGCGCGACGACGCCTCTGCGCCAGCTCTATTTCATCGCGCAGATGATCCTCATCAACCCCGAGGGCAAGGACCACTCGACGGCGATGTTCCGCAAGTCGATCACCATGCTGCTCACCTGCTTCAAGAACGAGGAAATCCTCGCCGAACTGAAGCGTATCGATGCGCTCGTCTCGACCGGCCGTGCTTTCGACGCGTTGAAAGCGATCCGCGGTCTCTACGCGATCGAAGACAATATCCTCAACAACCACGAGCTGCCGCCGACGATGGTCGAGCAGATTCGCAGGGAAATCGCACCATGGCGGTAGATGCAACATCGAGCGTGAGCACGTCGACGACGAGTTCAACGAATTCGGCCCAGAAAAAAGCGACGTTGAATTACGACAATTTCCTTCAGCTGCTCATCGCGCAGATGAAGAACCAGGATCCGACCGATCCGATGGATGCCAGCGAGCAGATGTCGCAGCTGGCAAGCTTCTCGCAGGTTGAGCAGACGATCCAGACGAACACCAAGCTCGATACGCTTCTGTCAAGCTCGAGCCTCACCCAGGCGAGCAGCTACGTCGGCAAATATATGGAAAGCGCCGACGGCACCGTCAAAGGCACCGTCGAATCCGTCAAGGTTTATTCCGACGGCATCATTGCGACGACCACGGATGGCGGTAAGATACTCGTGCAGGCGGGAATCACCGTTGCTGACAAGGCGCCGACCAGCGACAGCAGCGATACCTGATACCGCGGCGCCGACGCGTCGGGTGATACAAATCAACAGCGGCCCGGCTATGGCGGGGCTGCTTCGAGGCGATATGAGGTTGCCTTCAGATGAATGAAGCTGATGCATTGGATCTGTTCCAGGCCGCGATCTGGACCGTCCTGATTGCCGCCGGTCCCGCCGTCATCGCCGCGATGGTGGTGGGTCTCGTCATCGCCCTGATCCAGGCATTGACCCAGGTGCAGGAGGCGACGCTGACCTTCGTGCCGAAGATCGTCGCAGTGCTCATCACGGTCGGCGTCACCGCGCCCTTTGTCGGCTCGCAGATCTCGATTTTCACCAATCTGGTCTTCTCCCGCATTCAATCCGGCTTTTGAGCAATTCCAGCAAAAGTGCGCAGCGGTTTTGCGTCCGGGATTGCGTAGAAACAAAAGGGTAGAGCGGTTCGACGCTTCCATGAAAAGCTGAACCGCTCTCAGCCACCTTCGCGCAAGCTTCGCCATTTAACTGTCGGTCCGAATTGGGCGGACTTCAGGTCCGCCTCCTCTCATGAAGAGACGGAACTGTCATGGCGCAACCACCTGCACTCCCCCTTCCGAAAGTCGCCCCGAGCCTGCGGGATGTCGGTTTTGCCCTCGGCATTATCGGCATCATCTGCATTCTTTTCCTGCCGATCCCGCCATTCCTGATCGACATGGGACTGGCCTTCTCGATCGCCTTCTCGGTGCTGATCCTGATGGTCGCGCTGTGGATCCAAAAGCCGCTCGATTTCTCGTCCTTCCCGACCATTCTGCTGATCGCGACGATGACGCGGTTGGCGCTGAACATCGCGACGACGCGCGTCATCCTGTCCCACGGCAATGAAGGCCACGACGCGGCCGGCGGCGTCATTGCCGGTTTCGCCAGTCTTGTCATGTCCGGTGACTTCGTCATCGGTCTGATCGTCTTCCTGATCCTCATCACCATCAACTTCATCGTCATCACCAAGGGCGCGACGCGTATCGCCGAAGTCGGCGCGCGTTTCACCCTCGATGCCATCCCGGGCAAGCAGATGTCGATCGACGCCGATCTTTCGGCCGGCATCATCGATGAAAGGGAAGCCCAGCGCCGGCGCAGAGAGCTCGAAGAGGAAAGCTCGTTCTTCGGTGCGATGGACGGTGCCTCGAAGTTCGTGCGCGGCGATGCCGTCGCCGGCCTCATCATCACCGCCATCAACGTCTTCGGCGGCATCATCATCGGTTATTTCCGTCATGGCATGCCGATCGGCGAAGCGGCCGACGTCTTCGTCAAGCTCTCCGTCGGCGACGGCCTCGTCTCGCAGATGCCGGCCCTCATCGTCTCGCTCGCTGCCGGCCTGCTCGTCTCGCGCGGCGGCACCACCGGCTCCACCGACCAGGCGGTCGTCAACCAGCTGAGCGGCTATCCCCGCGCGCTCTCCGTCTCGGCGGTGCTGATGTTCGTCCTGGCGCTGATGCCGGGCCTGCCGTTTGTCCCGTTCGTGATCCTCGGCAGTCTTCTCGCCTTCGGCGCCTGGTTCATCCCGCGTCAGGTCGAGGTTGAAAACAAGCTGCGCCGCGAGCAGGAGGAAAAGAAGGTCGTCCAGAACAAGGAATTGGAGAAGGATTCGGTCAAGTCGGTGCTGCGCACCTCCGAGATCGAGCTCGCACTCGGCAAGATGGTCTCGACGCGCCTGCTCGGCGCCCATCAGGAGCTGGCTTTCCGCGTCGGCAAGATGCGCAAGAAGTTCGCCACGCAATACGGTTTCGTCGTGCCCGAGATCAAGGTCACCGACGATATCGCCATCGCCGAGAAATCCTACCAGATCCGCATCCACGGCACGACGGTCGCCTCCAACCTCTTGCGCGTCGGCGAAGTTCTGGTCGTCACCGGCGCCGGCCGGCGCCCGAGCATTCCCGGCGACGAAATCCGCGAACCGGCTTTCGGCATGCCGGCTGTCTCGATCCTCGAAAATTTCGCCGACGATCTGAAGCGCGAGGGCTTCCAGCCGATCGACAACGTCTCCGTCGTGCTCACCCATATGAGCGAGGTCATTCGCAACAACCTGCCGCAGCTTCTGTCCTATAAGGACGTCAAGGTGCTGATCGACCGCCTCGATCCGGAATATAAGAAGCTCGCCGACGAGATCTGCTCGTCGCACATGTCCTATTCGGGCCTGCAGGCGGTGCTCAAGCTCCTGCTTGCCGAGCGCGTTTCGATCCGCAACCTGCATCTCATTCTCGAGGCGGTGGCCGAGCTCGCCCCGCATGTCAGGAAGACCGAGCAGATCGTCGAGCATGTCCGCATCCGCATGGCCCAGCAGCTGTGCGGCGATCTTGCCGACAACGGCGTGCTGCGTGTGCTGAGATTGGGCAGCAAGTGGGATCTCGCCTTCCACCAGGCGCTGAAGCGCGACGCCAAGGGCGAGGTGGTCGAGTTCGACATCGATCCCAGAAGCCTGGAGGAGTTCAGCGAGCAGGCCAGCAAAGTTATCCGTGAGTTTATGGATCGCGGCCTGCCATTCGCCCTTGTCACGTCGCCGGAAACACGCTCCTATGTGCGCATGATCATCGAACGGTTGTTCGCCACGCTGCCGGTCCTGTCGCATGTCGAACTGGCCAAGGGCATCGAGATAAAGATTTTGGGCTCGATTTCATGATAACAGACCCGCAAGGGACCGTTCTCGCGCTGTTTCTGGTTTTCTGCCGGATCGGCGGCTGTGTGCTGGCTCTTCCGGGTTTTTCCTCGGCGCGCGTGCCCGAGCAGCTGCGCGTCTTCATTGCCGGCGCGCTGTCGATCGCCGTCTTGCCGCTGCTCTGGGACACGGTCTATCCGGCTGTCCACACGGGATCTGCAACCTATATCGGCCTGATTTTCAGCGAATCACTGGTCGGCGTGATGTACGGAATGCTGGCGAGAATCTATACGCTCGGCATACAGTTCGCCGCGACGATCATCGCCATGATGGTCGGTTATACCCAGCCGGGCTCCGCCGACGTCATCGAAGACGCGCCGGAGACCAGCCTTTCCGGCTTCATCACCTTTGCCGGCATCATGATTCTGTTCATCATGGATTTCCATCACATCGTCTTCCGCGCGCTGGTCGATTCCTACACGACCATGCCCTTCGGCGGATTGACGCAGATGCGCGCGACGCTGATCTCTTTTACCGACACGCTGGAGCAGACCACCTATATCATGCTGCGGCTGTCGAGCCCCTTTCTGATCTACGGCATGATCTTCAACGTCTCGATCGGCTTCATCAACAAGCTGGCGCCGCAGATCCCGGTCTATTTCATTTCCACGCCCTATCTGCTGATGGGCGGGCTCTTCCTGTTCTATGTCTCGGTCGCGGCGCTGGTCAGCCAGCTCGGCCAGGCCTTCAGTTCGATCTATATCGGGCGATGAGGCTGATATGATCGAGAAGAGCCGCTCCCAAAAACTCAAGCGTCTGCTGTCGGTGCAGCGGCATATCGAAAGGATGGCGGAGAACGACCTGGCCGAAACCAGCCGTCAGCGCATCGAGGTCAATGCGGCGATGGACGATGTCATCGTCGCTCTCGGTTCGATGGACCCGGTCCACCACGCCTTCTCGCAGAATTATGCCGACCGATTCGGCAGGCTGACGATCAAGGATCAGCAGCTGACCGGCATGCAGCAGATCCACGAGATGCGGCTGACGCGCGAACGCGCCAAGGCCGATCGCCTGGAAGAGGGCATGAAGGAGGCCTTGGACGCCGAGCGTCGCGAGGCCGACGACAATGCCGTCTACGATGTGATCGATCAGCAATTCGCAACGCCAGCCTCCAGCAAGCTTCAAAAACCATAATCGTTACGATCTTAATTTAGAGGATTGTAACGTGGCTATTTCGCCCCCCAGTGATCTGGTCCTGGACGTTGTCAAAGCTGCCGACCCCATGGAGGTTCAGGTAGCCCAGGAAAAGTTGAAGGCAAATCGTGCGGCCTTTGCCGCAACGAGCCTCGCCGAGAACGGCAAGGGCTTCTCCAATACGGTCGACGTTCTCGATCATGTCGGCCAGAAGAGCGGCCTCTCCAACATCCAGAACCGCACCAAGACCGAAGAGGTTCCGGAAAGCTACCGGAAGTTCGAGGCCATGGTGCTGCAGAACTTCGTCAAGTCGATGCTGCCGAGCGAAAGTGAAGACGTTTACGGCAAGGGCGCGACCGGCGATATCTGGAAGGGCATGATGGCCGAGCAGCTCGGCAACACCATGGCCAAGGGCGACGGCATCGGCATTGCCAAGCAGATGTACAGCGAGCAGCTGCGCCGGCAGGAAGGCAAGATCGTCAATGCCTCGACCGATGATCGTGACCGCAACACCGCGCTCAGCATGATCGACGACTTCCAGCGCAAGACCTTTGGCACGCCGACGGCGGACGCCAAGGCCGATAGAACAGGATGATTTAGGCCCGTTGGCCTGAAATCTGAATCCTGTTCTAAATTAAATAGTTAGAGCATGATGTCGTCCGAAAACCGCACACACTTTTCGGCATCATGCTCTAAGCGACGCATAATCGAGGGTACAATGGAAATAATTTCGAACGAATACAGGATCAAATCCGTTCTCGGACGCCTCGAAATGATCATCGACAATGAGAATACCCGGATCGGCAACGATCCGCAGTTCGATCTCAAGGTCTCCAACGCGCATAAGAGCCGCTGCCTCTACGAGCTGTCGATGCTCTTCCGCGATACCGATCCGGCCGAGCTTGCCGCTGCCCATCTCGATCAGCTGCACGGCCTGAAGAAGAAGCTGGTTCTCAACGCCCGGCGCGTCGAGGCGCATCTCGAAGCGGTTCGCGCCGTCGCCGACCTCCTGAAGAATGCCGTCCAGGACGCCGACGCCGACGGCACCTATTCCCAGGAACAATTCGCCGCGCGTGGAAACTGATGATCAAGCTCGTCCTCACCGGCATCTGGGTTTGCGCCATCACCTTGGCCTCGGTCTATTTTTCGGTGTATCTGGCGACGGCGCCGGCGCCCGCGATATCCGATTCCAAGCAGAACGCGCTCGAACTGGTGAAGGGTGAAACGATCACGGTGCCGGTCATCGGCAACGGCGCGATCACCGGTTATTTCCTCGGCCGCATTTCCTTCATGATGAACAAGGACATGCTGAAGGGCGTGACCTTGCCGCTGACCGAGATGACGACCGACGAACTTTTTAGCCTGCTCGTCGGCAACAAGATGGTCGATCTCGCGCACATCAAATCCTTCGATCCGAAAGCCTTCCGCGAGGAGATCAAGAAGGGCATGAACGAGCGCCTCGGCGGCGAATATGTCGCCGAAGTGATGCTGGAGCAGCTCGACTATCTCTCGAAGGAAGAGGTCAAGCAAAACGCATCGGGTGAGCCGAAGAAGCTCGGCGCTCCGGTCAAGATCATCGAAGGCGCCTCGGCCGGGGAAACGCCGGCAGCCGCCGCCCATTGAAACAACGGATCATCGATGCACGAGCGGCGCCTTCGGGCGCCGTTTGTCGTTGCGGCTGATGTGGTTAATAAACCACTTATACGAGCATCAAAATCCAAGGAATTTTCCTAAGGGTTGTTTGAAAGCCTCCTGTTATATCAGCTGTCACAGCTTGGCATGCGCCGTTTTCCGCGATCGGGACGACGCCGTCCATGCCTGACGCGACCGGTTCTTTCGAGACCTCCGGGTGCGGAAAAATGTGGGCTTGTTTTCCGGGATGTCGGGCGCATGACGCACCCTCGGCAGGAGGTAGGAATGAATTTGATTGCAAACTTCGCGGTGCTTGCGTCGCGGCGGACGATCTTCGATCTGCCGGTCTGCGATCTCGGCTGGGACGATGCCCTCGTTTTTATCAACGAGCTGGCCTCCATTCCCGTCGGTCAGACCGTGGTTTGCTTCGTCAACGCCCACAATATGCTGACGGCTTTGCGCGACGACGAGTATTACCGGATCATGTCGCACAATCTGGTGCTGCCTGATGGCATCGGCCTCAACATTGCATCGCAGATCGCCCATGGCTCGCCGTTTCCCGCCAATCTGAACGGCACCGATTTCGTGCCGGCCTTTCTTACCTTCATGGAGGCTCCGCGCCGCATCGGCCTGATCGGCGGCACGCGCCCGGTCGTCGAGGCGGCGGCGGAAAATTTCCGCAGGCACACGCCCTGGCATGAATTTGTCGTCATTTCCGACGGCTTTTTCGACAAGGTCGATTCCACGGATGTCACCGAAGAGATCGAGCGCCAGAAGCTCGACATTCTGATCGTCGGCATGGGGACGCCGCTGCAGGAGAAATGGGTCCACGACAACATCCGCGCCGACCATGCGCGGCTGGTGCTGACGGTGGGCGCACTCTTCGACTTCGTCTCCGGCGCCGTTCCGCGGGCGCCGAAGACGGTGCGGATGATGCGTCTCGAATGGGCCTATCGGCTGATACAGGAGCCCGCGCGCCTCTGGCGGCGCTACGTCATCGGCATTCCGGTCTTCCTCTTCCACGTCCTGCGCTACCGCTTCCGCCGCCGCGAAAGAATTCTCAACCAGCCGGAAGAGTCTCGCAGCGTCTCGCAGCCGGCTGCCGAGCGCAGGAAGGCGAGCTGAACGGGCAACGCCCGGTTCAAATTTTGAGACGTCGGACCGCAATTCTTGCCAGTCGCGGTTAACCATTTCTTTGCCATGAATATTTAGGGTGGCTTAATCATCTGCTTCGCGTGCGGATGATTGAACTCGGCCATCATGTGCATGAGATGTGGCGCAAATGTACGATATCAGGGCGAGAAACAGCTTCCAGGATCGCGCAGCCGCGGGGCCGCGCACCTCCGACGTCGCCTATCGCCGGCGGTCGAAGGGGGCTGATATCGCCCTGCCCGAGGCCGAATTGCTGCGCGCGATCGGCCGCGCGCTCGAAGAGCAGCGCGCAATGGCGGCGCGTCCGGCGCCGCTGGTCGACCGCATCGAAACCATCCTCGGCAACCGCCTTTGGGCTGCCAACGATGCCGGCGGCGCTCTTCTGCCGGCGCCGGCCGGTCATGAGGAGCCGAACGCTGCGGTCGAACGGCCTGCGCTCCCGCCCGAACCGCTGGCCGTCATCCGTGAGGAACCCGCCAGATCCCGGCCGGCAACGCCCAGCCACCGCGCCGGCCGCTTCGGCCTTGCCATGACGGTCGCCGCCGCCACGATCCTCGGCGCAGGCCTGCCGGCCCTGATGCCGGTCTCGCCCGCCCTCTACCGTGCCGAGACGACGCTTTCGGTAAGAACGGATGCGGCAAGCCGCGCCGCCTTCACCCAGGCTGCGGCGAAAGGCCTGTTGTCGGCGCGCGTGATGGCATCGACGGTCGCTGCGCTGAAACTCGATCACGATCCGGAATTTGCCGGCTCCAGTGCCAATGCGCTCGGCGTTGCGCTCGATCTCCTCTCGGCCACCGGTGCTGCCGCCGATCCGGCCTCGCGCGCCGAGGCGGCGCTGAAACATGCGGTCGAGATCATGCCCGATGTCGCCGCCGGTACGATCCTTGTCAGGGTGACGACCGGCGACAGCGGCAAATCCATGCGCATCGCCGCACGGCTTGGCGAAGCGGTGTCCGCCGGCAGCGGTCCCGGCCGGAGCGCCGAAACCGACACCGCGCTGCGCAAGGCCTATGACGAGGCAAAGGCGGAGCTTGCCGCCTTCACGGCCAAAAGCGGCGAGGGCAACGTCAAGGTGGCGATCGATCTTCGCCGTCAGATCGACGGGCTCGATGCCGATCTGAAACAGGCCGACCAGGATATCCTCGAAGCCAAGGCGCGCGCCGACGGGCTGAAGGCGGCAAAACTTGCGGGCGTGCTGGATGGATCGCTCCCCTCCGATATGCTCTCGCCGGCGCTGCAGGATTGGCGCGACAAATATGCCGTCGCCAGGACGACGCTGGCGCAGCTTTCGGCCGAGCTTGGCCCGCGCCATCCGCGCCTGCTGCAGCAGCAGGCCGAAACCGATGGACTCAAGGAGAACATGGGCAAGGAGCTTGCCCGTCAGTCCCAGCTCGCCAATGCCGCCGCCAAGGCTGCGGTCGATGCGCGCAAGGGCTTGAACGATCGCCGCAACACGCTGATCGCCCAGAGCCGGGATACCGGCGTCGATCTGTCCCGGCTGATCGAGCTGCGCGAAAAGGTGAATGCCGCGCGTTCGCGCCTGGAGGAGACGGCGCCGACATCGGGAGGCGATGACGGCCATTTGACCGTCCTGAAACCGCCGCTTGCGGCGGCGGTGCCGGGAACGAATGGTCTAATCGGCCGCGTGCTGGCCGGGGCCGCGACAGGCCTTGCGCTCGGTC
Source organism: Rhizobium sp. M1 (assembly GCF_002531805.1). NCBI lineage: Bacteria > Pseudomonadati > Pseudomonadota > Alphaproteobacteria > Hyphomicrobiales > Rhizobiaceae > Rhizobium > Rhizobium sp. M1. The sequence continues at coordinate 42,786 of NZ_NWSW01000010.1, read as the reverse complement.
TTGGCCTCGCCCTTCTGCTGTTCTGGCGCAGATCCGCCGCGGCTTCCGCAAGCGAGGAAATGCCGGCGCCGCCTTCGCTCGCCTCTCCGCCGGCGCCCGCGCCGACCCCGGCGGCGGCCGACGAGATGGAGGTTCTGCGCTCCGAGATCTCGGGCCTGCGCAACCGGCTTCGACGTCACGTGATGGAAGCACGGCAGCCGCTACGCTGAACCCGACATTTCCTTGCAAGTTTGATATTGCCTTGCCGCTTTCCGACAGGATAGGGCGTTAGCGGGCATTTGACGCTCGTCAACTATCAATAGATTGGCGCGAAACAGGGCGGAGAGACGCGTGGCGACAGTAATCGACGGCAAGAACGTAGCTGCATCAGTCATTCAGACGGTCAAGAGTGCGACGGCGGCGCTGGAAAAGAGCAGCGGCGTCACCACCGGCCTGGCCGTCATCATCGTCGGCGACGATCCGGCAAGCCACGCCTATGTCGGCTCCAAGGGCCGCATGGCCAAGGAATGCGGCTTCAAGTCCGTCCAGCACACGTTGCCGGCCGAGACCAGGCAGGAGGAGCTGGCAGCGCTCGTTGCCACCCTCAACGCCGATCCGTCGATCCACGGCATCCTGGTGCAGCTGCCCCTGCCGAAGCCGCTCGCCAGCGAGCCGATCATCCAGTCGATCCTGCCGGAAAAGGATGTCGATGGCCTGAGCGTCGTCAATGCCGGCAAGCTCGCCACCGGCGACCTGAAGACCGGACTGGTCTCCTGCACGCCGGCCGGCGCCATGGTCTTCGTCCGCCGCACCCATGGCGAGGATCTCTCGGGCCTCAATGCCGTCGTCATCGGCCGCTCCAACCTGTTCGGCAAGCCGATGGCGCAATTGCTGCTCAACGCCAATGCGACGGTGACGATGGCCCATTCGAGAACGAAGAACCTCGCCGAGGTCTGCCGCAACGCCGATATCCTGGTGGCCGCCGTCGGCCGGCCGGAGATGGTCAAGGCCGATTGGGTCAAGCCGGGTGCGACGGTCATCGACGTCGGCATCAATCGTGTGCCGGCTCCCGACAGGGGCGAGGGCAAGACCCGGCTTGTCGGCGACGTCGCCTTCGCCGAGGTCTCTGCTGTTGCCAGCACCATCACCCCGGTTCCCGGCGGGGTCGGGCCGATGACCATCGCCATGCTGATGGCCAATACGGTCATCGCCGCCCACCGCGCCGCAGGGCAGACGCCGCCGCAGTTTTGAGGCTGGGCTTAAGCTTCGTGGGACTGCGGGGCCGGGCCGGTCGAGGCCCTGACGATCAGTTCGGTCTTCCAGAGTTCCTGCTCGGGGAAGGGGCCGGTCTGTTTCACGGTGCCGATCAGCCGCTGGGCGATGCGGGCGCCGGCGGCCCTGAGCGAGGAGCGTGTGGTCGTCAGCGGCACGGAGAAGCTTTCCGGCTTCAAGAGCGGCAGCACGTCGTCGTGGGCGATCAGCGAAATGTCCTCGCCGAGCCGCAATCCCGCCTGGTTGACCGCACGGATCGCCCCCAGCGCCATGACCGTGCTGGAGCATAGGATCGCCGTCGGCCGCTGCGGCAGTTGCAGGAAGCGTTCCATCGCCAGAAGGCCCTGTTCGTCGGTCATCAGCGCGTGGCTCATGCAATCCTCCTCGAGCGTCAGACCGCGTTCGCCAAGGGCCGAGATGACGCCGTTCCTTCTGCGGATGGCGAAATCGAGATGCGTCGGCCCGTTCATCAGTGCAAAGCGCGTATGGCCGAGCTGCAGCAGCAGCCGGGTCGCGTCGTAGAAGGCGCCTTCATTGTCGATGTCGAGATAGGGATAATCCGGCTCCGCGCCGAAGGAGCGGCCATGCACGACATAGGGCATGGAGAGCGATTTCAGCATGGGAAGCCGCGGATCGTGGCCGCGCATATAGGCGACGAACAGTGCGTCGACATTGCCGCTGATCGCAAGCCGCCGGAGTGCTGCCACCTCGTCGTCAGGATCGGCCGGCATGATGACGAAATGGAAATCGTGACGCACGGCTTCCTCGCCGAGCCCGGCCAGGAATTCGCCGAAATGCACGTCGGACTGGTGGCCGGGCGCCGTCGGCATGACCAGGCCGATCGAGCCTGCCTTGCCGGTCGCAAGCCGCTGGGCAGCCTTGTTCGGCCGGTATCCGGTTTCCTTGACGGCCTGGAGCACGCGCTCCCGGGTCGCTTCATTGACCTCGGGATAGCCGTTGAGCGCCCGGCTCACCGTCGTCTGCGACAGCCCGAGCAATTCCGATAGCTGTTTGAGATTCACCTGTTATGCTTCCTCCCGGCCCGCCCGTCGGCCGCTCTAAAAGGCCTGCCGCCTCCCAATGGCATCCAAAGCGCTTTCAATTATGTAGCATCTCGCGCGCTTGACTCAAGAAAAATCGCTCCATATTCCCCGATAGGCGCCGTTGCGCTGCGATATCCCGCGTGTTTATGGCGAGTTTTCGCGAATTGACTTGACTCCATTCCACTGGAAGTGAAATGAGTTGGGTGTCAAAGCGCTTTGAAATTTCTTTTTGCGGGGAATTCGGCGCGGGTTGGGATTGTGATGGGAGGTTGATCACATGAAAAAGTCATTTTTGGTGGGCGTTGCCGTTGCGGCGCTTTTTGCCGGTGCTGCGTCCGCGGCCGATCTGAAATTTGCCCCTGGACAGGATTCCAAGTTCAACTGGAAAAGCTATGACGAATTCAAGGCCGCGCATGCCGATCTGAAGGGTCAGCCGCTGACGATCTTCGGGCCGTGGCGCGGCGAAGACGAGGCGTTCTTCATGAGCGTTCTTGCCTATTTCACCGAAGCGACCGGCATCGAGGCGAAATATTCCTCTTCCGAAAACTACGAGCAGCAGATCGTCATCGACACACAGGCGGGCTCGCCGCCGAACATCGCCATTCTGCCGCAGCCGGGCCTCCTCGCCGACCTCGCCGGCAAGGGGTTCCTGACGCCGCTCGGCGATGACAACTCCAAGTGGCTCAAGGACAATTACGGTGCCGGCGACAGCTGGGTCGGTTACGGCACCTACAAGGGCAAGGACGGCAAGGAAGCCTTCTACGCCTTTCCTTACAAGGCCGATGTGAAATCGCTGGTCTGGTACGTTCCGGAGAATTTCGAGGAAGCCGGCTACAAGATCCCGACGACCATGGAAGAGCTGCATGCCCTGACCGACCAGATCGTCAAGGACGGCGGCGTTCCCTGGTGCATCGGTCTCGGTTCCGGCGGCGCCACCGGCTGGCCGGCGACCGACTGGGTCGAGGACATCATGCTGCGCATGCAGCCGCCGGAAGCCTATGACAAGTGGACGACCAACGAGCTGAAGTTCACCGATCCGGCCGTCGTTGCCGCGATCGACGAATTCGGCAAGTTCGCCAAGAACGCGAAATACGTCGATGGCGGCGTCGCGGCCGTGGCTTCGACCGATTTCCGCGACAGCCCGAAGGGCCTCTTCGCCGTTCCGCCGAAGTGCTACATGCACCACCAGGCCTCGTTCATTCCGTCCTTCTTCCCCGAGGGCACGAAGCTCGGCCAGGATGCCGACTTCTTCTACATGCCGACCTATGCTTCGCATCCCGAACTCGGCAAGCCGGTGCTCGGTGCCGGCACGCTGGTTTCGATCGCCAAGGACTCGAAGACGGCCCGCGCCTTCATCGACTTCCTGAAGACCCCGATCGCACATGAAGTCTGGATGGCGCAGTCGAGCTTCCTGACGCCGTATAAGGGCGTCAGCGTCGACGCCTATGCCAATCCGCAGATGAAGAAGGAAGGCGAGATCCTGACCTCCGCCACCACCTTCCGCTTCGACGGTTCCGACCTGATGCCGGGCAAGATCGGTGCCGGCGCCTTCTGGACCGGCATGGTCGATTTCGTCGGCGGCAAGTCCGCCGAGGAAGCTGCCGGCGAAATCCAGAGCGCCTGGGACGGCATCAAGTAATCTTCCAAAATTATGCCGCCGGCTTGCCGGCGGCATGACCTGCCTGAGTGGCCGGGCTCATGCACGCCCGGCCATCGCAGGATATATTGTGATTGAACGATACAAGTGGATTGACGGTGACCGGCGTTGCCCCGTCAGAATGAAAGCCGGTCGGAATAAGATCAGGGGAAGCAGGGGAGGGACGAAATGCTGTCGCAGATAGTGTCCGCTTTGGGCGTCGTGGTCGTCGCCGTTTTTGCGTGCTCGGCCTATTTCTATTTTTCCAACAAGCTTCTGGATCTGGCCCTGCCGGTGAAGGATGGCGACATTCGCGCCGCATCGCGCAATCTCAATCGCCGCGCGGTCATCAGGCCCTGGCTGTTCCTCGGGCCGGCGCTCTTCCTGCTCTTCGTCTACCTCGTCTATCCGGTCGTTGCGACCTTCATCCTTTCCTTCTACGACCGCGCCGGTCTGCAGTTCGTCGGCCTCGCCAACTATAAATGGGCGATCGGCGACCGCGAATTCCGCCAGTCGATCTTCAACAACATCCTCTGGCTCGCCGTCGTGCCGGCCGCCTGCACCTTCTTCGGCCTGGTCATCGCTGTCATGACCGATCGCATCTGGTGGGGCAATATCGCCAAGAGCATCGTCTTCATGCCGATGGCGATCTCCTTCGTCGGCGCCTCGGTCATCTGGAAATTCATCTATGAATATCGCGGCGGCAACGATGTCCAGATCGGCCTCCTGAACGCCATCGTCCAGCTCTTCGGCGGCACGCCGGAGGTGTGGATCTCGGTTCCCTTCTGGAACAATTTCTTCCTGATGGTCATCCTGATCTGGATCCAGACCGGTTTTGCCATGGTCATCCTGTCGGCGGCCCTGCGCGGCATCCCCGAGGAGACGATCGAAGCCGCCGTCATCGATGGCGCCAACGGCTGGCAGATCTTCTGGCGGATCATGGTGCCGCAGGTCTGGGGCACCATCGCCGTCGTCTGGACGACGATCACCATCCTCGTCCTCAAGGTCTTCGATATCGTGCTGACCATGACCAACGGCCAGTGGCAGACGATGGTCCTGGCGAACCTGATGTTCGACTGGATGTTCCGCGGCGGCGGCGATTCCGGCCGAAGTGCCGTCATCGCCATCATCATCATGCTCGCCGTCACGCCGATCATGGTTTGGAACGTGCGCCGCGCCAACCGCGAACTGAAGGGCCACTGAGATGACCGCTGTCGGAAGCTACTTCAAGATCGGGCCCGCCCGCCTCTTCGTTCACCTTGCGGTTCTCCTGATCGTCATCATCTGGCTCATCCCGACGCTCGGTATCTTCGTCAGCGCCCTGCGCGACAAGGACCAGATCGTTGTGTCCGGCTGGTGGACGTCCTTCGTCGGCTCGACGCAGACGGTCGCCGTGCGCCTGGGCACGCCGGACCAGCAAAAGCAGGAAGGCGCCACCTACGTCATTTCGGGCAATGTGCTGGAAGGACAGACCGGCCGCTCGGTAAAGGCCTTCGGCAACCGCGTGCAGCAGCCGGCGGCCTTCGAGGCCGGCCAGACGGCCGATCTCGGCGACGGCGAAAGCCTGCAGATCAACAGCGACGGCAGCTATCGCTATATGAAGAACGCTGCCTTCTCGCCCGACGAGCGGCCGCGGCGCATCTATGTCTCCGTTTCCGCGCCGCCGGAATTCACGACGCAGAACTATAACACCGTTCTAACAGGCGAGGGCATCGGCCAGTCCTTCATCAATTCGCTGACCGTGACGATCCCGGCGACGATCATCCCGATCCTCATTGCCGCTTTCGCCGCCTATGCTTTGAGCTGGATGGACTTTCCCGGCCGCGCGCTGTTGATCGCGCTCGTCGTCGGCCTCATCGTCGTGCCGCTGCAGATGTCGCTGATCCCGCTTCTGCGCCTCTATAACGAGATCGGCACCATGCTCGGCCAGCCGTCGAAGACCTATCCCGGCATCTGGCTTGCCCATACCGCCTTCGGCATGCCGCTCGCCATCTTTCTGCTGCGGGCCTATATTGCCGGCCTGCCGAAGGAGATCATCGAATCCGCCCGTGTCGACGGTGCGAGCGACTTCGAGATCTTTACCCGCATCGTTTTGCCTCTGTCCTTCCCGGCACTCGCCTCTTTCGCCATCTTCCAGTTCCTGTGGGTGTGGAACGACCTGCTCGTCGCCATGGTCTTCCTCGGCACCGACAAGGATCACATCGTGCTGACTGGCAGTCTCAACGCGCTGCTCGGCTCGCGCGGCGGCAATTGGGAGATTTTGACGGCGTCGGCCTTCGTCACCATCGTCGTGCCGCTGCTCGTCTTCTTCGGGCTGCAGCGCTACCTGGTGCGCGGTCTGCTGGCGGGTTCGGTCAAGGGAGGCTGACCATTTTCGAACGTGACTTCAGACAGGATATTCCATGAACATGGCTCCCCAATCGATCTTGACCGCCGATAAGGACTGGTGGCGCGGCGCGGTGATCTATCAGATCTATCCGCGCTCCTACCAGGATTCCAACGGCGACGGTATCGGCGACCTCAAGGGCATCACCGCCCGGCTGCCGCATGTGGCAAGCCTCGGCGTCGATGCGATCTGGATCTCGCCCTTCTTCACCTCGCCGATGCGCGATTTCGGTTACGACGTTTCCGATTATGAAAATGTCGATTCGATCTTCGGCACGCTGGTGGACTTCGACACGATGATCGCCGAGGCGCATCGCCTCGGCATCCGCGTGATGATCGACCTGGTCATCTCGCACAGCTCCGATCAGCATCCCTGGTTCGTGCAGAGCCGCTCCAGCAAGACCAACGCCAAAGCCGACTGGTATGTCTGGGCCGACGCCAAGCCGGACGGCACGCCGCCGAACAACTGGCTGTCGATCTTCGGCGGCTCGGCATGGGCGTGGGATCCGACGCGCATGCAATATTACCTGCACAACTTCCTGACCTCGCAGCCGGACATGAACCTGCATAACCCGGAAGTGCAGGACCGTCTGCTCGATGTCGTGCGCTTCTGGCTCAATCGCGGCGTCGACGGCTTCCGCCTCGACACCATCAACTTCTATTTCCACGACCCGCTGTTGCGCGACAATCCGGCATTGGCGCCCGAGCGCCGCAACGCCTCGACGGCGCCGGCGGTCAATCCCTATAACTTCCAGGAGCATGTTTACGACAAGAACCGGCCGGAGAACCTCGCCTTCCTGAAGCGCTTCCGCGCCGTTCTCGAGGAATATCCGGCAATCGCCGCGGTCGGCGAGGTGGGTGACAGCCAGCGCGGCCTGGAAATCGTCGGCGAATATACCTCCGGCAACGACAAGATGCACATGTGCTACGCCTTCGAGTTCCTGGCGCCCGATCCGCTGACGCCGGAGCGCGTCGAGGAGGTGATGGAGGATTTCGAAGCCGCAGCCCCCGACGGCTGGGCCTGCTGGGCCTTCTCCAATCACGACGTCATGCGCCATGTCAGCCGCTGGGGTGGGCTGGTCGCCGATCACGACGCTTTCGCCAAGCTCTATGCCTCGCTGCTGATGACGCTGCGCGGTTCCGTCTGCCTCTATCAGGGCGAGGAACTGGCGCTGACCGAAGCCGATCTCGCCTATCAGGATCTGCAGGATCCCTATGGCATCCAGTTCTGGCCGGAGTTCAAAGGCCGTGACGGCTGCCGTACGCCGATGGTCTGGGACAGCCACGTCGCCCAGGGCGGCTTTTCGACAGTCAAGCCCTGGCTGCCGGTGCCGGTCGAACATATTCTGCGCGCCGTCAATGTCCAGCAGGGCGACGAGACGTCCGTGCTCGAGCACTATCGCCGCTTCATCGCCTTCCGCAAGCTGCACCCGGCCTTTGCCAAGGGCGAGATCGAATTCGAGGAGACTGAGGGCGATATCCTGGTCTTCACCCGCGACTACAGTGACGAGAAGCTGCTCTGCATTTTCAACATGAGCCCGGCCGAAGCAGGCGTTACCCTGCCTGCAGGAGAATGGCAGGCGTTGACGGGGCACGGCTTTATCAGCAACAACTATGGCGACAAGATCGATATTCCGGCCTGGGGGGCGTATTTCGCCCGTCTCGCTTAAGGATCAGGAGGGGAGAGAGACATGACTGGACTGACGCTGAAGGATATTCGCAAATCCTACGGTTCCGTGGACGTTCTCCACGGCATCGACCTCGATATCAAGCAGGGCGAATTCATCGTCTTTGTCGGTCCGTCCGGCTGCGGCAAATCCACGCTTCTGCGCATGATCGCCGGTCTCGAGGCGATTACCGGCGGCGAGATGTATATCGACGGTCAACTCGTCAATGACGTGCCGCCGTCGAAGCGCGGCATTGCCATGGTCTTCCAGTCCTACGCGCTCTATCCCCACATGACCGTCTACGACAACATGGCCTTCGGCATGAAGATCGCCGGCGAAAGCAAGCAGGAGATCGACCGGCGCGTGCGGGCGGCGGCCGACAGCCTGCAACTGGGCAAATATCTCGACCGCCTGCCGAAGGCGCTTTCGGGCGGCCAGCGTCAGCGCGTGGCGATCGGCCGCGCCATCTGCCGCGACCCCAAGGTCTTCCTGTTCGACGAGCCGCTGTCCAACCTCGATGCTGCGCTGCGCGTCGCGACCCGCATCGAGATCGCTCGCCTCAACGAGCAGATGGCCGATACGACGATGATCTACGTCACCCACGACCAGGTCGAGGCGATGACGCTTGCCGACCGCATCGTCGTGCTTTCCGCCGGCAATATCGAGCAGGTCGGCGCGCCGCTGGAGCTTTACGAGCGCCCCGCCAACCTCTTCGTGGCGAAATTCATCGGCTCGCCGGCCATGAACATCATCCCCGCGACGATATCAGGCACCGGCAGCCAGACGACTGTTACGCTGACCGGCGGCATGTCGGTCACGCTCGATGTGGCGACCGACGCATCGGAGAAGGGCAAGGAGGCAAGCTTCGGTGTTCGCCCGGAAGATCTGAGGATCGCCGACGGCGCCGACTATGTTTTCGAGGGCGAAGTCTCGATCGTCGAAGCGCTCGGCGAAGTGACGCTGCTTTACATCGAAGGCCTGGTCCCCGGCGAGCCGATCGTCGTCAAACTGCCCGGCATTTACGATGTCCATAAGGGCCAGAGGATGCGCTTTGCCGCCGACCGGCAGAAGCTGCATCTCTTCGATGCGAGCGGCCACACCTACCGGAAATGAGATCGCCATTTTTGGGGTAATCATCCCCAGAATTATACTTGGCGGACCGAATTCTCACTTTCTGTTAAAGATCGGCTGCTACTTTTTCCTCGTCAATTTATGAGGGGGATAAGCAAGTGGCCGCTTCCAATCCGTCACAGCCAAGATCTCATTTCCTGAGCAAGGAAGAATCCTTCATGTATGACCGCGAGGCGCGGTTCAAAATGGAGGACACGATGAATGCCGCGCGCATCGAATATACGGAAAAGGGCGTCATGCACGCGGCGTCGCGCCGCTGCGACATCGTCCGGATCTCGATGAGCAGCGCGACGCTCGCAATTCTCACCCAGTTCAGCCTGCCGAAGCAGTTCTATCTGGACATTCCGGATGCCCGCATCACCAAGGTCGGCTGCCTGCTGATGAAGGTCAACGCCAACAACACGATCGAAGTCCGCTTCCTGCGCCTGCTGACGCAGAAGGAGCTGAACAAGATTTTTGTCTACAGCACGCATCCGGCGCACAAGGATTACGTTCTCGACATCCGCGCCTGACGGATAGATCGGGACTGCCAATAGCAAAACCCGCGGGACGCTGCGCGCGCCCCGCGGGTTTTTGCTTGTTTGCGTTGGTTACGTTCAGTGGAAGAGGACGCTCGCACCCTGGTCCGAAGCGCCGACGGCGCGGCGGAACGGCGCGAAGAGCTCGCGGCCCATGCCGAATTCATTGTCGGAGAGATCGACGGTCACCGGCTCGCGCTCGGCCATGTCGGCCGCATCGACGAGCACTTCCAGCGTGCCCTTGATCGCGTCCAGGCGAATGATGTCGCCGTTCTTGATGCGGGCGATCGGGCCGCCGTCGACCGCTTCCGGCGTGACGTGGATCGCCGCCGGCACCTTGCCGGATGCGCCGGACATGCGCCCGTCGGTCAGAAGCGCCACGCGGAAGCCGCGATCCTGCAGCACGCCGAGCGGCGGCGTCAGCTTGTGCAGTTCCGGCATGCCGTTCGCCTTCGGCCCCTGGAAGCGCACGACGGCGACGAAATCGCGGTTGAGCTTGCCTTCCTTGAAGGCGTCCTGCAGTTCCTGCTGGCTGTGGAAGACGATCGCCGGCGCCTCGATGATGTGACGCTCCGGCTTGACGGCGGAGATCTTGATGACCGCCTTGCCGAGATTGCCGCGCAGCATCTTCAGCCCGCCATTGGCCTGGAATGGCGTCTCGATGCTGGAGAGCACCTTCGGATCATGGCTCTTTTCCGGCGACGGCTCGCGCAACACGCCGCGGTTTTCGCCGAGCCGGGCATCGACCGTATAGGCCTGGAGACCCTGGCCGAAGACCGTGCGCACATCGTCATGCACCAGGCCGTGCTTCAGGAGTTCCTTGATCAGGAAGCCCATGCCGCCGGCCGCCTGGAAATGGTTTACGTCGGCAAGGCCGTTCGGGTAGACGCGGGCCAGCAGCGGCACGATTTCCGAAAGCTCGGCGATGTCCTGCCAGGTGAGCTGGATGCCGGCTGCCCGCGCCATGGCGACGAGGTGCAGCGTGTGGTTGGTCGAGCCGCCGGTCGCATGCAGGCCGACGACGCCGTTGACGACCGAACGTTCGTCGATCATCTCGCCGGCCGGCGTGAATTCGTTGCCGAGCGCGGTGATCGCCAGCGCCCGCTTGGCGGCCTCGCGCGTCAGCGCTTCGCGCAGCGGCGTGCCGGGATTGATGAAGGAGGAGCCCGGCATATGGAAGCCCATGATCTCCATCAGCATCTGGTTGGAGTTGGCCGTGCCGTAGAAGGTGCAGGTGCCGGGGCCGTGATAGGATTTCGATTCCGCCTCCAGGAGCTCGGCGCGCCCGACCTTGCCCTCGGCAAAGAGCTGACGCACCCGCGACTTCTCGTCGTTCGGCAGGCCTGTCGTCATCGGCCCGGCCGGAACGAAGATCGACGGCAGATGCCCGAAGGAGAGCGCCGCGATGACGAGGCCCGGCACGATCTTGTCGCAGACGCCGAGGAAGAGGGCGGCATCGAACATATTGTGCGACAGGCCGACGCCTGCGGCCATGGCGATCAGGTCGCGCGAAAAGAGCGACAGCTCCATGCCCGGCTGACCCTGGGTGACGCCGTCGCACATGGCAGGCACGCCGCCGGCCACCTGGGCGACGCCGCCTGCTTCGGCGGCCGCCTCACGGATGATTGCGGGATAGGTCTCGAACGGCTGGTGGGCCGAGAGCATGTCGTTATAGGCAGTGATGATGCCGAGATTCGGAATGCGGTCGCCGGCAAGCGCGTCCTTCTCGGCGGGGGAACAGACCGCAAAGCCATGGGCGAGGTTGGCGCAGCCGAGCACCGAGCGTTGCACGCCCTGGGAGGCGGCGGCGCGCAGCCGTTCCAGATAGCGCTCGCGGGTCGGCTTCGAGCGTTCGACGATGCGGTTGGTGATCGCAGCAATGCGTGCGTGAGCGGACATGGAAGATCCCTGCCTTGTTCTGGTTCGTCTCAATGTGTTCGCCGGCTCCGGCGGCTGTCAGGCCGTATCAGGGAGCCCAGTAGATCTCGACCGGGGAAGTGGCCCGGCGCAGAACGGCGCGGATCGGCATGTCTGCCTCGTCACCGCTGCCTTCCGCCTTGGCGAGAACGTCTTTTTTGCCTTCGCCCTCGATATGGAGAACCAGCAGTGCCGCATCCTGAAGACTGGAGAAGGTGAAAGTCAGGCGCGGCTCGCCGGCTCCTTCTGCCTCCATGGTGATGACGCCGCGCGGCGTCGAGGCATCGAGCGCCTCGGCAAGATTGCTGCCGCCGGGAAAGAACGAGGCCGTGTGGCCGTCGCCGCCCATGCCGAGGATGACCACATCGAAGGGGATGCCGATCTCGGCGCTTTTTTCCGTCGCCAGCCTTGCGGCCTCCTCGACCGAGGCTGCCGGCTGGTAAAGCGGCACGAACCGCGCTGCCTTTGCCTTGTCCTGCAAGAGGTTGGCATCGACCAGCAGATGGTTCGAGCGGGTATTGTCGGCCGGCACGAAGCGTTCGTCAACCAGCGTGATCGTCACCTTGTCCCAGGCGATGTCGCGTGTCGACAGCGCCTGGAAGAAGGCCTTTGGTGTCGAGCCGCCGGAAACGGCGATGGAGGCGGCGCCGCGGGCGGCGATCGCCGCCGAAAGCGTATCGGCGACCTTGTCGGCAAGGCTGCCGGCGAGATCTGCGGGGCTGGCGAAGGAATGCAGGGTCGATGCCATCGGTTTCGTCCTAGATATCGTCATGCCAGGTGCGGCCGTCGCGCTCGATCAGCGCGATGGCCTGGCTCGGGCCCCAGGTGCCGGCCGTATAGCCCTGCACCTGCTGGCCGGTGGTTTCCCAACCTTTCAGGATCGGGTCGACCCATTTCCATGCGGCTTCGACTTCATCGCGGCGCATGAACAATGTCTGGTTGGAGCGGATCACGTCCATCAGCAGGCGTTCGTAGGCGTCGGGATTGCGGACGTTGAAGGCCTGGGCAAAGCTCATGTCGAGCGAGACGTTGCGCAGGCGCATGCCGCCCGGACCCGGATCCTTGATCATCAGCGACTGCTTGACGCCCTCGTCCGGCTGCAGGCGGATGATCAGCTGGTTCTGGCTGATGCGGCCGGCGGCCTGATCGAAGATCGCATGCGGGATCGACTTGAAGGTGATGACGATCTCGGACATGCGCCCGGCAAGCCGCTTGCCGGTTCTGATGTAGAAGGGAACGCCGGCCCAGCGCCAGTTGTTGATCTCGGCCTTGATGGCGACGAAGGTCTCGGTGTTGGAGACGCCGCCTTCGAGCTCTTCGAGATAGCCCTTGACCGGGCCGCTGCCCGAGGCGCCGGCGCGATACTGGCCGCGCACCGTCGCCTGCTCGACATTCGAGGCATCGAGCGGCTTCAGTGCCCGCAGCACCTTCAGCTTCTCGTCGCGAACGGCTTCCGAATCCATCGACGAGGGCACTTCCATCGCCGTCAGGCAGAGCAGTTGCAGAATGTGGTTCTGCACCATGTCGCGCAGCGCGCCCGCCGTATCGTAATAGCCGGCGCGGCCTTCGAGGCCGACCGCTTCGGCCACGGTGATCTGCACGTGATCGATGTAATTGGCATTCCACAGCGGCTCGTAGAGCGCATTGGCAAAGCGCAGCGCCATCAGGTTCTGCACCGTTTCCTTGCCGAGATAGTGGTCGATGCGGAAAATCTGCTCTTCCTTGAAGGCGCGGCCGATCATGTCGTTGAGCTGCAGCGCCGAGGCGAGGTCGCGGCCGATCGGCTTCTCGACGACGATGCGGGTCGATTTGGTGATCAGCTTATGGTCATGGATCTTCTGCGAAATGTCGCCGAAGATGCCGGGTGCGACCGCCAGATAGAAGGCGCGCACCCGCTCCTTGCTCTCGTCGAGCAGCCTCTTCAGCTGATCCCAGCCGCCGTCGGAGCGGGCATCGACCGAGACGTAATAGAGGCGGGCGCAGAACTTTTCGACTTCGTTCTCGTCATATTCGCCCTTCTTCAGGTGTTCCTTCAGCGCATCGCGGGCGAATTTGCGGTATTCCTCGTTCGTCAGCGGGCTGCGCGAAGCGCCGATCACCCGGGTCGGTTCGCCGAACTGGCCTTCGATCTGGCGATGATAGAGGGCCGGCAGCAACTTGCGTTCGGCAAGGTCGCCGCTGCCGCCGAAGACGACGTAATCAAAAGGCTCAACGGGAATGATCTGGCTGCTCATGAGCTTGTCTCTCAATCAGGCTTGGTTGACGGCCCTTTTAATCTAATCGATTTAAAAAAGCCAGTGTGCAGTGCAATGAATCTGTCGGGCACCGGTTTTAGAGCGAATTTCCATGAGAGGAAATCCGCAGGCGGACTAAAACTTGTCGCGAAGCGCAAACCACGACAAGGCGAGGAAAAGCAGCGGCGCCCGCATCCAGGCCCCGCCGGGAAAGGCGGGAATATCGAGCGATTTGAACAGATCCAGATCGCCGGATTTCCCAAGCACCGTTTCCGCATAGAGCTTGCCACAGTAGTTTGACAACATGACGCCATGGCCGGAATAACCGCCGATCGAGGTGACGCCGGGCATCACCTCGCGCACGAAGAGCTGGCGCGGCATGGTGATGCCGACGCTGCCGCCCCAGGCATGGGTGATCTCGATGTCTTTCAGATCAGGATAGATTTCGCCGATCTGCCGGCGGATGTGCTGCGAAATGTCTCGCGGATTGTCGGCCGTATAGGCCTCGCGCCCGCCGAACAGCAGACGGTCTTCGAATCGGCGGAAATAACGCACGACGAAGCGCGAATCGGCGACGGCCTCACCGCCCGGCAGCACTTCGGGATGCTGATCGAGCGGAGCGGTGGCGCCGATGAAGGAGCGGATCGGCATGACATGGCTTGCCGTCACCGGTTCGAGGCCGTCGATATGCCCGTCGCAGGCGATCAGCACCCGGTCGGCGGTGATCGTGCCCCGTTCCGTTTCGATCGTCACCTTGCCGCCGCCCTGGCGGATCGCCGTCGCCTTGGTCATCTCGAAGATATCAGCACCCGCGTCGGCGGCGACACGGGCGAGCCCGATGAGCAGCTTCAGCGGATGGATATGGCCTGTGCCGACATCGCGCACGCCGCAGTGGAAGCGCTTCGAACCGAGCCTTTCCTGCGTCTCTTTCTTGTCCATGAAGCTGATGTGCGGATAGTCATAGCGCTGCGCGGCGATCTCGGCATTCTCGCGATAGTCGCGTTCGTAGCTCGCCTTGTGGGCGACATTGAGCTGGCCGGGCACGAAGTCGATCTCGATCTGGTGCTCGCTTGCAAAATCGAGGAGATGGCGCTTGGCTGCCTCGGCAACGTCGAACAGCGCCTTCGAGCGTTGATAGCCGATTTTTTCCTCGAGCTCTTCCGGCCACCATCGCTGGCCGGTGCCGAGCTGGCCGCCATTGCGCCCGGACGCTCCGTCGCCGAACCGGCAGGCCTCGATCAGGACGACCGAAACGCCTGACTTGGCGAGGTGATAGGCGGCCTGCAGGCCGGTATAGCCACCGCCGATGATGGCGACGTCGCATGGTCTCGCTCCGTCGAGAGCGGCATAGGTGGGCCGCTCGCCGACGGTTGCCTGATACCAGGATAGGCCCGGGGAGATCGGGCTCTGCCACATCTCTTGTGGTGCCATGACGATCCCCTCACACGTTGAGCAGAAGGAATTCCCGCTCCCAGGGGCTGATCACCTGCATGAAGGTCTCGAACTCGCCGCGCTTGACGCCGGCATAAAGGCCGATGAACTGCGTGCCGAACACCTCTTCGAAGGCAGGCTCATCCTCCATCAGCGCCACGGCTTCCAAGAGGCCGCGCGGCAGGTCGATCGAGCCCTCATTGGCCGAATCCTCCGTCGGCGCCGTCGGCTCGATCTGCTTCATAATGCCGAGCAGACCGGAAGCGAGCGAGGCGGCAAGCGCGAGATACGGATTGGCGTCCGAACTCGGCAGCCGGTTTTCCACGCGCCGCGCCTGCGGATCGGACACCGGGACGCGGAAAGCGGTGGTCCTGTTGTCGTAGCCCCAGGCATTGTTGACAGGGCAGGACATGTCCGGCTGCAGGCGGCGGTAGGAATTCACGTAAGGGGCAAGCATCGCCATCGCGCTCGGCACGAATTTCTGCATGCCGCCGATGAAGTGGAAGAATTCCTTCGAGGCCGATCCATCGGCATTGGAGAAGACGTTCTTGCCCGTCTCGATATTGACCACCGACTGGTGGATATGCATCGCCGACCCCGGCTGGCCCTGCATCGGCTTGGCCATGAAGGTCGCGTAGATGTCATGCTTCAGCGCCGCCTCACGGATCGTTCGCTTGAACAGGAACACCTGGTCGGCAAGCTCGATCGGATTGCCGTGGCGCAGGTTGATTTCGAGCTGGGCCGGTCCCTCTTCATGGATCAGCGTGTCGATCTCCAGCCCCTGTTTCTCCGAGAAATGGTAGATGTCGTCGATCAACTCGTCGAATTCGTTGATGCCGGCGATCGAATAACCCTGGCCGCCGAGGATCGAGCGGCCGGAGCGGCCCTTCGGCGGGTGCAGCGGATAGTCGGGATCGTCATTCTTGGCGACCAGGTAGAATTCGATCTCCGGCGCGACGATCGGTTTCCAGCCGCGGTCGTGATAGAGGCTCATGATCCGCTTCAGCACGTTGCGCGGCGTGTAGGGCACTTCGCCGCCGTCCGAATCGACAATGTCGCAGATCACCTGCGCCGTCGGATCGCTCTCCCAGGGCACGACCGACAGTGTCGAAAGATCCGGCATCAGCTTCAGGTCGCTGTCGCGCGGCTCGTAGCGGAAGCTCTCCGTCTCCTCGGGATATTCGCCTGATATCGTGTGCCGGTAGATCGCCGAAGGCAGTGCCAGCGAGGTGTTCGAGGTGAATTTCGAGCTCGGCATCATCTTGCCGCGCGGCACGCCGGCAAGGTCGGGCGTGATGCATTCGATGTCTTCGATGCCCCTGGCTCTCAGCCACTGCGCCGCTTCCTTCCAGTTCGCAACGCCGCGCAGGGATCCGGGGTCCGGAGGAGTTTTCGTCGAGGCGGGTACGGTTCTGGCAGGCTTCAGCGTCGTCTTTTTTGGGGACATGACACACCGGGTTGGTTGATCGTGGCGCCATCATAGCCAGACTTTGCCAATTGGCGAGGGGGCGAGAACGTTGACTTTCGCCCTTCGATGGAAAAAGAAGACACCGATTTGATTGGGGAAACGGGTTTGCAGCGCAAAAGCGACGTCATCGTCATCGGCGCCGGGGCGGCGGGCATGATGGCGGCCATCCGCGCCGGAAAACGCGGTCGCTCGGTCGTCGTTCTTGACCATGCGCGCGCGCCCGGCGAGAAGATCCGCATCTCCGGCGGCGGCCGCTGCAATTTCACCAATATCCATGCCGGGCCGAAGAATTTTCTGTCCACCAATCCGCATTTCTGCAAGTCGGCGCTTGCCCGTTTCACGCCTGCCGATTTCATCGCCATGGTCGAGCGGCACGGCATTGCCTGGCATGAAAAGACGCTGGGCCAGCTGTTCTGCGACGACAGCGCCAAGGACATCATCCGCATGCTCCTGGACGAGATGCGCGCCGCCGGCGCGGCACTCGATCTCGCTACCGAGATAACAGGCGTCGAAAGGACCGATGCGGGCTTCCGCGTCTCGACCGGGCAGGGCGGCTATGAAGCCTCCGCGCTGATCGTCGCGACCGGCGGCAAATCGATCCCGAAGATGGGCGCCACCGGCTTTGCCTATCGCCTCGCCGAGCAGTTCGGCCTGGCCGTGCTCGAAACCCGCCCGGCCCTGGTGCCGTTGACGCTCGATCCCGGCCTGCTCGCAAGCATTGGCCCGCTTGCCGGCATTTCCGCGCCGGCCGAAATCCGCCATGGCAAGACCGCCTTCCGCGAAGCGCTGCTGTTTACCCATCGGGGCCTCAGCGGACCTGCCATCCTGCAGATCTCCTCCTATTGGCGCGAAGGGGACGAGATCGTCCTTGCCATCGAACCGGATATCGACATCGCCGCGCAGCTGAAGGCGGCAAAGCAGCTGAACGGCCGCCAGTCGGCCCAGACCGCGCTTGGCGAGATCCTGCCGAAGCGGCTGGCGCAGTTTCTCGTCGAGCGCGAAAAGATCTCCGGCAATATGGCCGACCTACCCGACAAGACGCTGCTCAGCCTTGCCGCGAGCGCCCAGAGCTTTGCAATCAAGCCTTCCGGCTCTGAAGGCTATCGCACAGCCGAAGTGACGCTCGGCGGCATCGACACGGCCGCGCTCGATTCACGCAGCATGGAGGCCAAGGCCGTGCCCGGTCTCTATTTCATCGGCGAATGCGTCGACGTCACCGGCTGGCTTGGCGGCTATAATTTCCAATGGGCCTGGGCCTCGGGATTTGCCGCGGGCGAATGCGCCTGAAGCTTTCGCTTTCTGCATATCGGCGGAACCCGTATATTAGAAATGCCGATTCAAGACTTCTTAAGAGAGGTGCGCCATCCTGTCTCAATTGGCGGTTTGCAAAGCTCTTCCTAGATTAAGCTTTACCGGCAAGCCGTTTTGTTGGATTGTTGTGTCAGAAGAGTGAGGTTTCGAGCATGACCAGACACGCACGACGCGCCCGCGCCATCGCAATCACCCAGGCAAAGCCTGACATCAGGATGGCGGTCCTGCGATATTTGATGCTCACAGCCGGCGCCACAGCCGCCAGCCTGGCGCTGTTGCTCGCGCACGTCCTCTGACCTGTCCTTTCATCCTGAAGTAACCTTGCCGCCTTGCGATCGCGACATCGCGGTCCTGTGTGGCATAAATTGCAACTATTTCACCGCCTTGGCTTTTAACCACCATCACCGCTTATCCGAAAATTAATATCTAATCTGACACAATTGCCCGCGATTATTTGGGCATCTCCAACTTGCTTGGACATGAACCGGCAATGACTGCCGCCTGGCTTCCGGGTTCCCCGATGTAAAGAGAATAGTTGATGTGCACTCGGCTGGCGCGCCTGATGGCTGCCCGCGGGAGGAGTAGTGTATGAAAGGCCCGGAACGCCATGTTGATTGACAAGATTCTTTCCCGCTTCAGGATCAAGACGAAAGTCCTGATCTTCGTTCTGCCCTTCGTTGTGACCATTTCGGCGGTGGGCCTGACGGGCCTTTATGCTTCCGGACTTCTGCAGGGCCGCATGGAAATCTCCAACAGCGTGCTGCAGTCGCTGAGCGGGTTCAAGGATCTCTACGGTTCGATGGACGACTTCCTGCGCATCACCAGTCAGCCGGCGCGCGACAAGCTGCTCACCGATCTGAAGACCCAGCAGGGTGTGCTCGACCAGACGCTGAACCAGGTGGGCGAACAGGCTGCCGGCCGCGACAGCCTTGCGGAAGCCTCGAGCCGCACCAAGGACATTTCAGGCGTCGTCGACAAGCTCTGGGCGCTGCATGAGCAGGAAGTCGCGCTGCACGAGCAGATCGACGCGGCGCAGAAGAGCCTGATCAGCACCCGCTTCACCGTCTCCTACCAGGCCGAGGAATTGCAGACCGCGCTGCAGCGCGACGAGAGTGCCGCCACCGTCACCCTTCGCACCGCCGACCGCCTGCTGAAGGGCGGCGATTTCCTCGGCACCGTCGCCAGCGGCTTCAGCAAGCCGCCGACGCCGCAGGAGAAGATCGCCTTCATCAACGAACAGATGCCGGAGATCATCAAGGCCCAGCGCCTGATCGCCATTTCGGTTCCGACCAATCAGAAAAACGTCATCGACGCCCTGGCGGCGACCATCGACAGCATCAAGGCGATCGCCCAGATGCCCGCGCCGACCGACGAGAACGTCGCCGAACTCGGCCGTCTCGTGTCCCGCTTCCGCCAGACCTCGACCTATACGCAGCTGACCGCGACGCAGAAAATGCGCGAGGCGACCCAGCGCTTTGCCGAGCTCGAAGGCCGCATCGCCCAGACCAACTCCGTCCTGCAGGATACGCGGCGCCTGGAAAATTCCGTCTATGCGCTGCAGATCGTGCTGTCAGACTTCCTCTCCAATTCGAGCAAGGACAACCTCGTGCGCCTGCAGCAGCAGGCCGGCACGCTCGGCAAGGACATGCAGGTACTGACCACCAGCGCCAAGGGCATGGGCTTTGCCGAAGGCATCTCCGGCGCGATCCAGCCGGCGCTGGACGCCATTTCCGGCGGCGGCTCGAAGATCGTCGATACGATCGGTGAGCGCGTCACGGCCTATGCCGCCGCCCGCCAGGAACTCGACCAGATCTGGACGAAGCTGACCGATTTCGCCGAGCTGCAGAAACAAACGGCCGGCACCGAGCGCACCCAGGCAAACAGCATCTCGGTGCTCACCACCGGTCTCGGCATCCTGCTGTCGATCCTCGGCGGTATCGCCCTGGTGCTGACGCTGCAGCGCCCGATCAGCCAGATCACGGCCGCCATGCGCCGTATCGCCGAAGGGTCGCTGGAAACCAGCATTTCAGGCGAGCAGCGCTACGACGAAATCGGCGACATGGCCCGCGCCCTCGGCATCTTCAAGGAGAATGCCATCTCGAAGATCCGCATCGAGGAGCAGAGCGACGAGGAACGCGCCGCCGCCGAACACGAGCGCCAGCGCAACGACGCCGAAAAGCGCGAGATGGACCGGCAGATCGAATTTGCCGTCAACGCGCTTGCCGCCGGCCTCGAACGCATGTCGCAGGGCGATATCTCGACGACGATCGAAACGCCCTTCATCGGCCGCCTCGAACAGCTGCGTCAGGATTTCAACGGTTCGATGCTGCGCCTGCAGGCGACGATGAGCCAGATCCGCGACAATGTCGAACTGATCCAGGGCAACGGCAACCAGATGGCCCAGTCGGCCGAGGATCTCTCCAAGCGCACCGAACAACAGGCGGCTTCGCTCGAAGAGACGGCGGCTGCCGTCGATCAGATCACCGTCACGGTGCGCTCGTCGGCCGAACGCGCCAAGGATGCCGACCAGATCGTCCGTCAGGCCAAGCGCAGCGCCGACGATTCCGCCGTCGTCGTCAGCAATGCGATCGACGCCATGGGCCGCATCGAGGATGCCGCGCGCCAGATCGAGCAGATCATCGGCGTTATCGACGAGATCGCCTTCCAGACCAACTTGCTGGCGCTCAACGCCGGCATCGAGGCGGCGCGCGCCGGCGAGGCCGGCAAGGGGTTCGCCGTCGTCGCCATGGAAGTCCGCGAACTCGCCCAGCGCTCCGCCGCCGCGGCGCAGGAGATCAAGGGACTGATCAACAAGTCGACCAACGAGGTCAGCTCCGGCTCGCAATTCGTGCAGGAGACCGGCACGGTGCTCGCCAAGATCAGCGCCCAGATCGTCACGATCAGCCAGCATGTCGAGATGATCGCCCGCGCCAGCCACGACCAGTCCAACGCGCTGCAGAGCGTCAACTCGACCGTCAACCAGATGGACCAGATGACGCAGAAGAACGCCGCCATGGTCGAGGAGACGACCGCCGCCAGCCGCGAACTGGCCGACGAGGCCGATGCGCTGCGCCGCCTCATCCAGCAGTTCAAGATTGACGGCGGGGTGGGTGAAGCGCGGGTCTACCGCGCCGCCTGATCAGCGCTTGATTTCCATTGTTTCGACGGCCCCGGTTTTCCGGGGCCGTTTGCGTATTGGTAAGGCGCTATCGGCCGCCTTGGCAGGCCGATCGGAATGTCCGAAAACGGGGCGGTTGATTATCCCGGCCAATTCAGATTTACGGAAAATTTTCCTTAACGCTTTTCCTCTAATTTAGCTCTTGTTGTGCCGCCGGGGGTTCTGATGCTGCGCCTTTTCTCTACATCCATCGTCCGCCAGATCGTTGCGATCACGCTGTTTCTGCTGGCGATCAGCACGGCGGCCATTGTCGGCGTGACCTATTACAATCTGAGTGGCCATGTGATGGATGGCGCCGTCTCCGACGCGAGGGACGCCGCCCGCGCCATGGCCGTCCTCTACGGCGCGGCCGATCAGGCCGCCAAGGTCGAGGTCAAGGACAACCAGCTCACCGCCGTCACCGAAGAGGCCATTCCGGCCCTTGCCGATCATTCGCTGGTCGACCGCACCGCCCAGTCGATCGCCGGCGTTGCGACGATCTTCCAGAAGCAGGGCGGCGACTACGTCCGCATATCCACCAACGTCAAGAAGGAAAACGGCGACCGCGCCGTCGGCACCAAGCTTGTGGCCGAACATCCGGCCCAACCGGTTCTCGCCCGGGGCGAAGCCTATTTCGGCCCGGCCGAACTGTTCGGCCGCAAGTTCATGACCGGTTATTTCCCGATCAAGAACGCATCGAACGCCAATGTCGGCATTCTCTTCATCGGCATTCCGATGGAATTCTATTATCAGCGCATGAATGAGCTGCTGATCCTGGTCCTCGGCATCGGCGCCGTCGTCATGCTGCTCGTCGGCGTTCTCGCCTTCTATGCGATCCGCCAGTCGGTGAAGCCTTTGCAGGCGCTGACCGCCAGCGTTCACTCGATCTCCTCGGGCGATCTCGACGAGGCAATCCCATGTCTTGAGAAGAAAAACGAGTTCGGCGAGATCGGCCGCGCCCTCTCGCTCTTCCGCGACAGCGCCCGCGCCCGCCGCGACCTGGAAACCGAGGCGGCCGAACAGCGCGCCTTGAGCGATGCCGAACGCGCCAGGAACGATGCCGACAAGCGCTCGCTCGACGGCCAGATCGATTTTGCCGTCAACCAGCTTGCGGCCGGCCTCGGCCGCCTGTCCCAGGGCGACGTCTCGCAGACGATCGGCACACCTTTCGTCGGCCGGCTGGAGCAGCTGCGCGTCGATTTCAACGCCTCGCTTCTGCGGCTGCAGGATACGCTCTCCGGCATCCGCGACAGCGCCTCGACGATCCAGCGCAACAGCGGCGCCGTCTCGGCTTCCGCCGACGAACTTTCGAAACGCACCGAAGCGCAGGCGGCAAACCTCGAGGAGACCGCCGCCGCGGTCGAAGAGATCACCGTCACGGTTCGCTCTTCCGCCGAGCGCGCCCGTGAAGCCAACAGCGTCGTCGCCGCCACCAAGAAGACCGCCGACAATTCCGGCGCCGTCGTCGGCGATGCCGTCGCTGCCATGGAACGCATCGAAGAGGCCTCGCAGCGGATCGAGCAGATCATCGAGGTGATTGACGATATCGCCTTCCAGACCAATCTTCTGGCGCTCAATGCCGGCATCGAGGCGGCGCGGGCCGGCGAGGCGGGCAAGGGTTTTGCCGTCGTCGCCCAGGAGGTGCGCGAGCTCGCCCAGCGTTCGGCCGATGCTGCGCGCGAGATCAAGTCGCTGATCGAGACGTCGAGCCGCGAAGTGACGGCCGGCTCCGAACTCGTCCAGAAGACCGGCAGCGTCCTTGCCTCGATCAGCCACGAGATCATCGCGATCAGCGGTCATGTCGAGACCATCGCCACCGCCAGCCGCGATCAGTCGGCGGCGCTGCAGGAGGTCAACGGTTCCGTCAACGCCATGGACCAGATGACCCAGAAGAACGCCTCGATGGTTGCCGAGACGACGCAGGCCAGCCGTCTGCTTGCCGGCGAAGCCGATACGCTGATGGCGCTCATCGAGCGTTTCCGCATCGGCGCAGAACCGGTAGCCGCTCACCTCGGCGCAAGGAAAGTCGCCTGAGGAGCACGGCCGTGACGGCCGCAGGATTGCGCCGCAACGCCGCGGCGTTTTCCGTTCGCTGCGACCCGCTTTAACATGAGGTCGAGCGAGGTCAGCCAGGCGGCGAAGCGGATGATGCTGCTGTCTCCGTACTCGGCATAGAACCGCTCTTCATCCGCTTTGGAACCGCTTGGCTGGGAGAAATGCCGGTATCCGTGGACGCCGGCGATGGTGGTCATGTCGATCATGGTGATGTCCTTTCTCATGTTTAGACATCACTTCATTTAGGCGTCAAAATTCGCTTCATAAACAGGGAAAATCCCACTATGTTTTTCATCGATGAAAAACGCGAATTGGGATTCCTATCAACTTTTCCTGCAGGTCGCCCGGCTCGGCGGCCTGACGGGAGCGAGCGCTGCCAGCGGACTCAGCCCCGCCACGGTCGGCCGGCGCATGCTCGAGCTCGAGCAGGAGGTCGGCCGCGCCCTGTTTTCGCGCAGCCAGACCGGTTATCGGCTGACGCAGGATGGCCAGGCGCTGCTCGATCATCTTCAGGAGATGGAAGCCGCCGCCCGCAAGGTGGAAGCCTGGCGGCAATCCGGTGAGGGCGGCACCACCGTCAGGATCACCGCCGGCACCTGGGTCGCCTGGCTGCTGACGGAGAATTTCACTGCAATCCGCATGCCGGGCGATGCCTTCGCCATTGCGCTCAGCATCGGCGAGGCGCGGGCAAGCCTTGCCTATCGCGAGAGCGATATCGGCATTCGCGCTTTCGAGCCGGCGGAAGCCAACCTGGCCGCACGCCTGCTCGGGGAGGTGGCCTATGCCGTCTATGCCAGACGCAACGCCGCCGAGACCGACGAGCGCTGGATCGCCGTCGGCGAGGAGGAAGCGATCTCGGCCTATCTGCGCTGGCCGCACGCCCATGCCGCATCCGGGATCGTCGCCACCGTCAACCGGCCGCGTTCGCTGCCGGATCTGGTGCGCGCCGGCGCCGGCAAGACCGTGCTTCCCTGTTTCGTCGGCGATCTTCATCCGGAATTGCAGCGCCAGGGCGGCGAATTGTCGGAACTGCGTCACCGCCAATGGATCGTCATGAATGCCGAGGACCGCCATCGCCCCGAAATCCGCACGGTCGCCGACCGAATGACCAAGCTTATCCGAAGCTATGCCGATCTCTTCGCCGGAAAACGGCCGAGCCGCGGTTGAAGTTTACGATGAAGCGCCCGCGCATCTCCGGGACACGCGGGCGTTCAGATGAAGGGCGGCGACCCGAGGTCGCCAGGCTATGCTTGTCAATGCCGGTTGGTGACGACGACCGGAATGAGCAGGTCGCCCCAGTTGCCGTCGCCGCCGTGATGACGGGCCGAGCGCACCAGCTCGACCGAGACGCCGGCCTCGACGGCTTTCATGACCGACTGGTTCAGCCGGTGCAGGTCATTGGCGAGCATGCGGATCGTCGTCTGCTGATCCTCGCTCATGCTGGACGTCTGCTCTTCGGCCCGTTCCCGGACGCGTGAAATGGATGCCATGGTCTTGTCCTCCTGTTCGCCTTATTCCGCAGCCGGTTTGAACTGCGCATGTTCGGTTGAATCGTGCATGGCGGTGGTCGACGACCGGCCGCCGGTGATGGCGAGCGACACGGCGTCGAAATAGCCCGTGCCGACCTCGCGCTGATGTTTGGTGGCGGTATAGCCGTGGTCCTCTGCGGCGAATTCCGCCTCCTGCAGCTCGGAATAGGCCGACATCTGCCGCTGCCGATAGCCGCGCGCCAGTTCGTACATGCCGTAGTTCAGCTGGTGGAAGCCGGCGAGCGTGATGAACTGGAACTTGTAGCCCATCGCCCCGAGTTCGCGCTGGAACTTGGCAATCGTCGCCTCGTCGAGGTTCTTCTTCCAATTGAACGAAGGCGAGCAATTATAGGCGAGCAGCTTGCCGGGATGGACCTTGTGCACACCCTCGGCAAAGCGGCGCGCCTGCTCGAGATCCGGTTTGGAAGTCTCGCACCAGATCAGATCGCAATGCGGCGCATAGGCGACGGCCCGGGCGATGCACGGCTCGATGCCGTTCTTGACCTGGTAGAAGCCTTCGACGGTTCGCCCGGCATCATAGTCGACGAAGGGCTGGTCGCGCTCGTCGATATCGGAGGTCAGCAGCTTTGCCGCTTCCGCGTCGGTGCGGGCGATTACCAGCGTCGCCACGCCCATGACGTCGGCGGCAAGCCGTGCGGCGTCGAGATTGCGGATGTGGGCGGCCGTCGGGATCAGCACCTTGCCGCCGAGATGGCCGCATTTCTTTTCCGAGGCGAGCTGGTCCTCGAAATGGACGCCGGCAGCGCCTGCTTCGATATAGGCCTTCATGATCTCGAAGGCGTTGAGCGGCCCGCCGAAACCGGCTTCCGCATCGGCGACGATCGGCGCGAACCAGGTCTCGACCGAAAGCCCGTTGCCTTCTGATGTCTCGATCTGATCGGCGCGCTGCAGCGTGCGGTTGATGCGCTTGGCAAGCTCCGGCCCGGCATTGGCGGGATAGAGCGACTGGTCGGGATACATCGCCGATGCCGTATTGGCGTCGGCCGCCACCTGCCAGCCGGAGAGATAGATCGCCTTCAATCCGGCGCGCACCATCTGCATGGCCTGGTTGCCGGAAAGGGCGCCGAGCGCATTGACGAAATCCTCCTGGCGCAGCAGCCGCCACAACCGGTCCGCCCCCATTTCGGCCAGCGTGTGGGTCAGCGCCACCGAGCCTCTGAGCCGCTGCACGTCGGCGGCCGAATAGGGCCTTTCGATGCCGTCGAAACGGCCCGCCGGTGCATTGGGAACGAGTTTGTAAAAATCGGTCATGCTGATCTCCTCACTAAAAACCGATATCA
Organism: Rhizobium sp. M1; assembly: GCF_002531805.1. NCBI lineage: Bacteria > Pseudomonadati > Pseudomonadota > Alphaproteobacteria > Hyphomicrobiales > Rhizobiaceae > Rhizobium > Rhizobium sp. M1. The sequence continues at coordinate 16,752 of NZ_NWSW01000010.1, read as the reverse complement.
GGGTGTTGATGACAAGATTGACAATATCGCGTGCAATGGCCAGAAAAACCTTTGATTTCCTGGGTAGAAAGAGGTTAAGATGACGAGGATTGACAGAGCGACGCTGTGAATTTGTAAAGTTTTGTAAATGTTAGCGCCGCTTGCCTGTCAAAGGGTGTGACAATGGCGGAACGGAAGATATTCGCAGGCCCGAAATTGCGGCGCATCCGCAATGCGCTGGCGCTGACGCAGACCGCCATGGCCGAGGCGCTCGAAATATCGCCCTCTTACCTGAACCTGATCGAGCGCAACCAGCGGCCGTTGACGGTGCAGCTGCTCTTGAAGCTTGCGGCCGTCTATCGGGTCGATCTGGAGGAGTTGCGCGGCCAGACCGGCGGCAGCCTCGGCCAGCTCAAGGAGGTCTTTGCCGATCCGCTGCTTGCAGGCGAATTGCCCGGCGACCAGGAACTGGTGGAAGTGGCCGAGGCCGCACCCAATGCCGCGGCCGGCATGATCAAGCTCTATCGCGCCTATCGCGAACAGGCCGCCCGGCTGTCGGACCTGACGGCGCTGATGGCGGCCGAAGGGCACGCACCCGTCGCCGCCGGCCGGTTGCCGCTCGACGAGCTGCGCGAGACGCTGGAGCGCAGATCGGCCTATTTCGGACGGATCGAGACGGCGGCGGAAGCCTTTGCCGCGACGCTTCCCGGCGGCGCCGACCTTGCCGCCGGGCTGAAGGACTGGCTGCGCGCCGAGCGCGGCATTGCGGTGCGCGTCCTGCCGGTGCATGTCATGCCGGATCTGCGTCGCCGTTTCGACCGGCATTCGATGCGGCTTTTCATTTCCGAGCGCCTGTCGCCGGCCGACCGTGCGCATGAGATCGCTATCGAGGCGGCCAACCTCGCTTTGCTGTCGGCGATCGATGCCGAGCTCGACGATCTCTCGCTCTCTTCCGCCGAGGCGCGCCGCATTGCCCGCTTCGAGCTGGCCCGCATCGCGGCCCTGGCGCTCGCCATGCCCTATGAGGCCTTCCTGGCGGCGGCGAAGGCGACGCGCTACGATATCGACATTCTGCGCGCCCGCTTCGGCGTCTCCTTCGGGCATGCCGCGACGCGTCTGACCATGCTGCAGCGGCCGGGGGCGGCAGCCATCCCCTTCTTCATGATGGAGATCGATGCCGCCGGCCACCGGCTGCGGCGCGGCGGCGCCCAGGGCTTTCCGCAGGCCCGCTTCGGCGGCGGCTGTCCGAAGCTCAATATCCACGCCGCCTTCCTGCAGCCGGGCCAGATTCTCGCCGAGACGGTGGTCATGCCGGATGGAGCATCCTTCCTGACGGTCGCCCGCACGCTCGAAGGGCCGAGCGTCGAGTTCGGCGAAAGGGTCAGGCGCACGGCGATCCTGATCGGCTGTGATGCCGCCCTTGCAGACGGCCTGGCCTACGGGCAGATGACGGCGGTCGATCCGGTCGCGATCGGCCCGGCCTGTCGCCTCTGCGAGCGGCGCGGCTGCCTTTCCCGCGCCGAGCCGCCGGTGACGAGACCGCTCGGGCTCGACGAGATGGTGGCGGGCCTCAGCGCCTTCGACTTCCAGTGATTGTGAAATCGTCGACAGCGCAGTTTTTGCGCTTGTGGGCTTAGAAATTCCTTCTTAGTCTGCGGGCAAACCAGAGGGAAAAGACGTCCGGGGATGCGGGCGCTTTGAACAAACAGGAGAAGTCATGAGGTCAACCATCGCAAGTGTGACGGCCGCCGCCATCGCCGCGCTCTTTGCCGCCGCTCCGGCCTTTGCCCAGGAGCGCGTGGTCAATGTCTACAACTGGTCGGATTATATCGACGACAGCATCCTGACCGACTTCACCAAGGAAACCGGCATCAAGGTCGTCTACGACACCTTCGATTCGAACGAGACCGTCGAAACCAAGCTGCTTGCCGGCGGCACCGGTTATGACGTCGTCGTTCCCACCGCCGACTTCCTGCAGCGCCAGATCCAGGCCGGCGTCTTCCAGAAGCTCGACAAGTCGAAGCTGCCGAACCTTTCCAACATGTGGGACGTGATCCAGCAGCGCACCGCTGCATACGATCCGGGCAATGAATATGCCGTCGATTACATGTGGGGAACCGACGGCATCGGCTACAACGTCAAAAAGGTCGCTGAAATCCTCGGTCCCGATGCCAAACCCGGCCTCGAAGTGATCTTCGATCCGAAGGTCGCCGAAAAATTCAAGGACTGCGGCATCTACGTGCTCGACACGCCGAAGGACGTCATGACCACGGCGCTGCGCTATCTCGGCCTCGATCCGAACTCCACCAAGGCCGAGGATTTCAAGAAGGTCGAAGAACTGCTGACGGCGGTCCGCCCCTATATCCGCAAGTTCCATTCGTCCGAATATATCAACGCCCTTGCCAACGGCGATATCTGCATCGCCTTCGGCTATTCCGGCGACATGCTGCAGGCGCGCGACCGCGCGGCCGAAGCCAAGAACGGCGTCGAGGTCAACTATTCGATCCCCGCACAGGGCGCCCAGATGTGGTTCGATATGATGGCGATCCCCGCCGATGCCAAGCACGTGGCCGAAGCGCATGAGTTCCTGAACTACATGATGAAGCCCGAGGTCATCGCAAAGGCGAGCGATCACACCTTCTATGCCAACGGCAACAAGGCCTCGCAGCAGTTCGTCAGCAAGGACGTGCTGAACGATCCGGCTGTCTATCCGACCGAAGAGGTGATGAAGAACCTGTTCACCGTCAAGCCGTGGGATCCGAAGACCCAGCGCACGGCGACGCGGATCTGGACGAAGGTCGTCACCGGCCAGTAAGTCAATGCCAGGCCCGGACGGCAACGTCCGGGCCTTTCAATTGGCGGCCGAATACGCATATTTTTCGGGGAATAATATGAAATCCTTAGGCAATATCCGCCGCGCTTTCGCGCCTTGGACCGACCCGTCCGCAAAACCTTTCATTGCCTTCAAGAATGTCACCAAGCGCTTCGGCGATTTCACCGCCGTCAATGATCTGTCGCTGAACATCTATCACCGCGAGTTTTTCGCGCTGCTCGGCGCGTCCGGCTGCGGCAAGTCGACGCTCCTGCGCATGCTCGCCGGCTTCGAGCAGCCGACATCAGGCGAAATCGTTCTCGACGGCACCGATCTCGCCGGCACGCCGCCCTACAGGCGGCCGGTCAATATGATGTTCCAGTCCTACGCGCTTTTCCCGCACATGACCGTCGAGAAGAACATCGCCTTCGGCCTGAAGCAGGACGGCATGCCGAAGGACGAAATGGCCGAGCGCGTCGCGCAGATGCTGAAGCTCGTCAAGCTCGAGCAATTTGCCTCCCGCAAGCCGAACCAGCTCTCCGGCGGCCAGCGTCAGCGCGTGGCGCTCGCCCGTTCGCTCGCCAAGCGCCCGAAAGTGCTGCTGCTCGACGAACCGCTCGGCGCGCTCGACAAGAAGCTGCGCGAGGAAACCCAGTTCGAACTGATGGACCTGCAGCAAAGCCTCGGCCTCACCTTCGTCGTCGTCACCCACGACCAGGAAGAGGCGATGACCATGGCCGACCGTATTGCCGTCATGAGCCACGGCAAGGTCGTGCAGGTGGCGACACCGGCCGAAATCTACGAGGCGCCGAATTCCCGCTTCGTGGCGGATTTCATCGGCGACGTGAACATCTTCGACGGCAAGGTGACGACATCGGGGAGCGGGCCAACCGAGATCGCCGTCGACAGCGGTTTCACCATCCGCATCGCCGCCGCAGGCGCCGCTCCGGCGATCGGCAGCACGGCCGGTTTCGCCATCCGCCCCGAGAAGATCCGCGTCAGCCGCGCGGCCCCCGCGAACGCCTCGGTCAACGCGGCCAAGGGCGAGATCTGGGATATCGGCTATCTCGGCGACATGACCGTCTTCCACATCAAGCTGCCGAGCGGCAAATTCGTCAGAGCCTCTTCCCTCAACGCGCAGCGCTCCGTCGAAGACCCCTTCACCTATGATCAGGACGTCTGGGTCTCCTTCGATGAAGACGGCGGCGTGCTGCTGAAGGATTGAGATCATGGGAACGCTGGCATCACGCTTCTATAACCGCCTCGTCATCGTCATTCCCTATGCCTGGCTGCTGCTCTTCTTTCTGGCGCCGTTCTTCATCGTCTTCCGCATCTCGCTGTCGACGACGGCGATCGCCATACCGCCCTATGAGCCGGTCTTCTCTTTTGACGATGGCTGGAGCGGTTTCTGGAGCAAGGTCGCGACCTTCTCCTTCGACAATTACGGCTATCTCACCGACGATCCTCTCTACTTCAACGCTTATCTGTCGAGTGTCACCATCGCCGGTATCTCTACCCTGCTGATGTTGCTGATCGCCTATCCGATCGCCTATGGCATGGCGCAGGCGCCGCGCACCATCCGCCCGACGCTGCTGATGCTCGTCATCCTGCCATTCTGGACGAGCTTCCTGATCCGTGTCTATGCGTGGATTGCCATCCTGAAGCCGGAAGGATTGCTGAACCAGCTCCTCTTGTCGCTGCATATCATCGACACGCCGCTGATCATTCTCAACACCCCGACGGCCGTCTATATCGGTATCGTCTATTCCTATCTGCCCTTCATGGTGCTGCCGCTCTATTCGGCGCTCGAAAAGATGGACGGCACGCTGATCGAGGCGGCCCAGGATCTCGGCTGCACGCCGATCCGGGCCTTCTGGCGCGTCACGTTCCCGCTGTCGATCCCCGGCGTGGTGGCCGGCTGCATGCTGGTCTTCATCCCCGCCGTCGGCGAGTTCGTCATCCCCGATCTTCTCGGCGGGTCGCAGACGCTGATGATCGGCAAGACGCTCTGGAACGAGTTCAATGCCAATCGCGACTGGCCGGTCTCCTCGGCGGTCGCAACCATCCTGCTCATGATCCTGGTGATCCCGATCGTCTTCTTTCAGAATGCACAGGCCAAGGCCGAAGAGCGGGGGAGATAAGCATGCTGCGATGGACCCGTTTCAACGTCATCTCCGTCGTGCTCGGCTTTGCCTTCCTCTATCTGCCGATCGCGCTGCTGGTGATCTTTTCCTTCAACGAGTCGAAGCTCGTTACCGTCTGGGGCGGCTTCTCGACCAAATGGTACGTCTCGCTGCTGTCGAACCAGGCCCTGCTCGATGCCGCCTGGGTGACGATCCGCGTCGGTCTGCTGTCGGCCACCTTCGCCACCGTGCTCGGCACCATGGCGGCGCTGACGCTGGTGCGTTACACCCGCTTCCGCGGCCGCATGCTTTTCTCGGGCATGGTCTATGCGCCGCTCGTCATGCCGGAGGTCATCACCGGCCTGTCGCTGCTGCTGCTTTTCGTGGCGATCGGCTTCGACCGCGGCTTCTGGACGATCACGCTGGCGCATACGACGCTGACCATGTGCTTCGTCGCCGTCGTCGTGCAGTCACGGCTCCTAAGCTTCGATCAGTCGATCGAGGAAGCGGCGCAGGATCTGGGGGCGCCGCCGGTGCGCACCTTCTTCGAAATTACCCTGCCGATCATCTCGCCGGCCGTGTTTTCGGGGTGGATCCTGGCGTTCACGCTGTCGCTGGATGACCTGGTGATCGCAAGCTTCACCTCGGGCCCGGGCGCAACCACGCTGCCGATGAAGATCTACAGCCAGGTGCGCCTCGGCGTGACGCCGGAGATCAATGCGGTCTGCACCATCCTGATCGGCATCGTCGCGATCGGTGTCGTCTGCGCCTCGATCATCACCAAGCGCCGCGAAATCCAGCGTGATCGGGACGAGCGCGCGGCCGCCGCCGGGGCCTGATTTACTGCGCGTGAGGCGTATTGCCGAACAGCGGAACCGGCGAAATGACAGGGTTTGGCCATGAGCCGCCGATGAAGAACGGCAAAAGCGGCAGCTCGGCCGCCTTGGCCGGATCGGTTGCCTCCAGCGAGCCGGAAAGCGCCAGCCCGTTCGACTGGTAGGTGATGACGCCGGAAAGTGTCAGCGTCTGTGCAGGCCCGGCGATATCGGCGTCGTGGATTTCGGCCGAACCATTGGCGAAATCGGCCCGGAGATCCAGCCGGCTGAAGGCAAAGGCGCCGTTCGCCGCAGCACTCAGCGGAAAGAACGGCTTTTCGGCGGCCTGGCTCCGCAGCGCTGCGGCGTCGATGCCGGGGATCGTGCCCTCCTTGGTCCAGAAGTGCAGCCTGCCGGTGACGTCGGCAAGGCCGGTCGTCCAGATCGCCTTTGGCGACTGCAGGTCGAGATCGAGCGATGCCGTCGCAAGCGGCAGCGGCCCTTTGAGCTGCAGGCGCTCGGCAAGAGCGGCGAAGTCGGCATCGCGGATCGACAGCTGCAGTTTGCCGCCGCCGTCGAAATCACGCTGCGTCGCTTCCAGATGCGCGGTCAGCTCGCCGCCTTCGAAGGCGCTGTCGCCGATATCGAATTTCGCCTCGCCGCCGGTCACGATCATGCTGGCGCCGACATCGGAAAGCTCGAAGAGGCCCATCTGCGCGCGGCGCGCCGAAAGCCTGACGTCGATGTCAAGCAGTTGCAGCGGTTCGCGCATGCCTTTGGAGATTTCCTTTGCCTCGCCGGCGGCGAGCCTCAGCGCAAAGGCATCGAGGAAAGGTTTGAGGTTCATCTGGTCGAATGCAAGCGTGCCGCCGATCTTCGGCCGTCTGCCGGGCACGGTCGAAAGATCCATCACGCCGGTGGCGCTTGCCTCGTTCAGCGACAGGCTGAGATCGTTGAAGCGCAGCCCGCTGCCCGACGACATGATGTCGGATTCCAGCGATGCGCTCTTCAGTGTCCCGATGCCGGGAATCGATTTGCCCGACCATGTGAGAAGCGCCGGCACATCGGGAATGCTGGCGGCGATATTGCCGGAAACGGCCGAAAGGCGGGCGATGCTGGCAATTCCCTGGAAACGCGCCGTCAGCAGGTTCGACGTCAGCGATGTCCGCGTCTCGGCGCTCTTGCCGGCAAAAACGAGCAGCGGCTGGCGCGAGGCGAAATCGACCTTCAGGTCCTCGCCGTTGATGCGGGCGATGACGACGGCCGAGATCGCGCCTGAGAGCCGCGGCCAGGCGATGTCGGCCGTGACGTTGTCGAAATTGTAGGTCTTGGCGCTCCCGATGTCGGTGACGGCAAGCGTGCCGTCCTCGACGGTCACCGCGCCGATCTCGGCATCGAGATCAGGATCGAGCACCTCGGCTCCGTTTTCGTAGCGCACGCCGCTGATCGCACGGGCAAGCAGGCCGGCATAACTCCAGTCGATCAGGCCTTTTTCGTCACGCGTCAGCGCCAGCTTGGGGCGCAGCAGATGGAATTCGTGGAAACTCGTCCGGCCTCTCAGCGCATCGATGAGGCTGAAATCGGCCGACAGGCTTTCGATGCTGCCGAGCAGCTTATCGCCGCTTTCGCGCGGCTGGCGGATCGTGACCTCGTTCAGCGTGATGCGTGGCGTCGGCCAGAATTCGAGAACCGGACTGCCTTCGATCTCGGCCTGATAGCCCGTCCATTTCGACAGCGCGTCCTCGATGCCGGAGCGCACGAAACCGGTCGTGATGAGATAGGGCGCCGCCACCCTCAGCGCCACGAAAAGCCCAAGCGCAATCAGCAGCAGCACGGTCGAAACACGCGCGAAGGCCGGCAGCCAGCGCGAAACGGGTCCGATCTTCCTGCGCCACCTGCGATGTCTTGACGTACCCATGATCTCCGCCGGTCATTCAGCCGGTTAAGCCGTTAAGCGCTGATTTCGCCGGATATAGGAAATATCGGGCAGATGCAAATCCCTCCAGCGCCGCGTGTGCGCGGGTATTTTGAACTGACGCTGAGATCGGTTGCGCTTTCCGTCCTGTTCGCCGGACGTCGGATGCGCTCGGGTTCTGCCCTTTATAATGCAATGCAGCATGATATAAAGGCGAGATTGGGGAGGAGGATTGAATGCAGGACAACAGACCACTTTGGGTGCCATCGGACGAAGCCGTCGCAAAAAGCCCGATCCATGCCTTCATGGCGCGCTGCAATAGAGACTTCGGGCTATCGCTTTCGGGCTTTGAGGACCTGCATGCATGGTCTGTCGCCGAGCGGGAGAAATTCTGGTCGACCGTCTGGGATTTCTGCGGCGTGAAGGGAAAACGCGGCGCGGAAGTGCTGATCGACGGCGACAGCATGCTCGGCGCCCGCTTCTTTCCCGAGGCGACGCTGAACTTCGCCGAAAACCTGCTGCCCGGCCGCGGCGAGGCCGACGCCATCCTCTTCTGCGGCGAGGATAAGGTTGCGGATCGCTGGTCATGGGATCGGCTGCGCGCGCTGGTGTCGAGGCTGCAGCAGGCCTTCAAGGCGCAGGGTATCGGCGAAGGCGATCGCATCGCCGCCATGATGCCGAACATGCCGGAGACTGTCGCCGCCATGCTGGCGGCCGCCTCGATCGGCGCCATCTGGTCGTCCTGCTCCCCCGATTTCGGCGAACAGGGCGTGCTCGACCGTTTCGGCCAGATCGGCCCCAGGCTGTTCATCGCCTGCGATGCCTATTGGTATTCCGGTAAGCTGCAGGATGTCGGCGCCAAGGTCGCAACCGTCGCCAAGAGCTTGGGCGTGCCGACGATCGTCGTCCACTATGCCGGCGATGCCGAGGCGGTGGCGCGCGCAACGCCCGGCGCTTCGACGCTGGAGGCCTTCGTCGCGCCCTATGCGGCCAAAGAGGTGGAGTTCACGCCGCTCGCCTTTTCCCATCCGCTCTACATTCTCTTCTCCTCCGGCACTACCGGGGTGCCGAAATGCATCGTCCATTCGGCCGGCGGCACGCTGTTGCAGCACCTCAAGGAGCAGCGGCTGCATTGCGGCCTCGAGGCCGGCGAGAAGCTGTTCTACTTCACCACCTGCGGCTGGATGATGTGGAACTGGCTGGTCAGCGGCCTTGCCAGCGGCGCCACGCTCTGCCTGTTCGACGGTTCGCCCTTTGCGCCCGACGGCAACGTGCTGTTCGACTATGCCGCGGCCGAGAACTTTGCGATCTTCGGCACCTCGGCCAAATATATCGATGCGGTGCGCAAGAGCGGGCTGACGCCGCGCAAAAGCCACGATCTCTCCAGCCTGCGGCTGATGACCTCGACCGGTTCGCCGCTGTCGCCCGAGGGTTTTACCTTCGTCTATGAGGGCATCAAGCAAGATGTGCAGCTCGCCTCGATCTCCGGCGGCACCGATATCGTCTCCTGTTTCGTGCTCGGCAATCCGCTGCAGCCGGTCTGGCGCGGCGAGATCCAGGGGGCCGGCCTCGGCCTTGCCGTCGACGTCTGGAACGATGACGGCAGACCGGTGCGCGGCGAGAAGGGCGAACTCGTCTGCACCAAGGCCTTTCCCTCGATGCCGGTCATGTTCTGGAACGATCCCGACGGCGCCAAATATCGCGCCGCTTATTTCGAGCGCTTCGACAATGTCTGGTGCCACGGCGATTTTGCCGAATGGACGGAGCATGGCGGCCTGATCATCCATGGCCGTTCGGATGCGACGCTCAACCCCGGCGGCGTGCGCATCGGCACGGCGGAGATCTACAATCAGGTGGAGCAGATGGCGGAGGTGGCCGAGGCGCTGTGCATCGGCCAGGAGTGGGAGGACGACGTGCGCGTCATCCTGTTCGTTCGCCTGGCAGCGGGCGTGACGCTGACCGAGGATCTCGTCAAGGCGATCAAGACACGGATACGCACCGGCGCTTCGCCGCGGCATGTGCCGGCCAAGGTCATCGCGGTCGCCGATATTCCCCGCACCAAGTCCGGCAAGATCGTCGAGCTTGCGGTGCGCGAGGTCGTGCATGGCCGGCCGGTGAAAAACCAGGAAGCGCTCGCCAATCCCGAGGCGCTGCGGCTCTTTGCGGGCTTGAGCGAACTGAAGGACTGATAAGGAATCGTAAACCACAAGCTTTCACCATTCAGCAATCCCCTGTCATGGAAACCTTTCGTTAAGAAAGGTTAGGCAAAGGTTTGGAGTAACTTGGGGGACGCACATGAACGAGGCGGCCTGAAGCCCTACAGCGCCGCGTGTCTCAGACGCGCAAAGGACGCTGTAGCACTTTAAGTTGCTGCATGATCCCTAAATCGATTCCGATTTAGGGATCATGCAGGCGGGCTTACGAAACATGACGTTGATCGACTGAGCTCTTGTTGAACAGCACCAAATTTAAAGGCAGCCTCTGGCTGCCTTTTTTTCGCTGCGCCAGAGATTAAGGATCAGCCGGCCAGCACGCGCTGCGACGGGAAGGTGATCTCGACGAGCGTGCCTTCGTTCGGCGCCGAATTGATCGAGAATGTCGCCCGGTTGGCATCGACCATCGCCTTGGTCAGCGGCAGGCCAAGCCCGGTGCCGTCGCCGCGATGGCGCGACTGGGTCGAGGAGACCTGCCGGAACGGCTTCATCGCATGGTCGAGCTCGGCGCGCGTCATGCCGATGCCGGTATCGCGGACCCTCAAGACGACGCTGCCATTCGCCTCGTAGGAGGTGGAGACGACGATCTGCCCGCCCGACGGGGTGAAGCGGATGGCGTTCGACAGGATGTTGAGCGCAATCTGCTTGATCGAGCGCAGATCGGCCACGACATCGGGCACCGCATGCGACAGCGCCGTGCGGATGATGACGCGCTGGCCATTCGCCTGCGGCTGGACCAGCGCCACCGCCTCCGAGACCGCCTCGTTGAGGCCGACGGCGGCAAAATCGAGATCCATCTCGCCCGCCTCGATCTTCGAAATGTCGAGCAGGTCGTTGACGATGTCGAGGACGTGCCGGCCGGAGCGGCCGATATCGTTGGCATATTCGATATAACGGGGATGGCCGATCGGACCGAAACGCTCGCCGGCCATCATATCGGAAAAGCCGATAATGGCGTTGAGCGGTGTGCGGATTTCGTGGCTGACGCGGGCGAGGAAGTCGGTCTTGTGGGCATTGGCGGTTTCGGCCGCCCCCTTGGCATTGCGCAACTCGTCCTCGGTGCGCTTCCATTGGGTGATATCGCGGATGACGGCGCAATAGCCATTCGAGGAGGTGAGCCGGCCCATCGTCATGAACAGCGGCACGAAGCCGCCCGCGGCCTCGCGTCCGATCACCTCGCGCCCGTCGTTCAAGACGCTGGCGACGCCATGGCCGGAGAGGCCGTTCAGATAGTCGAGAACGGCTTTCTGGCTCTCATGGGCAAACAGCATGACGAAGGGTTTGCCGCGGGTCTCCTGTTCGTCATAATTGAAAAGCGCGCTGGCCGACCGGTTCATCGAGCGGATGTCGCCCTCCGTGCCGATGACGACGACGCCGTCGGTCGCCGTTTCCAGGATCGAGCGCAATTCCTCCACTTCGACCTGAAGCTTGGCCACCTTCTCGACCATCCGCTCGGGGCGGGCTTCGGACCGGCCGGCGTCAGCGCGGGCCTCTTCCTTACCTGCCACCGGCATCAGCGCCAGCATCAGCGCGTTGGCATCTTCCCAGCGCACCGATTGCAGTCGCGCGGTGACCGGCGTCAGCGTGTCGTCGGCCTTGACCAGCATCATGGTGCCGGAGCCCGTGGCATTCTCCTCGAGTTCGCGGCGCTGCAGCAGCGCTTCGATGCCGCCCACCTCGCGCAGCGCATCGAGGGAGGCATAGCCCGTCAGCCGCATGAATTCGGGATTGGCATGCATCAGCGCGTCGCCGACATGGATGAGCACGGCGACAGGCAGCTGGTCGACCGTTCCGGCCGACAGCCCGTCGGTCATCTTGACCCGTGGCGGGATGAAGCTTGTGAGAACCTCGATCTGGCTCACCGTCTCCTCGAGCCCTTCCGTCGCCTCGTCCTCTTCTATGGCGGCGGGCTCTTCAGCCTCCTCTCGCAGCGCCTCCGCCGCGTTCTCGAAGATCGCTTCCTGCGGCGCCGGCTCCTCGGCCGAAGCGAAGTCGGCCGTATCGGCGAGCGGCGTTTCGTCCTTGAAAGTTTCCGGTTCCAAGCTCTCTTCGAAAGCCGCCGTTTCCGTGGCGCTGGCGTCCCTCGGCGCCGGAGCGGCAGGCTCTTCGTTACGGGCGCCGAAGGCTTCCAGGCGCTTGGCGATTTCGCGGAAATTCGCCTGTTCGGCGGCCGTCAGTGCGGCGCCCGTGCTGTGAAGCTGAACGACCTTGTCGGTGAAACGGCGATTGGGTGTTTCGACGATGCGAAGCGCCGGCGGTTCGTCTGCAGCATTTTCCCGGGCGGGTGTCTCGAAGCTTGTCTCTACATTGGTCACCGCTTCCGGGACCGTCTCTTCGGCTTGCGGCGCGGCTGCTGTCGGCGTCTCAATCCCGTTCTCGTCCGCCATGGGCGGTTCCGCTACGGCCTCCTCGGACGCGACTTGCATGTCAGGCGCCGGTTCGGCGAAAGGCTCGGCGATCGGGCCGAGGCTTGCCGCATCATGGCCGACGCCATCCGGGCCGAGCGTCAGGCCAAGCGCCAGCGGATCCTCCTGCGCGTCGGAGAGCCTGACGACGCCGAAGCCGCGGAAACCGTCGAAGTCGCGGTTGCGGGTATAGGTCGGCAGTGCCGCGAGATCGACCGGAACGACGAGGCTGGTGCCTTCGACCGGCCAGAGGATCGTCTTGCCCGACCATGTGTCGCGGCGCGCGAGCGCCTCGGACAGCTTGCCGTCCGGATCAAGGTTGAAAAGAGCGGCAATATCGCTGAAGGCGGAGCCGATGATGGCGGATGCATGCGGACCGACGGCCTCGGCAAATTCGTGGCTGACCTCGTTGAACCGGCCTTCCGCATCGATCTTCCAGACGAAGCGCGTGGCGCGGCTGTTCGGCCGGAAGACGAAGCCGGATTCCCGCGCAAGCGCCGGGGCAGGGGGCGTGTCGGAAATCAAGGGCGCCGCAGTGGCCGGCGCTTCATTGGCCATGGCCGGCGTCTCTTCCGCGGGCGTCTGGCTGGCTTCGGCCGGTTCTGCCGTCCCGTTCGTTTCAGCGGTCTCACCAGCGGAATGGGACGCGTCGTCGTCGACGAGCGCGGCAGGCGCGTCGGCTTCATCCACACCGCTGTCGATTACGCCGTCGCCGTTTTCCGGCGCCGCGTCTTCACCCCGGTGCATCTCCGCAATCGTTTCGTCGGCGGATGCGGCGGCCGCCTCTGCCGGCTGTTCGCTTTCGACGGCGATCTCTTCGAGGGTCTCCTCGACCTCTTCGATATCAGACACCGCGTCGACGATCTCGGTGAAGCCGGTTGCTGCGACCGGCTCTTCCGGGGGAAGTTCGGCCGGCGCGCTTGCTTCCCTCGCGGGCGCGTCAGCCACCTGCGACGGTGCATCGACTGCGTCGAGCACGGATGCATCGACTGGGTCGAGCACGGGCGCATCGACCGGGTCGAGATGACCGATCGGGGTCTCCACGGCAAACAGCAGATTGAGCGGCGGTTCGTCGCTGAGTTTGCCGACAGCAGCCGGCAGGTAACCCCGGCCGGTGGCAACCGGGCGCTTGACCAATCGGTCGGGATGCGCGCCGGCAAGATTGATCAGGGTCTTGGCGGTTTCGCCGGAGATGGCAAGCGAGGCAAAGCCCGGCGAGGCGGCGATGACCTCGCCATTGGCGCCGATGACGGCCATATGCGTGTCGGGATCGTCGAGCCCCTGCAGCATCTGGGCGGCCGAGGCGTCCGATGCAAGCGGCCTTGCCGAAACCGGCACCGAAAACAAAATGGCCTTTTCGCCCTGGGAAAGCCGGATCAGTTCGGCCGCCGCCTGCACCTGCGCGCGCTGGAAGCCTTTGGCGACGCGGATCATCAGGCTTCTGAAGTCGCCGATATCGGCGAGCTGGCGCGCCGCCGTCTCCAGCTGGCGAAAGGTGATGTCGGTACGGTCGACACCTTGATCGAGCAGGTCATAGACTGCCGAATGACCGAAAAGCTCGGCCCCGGCGCCGTTCGCCCAGAGCAGCCGGGCAAGATCGGCCGAAAACAGCACCATCGCTTCGCCGCGTGAAAAGCGTTCCCGCACCCGCGCATGCACGGCGATATCGATGAACGGATATTGGACTGCGGGCATGATCGAACCTTGTCGCTGTCGGCCTTCTAAATTAACGGCTTATTAATAACTGCAGGTCGCATGCCGGTCCAGAACAGCGGGGTAGTTTCGGCCCACAGGGTTAACGACTTGTGCGCTGCACAATAATTGTTGCAATGCACAATGAAATGCCCTATATAGACGTCATTCGATGATCACAGGCAGCGACTGCCTCAACCCAAAGGAATGCGACATGGCTACCATAAAGACCGATGACGTTTTTTCAATCGCTTCTTTCGACCCCTCCAAGCTCGCGGAATCCTTCCGCGAATTCGCTGAAAAGGGCGCACTGCAGTCGAAAGACGCCTATGCCAAGCTGAAGACCGCCGGCGAAGAAGCCGGCAAGACGCTTGAAGCCACCGTCCAGACGGCCCAGGCCGGCACCGTCGAGATCGGCCTGAAGGCAATCGACGTCCTGCGCGTCAATGCCGAGAGCTCGCTCTCGCACATGGAAGCCCTGCTCGGCGTCAAGTCCCCCGCCGAATTTTTCGAGCTGCAGACCTCGTTCCTGCGCAAGCAGGCCGAGCTCGCCGTCGACCAGGCGAAGTCGATGCAGGAAACCACCAAGCAGGTGGCCGAAAAGCTCGCAAAGCCTTCCAAGGAAGCCGCCGAAAAGGCCATGGCCTCCTTCAAGGTTGCCTGATCGGTCTTTACCGATTGCAAACAAAAGGCTGGACCCCGCGTCCAGCCTTTTTGTATATTGACGAGGAATGGGGCTTGAATTCATCGCCAAGTCCCCGTATGTGACCCCCATCGCGCCCGGCGCGGTTTATGCGGTTGTAGCTCAGTTGGTTAGAGCGCAGGTTTGTGGCACCTGAGGTCGGAGGTTCGAGACCCCCCAACCGTACCATTCTTCTCTACGTTGACTCTCCATAAACAGATCAGTTTAGCCGAGGTGATCTTGACCTTCGGCCCTCAAGAGGCGGCCTTTGACTTCTCACGCCCGGGAGAGCCGACGGAAAACGGTTGATCACAATTCCCTGAATAGTCCGCTGCAGTGTCTCAGATCGGTCCCTTAAGACGACAATGGGATTCTATCGTCCGATATCGTTACCTGTTGTTCCCATCGAGCCTCTCTAGCTGCTCCAAGCATACGGTTTTCACCAGGCCAAGCAGCAGGACGGCTTGCTCTGCAAGCCAGCTAAGAGCCTCCTCGCTGATCTCAAAATGCTTAGAATACCGCGCCTTAACATAGGCCTCGTTTAGCGTATTGAACCACGCCCGCTCTCGATGTTGGTCGCGAGGAAAGGCCTCTGCCAGACGCCGGTCCTGTTCCTCTGCAAGAGAGCGAAGGAATTTGATGTTGTGGGAAGGTGGGCCGTAATTGGTAAGCGTTAGCAGGACGCAAGAATAGGCCTGCTCTATCGATTGGTGGAGCTCGAAGGCTGCGTTTTCAATATAGTGCCGATCAATCGCTAACATTGCCATCTGCAGAAAGCGCGTCGCTGCCCGAAACCTCTGCTCGAAATGATCGTCCGCAACCTTAAAAAGATCTGCCGGAGAGAGAGACTTGGGTTCCGCTAGTGGCTCATCATCGAGTTCGTATAGGACGATGCCTTCTTTGCGGACGTCCGAGAAGAAGTATTGCCCCTCCTTCAGATAGGTGTTCACCTCACGCCTGGAGTGGACGATGAAGCTCACCGGCGTTTCGATCGACTTGTCGTGGATTAATCGGTCGGCGGCCTTGTGCCAGTACTCGGCGAAGTCGCAGAGCTTGCGGTTGTTGACAATGATCAGGAGATCGAAATCCGAGCGATAACCCTTCATCGTGAACGGCTCATCCACCCAGCCGCCCTTGGCGTAGGAGCCGAACAGGATGATCTTCAGGATGCGTCCGCGCTTCTTGAATTCCGCCGTGCCGTCCTTCAGCGCGTCTTCGAACTCCTCGTGCAGGATTTCCAGAACCCGGCTAAGTTCTCGCTGTTTGCGAAGCGGCATATTATCGAGCGACGACTTCATGAGCAATCCGATAGGCGAAAGATCCTATACCGTCCACCGGGATTTTTAACACCGCCCGATTTTAAGACCCTTATATCGCATCCGGTTGGTTGCCACCCCGCGCTAGAGATTGATGAAAAGCTTCAAGCTTGAGCACCAGCCTCATCCGATCCGGTGGCTTGGAACACCGTCCAATACTGGATGTGGGACAAAATTCCATTATACTGACTTGTATAAAATAGTATAATGGCCTATTTGTCGAAATTGATGAGATTCGGCACGAAAACGATTGGGCAACGCGAGAGGGCGTCTGTCGTTCGATCCGACACTTTCTAAGTGCGGTACTGCCGGTTGCTGTACGAGGACAATCATGGCGATCATGTTCGTCAGAGCGCAGGTGATCAGCAGGGGAGCCGGGCGCAACATCGTCGCAGCCGCCGCCTATCGCCATCGCACGAGGATGATGGACGAGCAGGCCGGCACGTCGTTCAGCTACAGGGACGGAGCTTCCGAACTCGTTCATGAAGAACTGGCTCTTCCGGACCAGGCGCCGGCCTGGCTGAGGGCGGCGAACGAAGGGCGTTCCGTCGCTCGTGCCTCCGAAGCGCTGTGGAATGCCGTTGAGACTTTCGAGAAACGGGCGGATGCGCGGCTGGCGCGCGAACTGATCATCGCGCTGCCGGAAGAGCTGTCGCGAGCCGAGAACGTCGCGCTGGTGCGCGACTTTGTCCGCGACAATCTGACTGCGAAAGGAATGATTGCCGACTGGGTTTATCACGACAAGGACGGCAACCCGCACATACACCTGATGACGACGCTGCGGCCGCTGACCGAGGAGG
>NZ_NWSW01000098.1:0-2420 GCF_002531805.1 Rhizobium sp. M1 | reverse complement strand
TGAGCCAACGTGTGAGTTGGGTGCTCGATGCCGACCCCGTATCCTGCAACTATCAAACTATGCCTGCTGTCAAGCGAAGTGAAGATTTGACCCCGTAGGCGAAACGAAGAACTGACCCCTTCATTGATTTGCTGTTTCGTTTGTCTCAAGCGCTGTTCCGGCCTTCTGCAGAAGGCCGGAACGGCGCTTTTCGCGAAGCCTGTAGCTATCACCTCGGATGGTGATCACCGTCGAATGGTGCAGCAGGCGGTCCAATATCGCGGTGGCGACGACAGGGTCTCCAAAGACGCTCCCCCACTCTCCGACCGATCGATTGGAGGTAATCAGGATCGATCCCCTTTCATAGCGGCGAGAGACCAGTTGGAAGAACAGGTGGGCGGCGTTAGCTTCGAAGGGCAGATATCCCAGCTCGTCGATGATCAGCAGTTTCGGCCGCGATAGGATTGTCAACTGCTTGTCCAATGAGCCATCGTTATGGGCCTTGGCGAGCATCGCAACCAGAGTGGCCGCCGTGACGAATTGAACGTTGTAGTTCTGGCGGATTGCTTCTCGGCCAAGACTGACAGCAAGGTGCGTCTTACCGGTGCCCGGAGGTCCGAGGAATAGGACGGTGTCGCCGTGAGCAATCCAGCGGCAGGTTGACAGCTCCCTGATCTGTCCTCGATCCAGCGAGGGCTGTGCCTCGAAGTCGAAGCCATCGAGTTCGCGTACGAAGGGGAACTGCGCCAACTTGCTCGACATCGAGATGCGCCGTTCATCGCGCCGGGCAATCTCTCGTGAGACCAGGAACGCCAGAGCTTCGCGCAACGTCATCTTCGAGCGCCTCGTCCAGCAACGTGTCGAGTTGATCGCGGATCGCCGTCAGCTTTAGCCGATCGAGTGTCGCGATGAGTAAATCGTGATCGACGGTCGTCATCACCAGCCACCTCCAACAACGGCCTCGTATTCCGCAAGAGGTCGCAGCAAGGCGGCTGGTGCCAGCTCGACTGGAGCGGTGCGAACCAGTCCTTCGCTACCCGCGAAGCCAACAAAGTGATCCCGGTCGACGATCCGTTGTCGCCGTCCCTGGCAGAGAGGATGATCGGCCACAACCTGGCCAGCGTGACGGATAATTACACGGCCAGCCAATACAACGACTTGGACGCTCTCGCCGATGAGACGCCAGGGTACGGAATAGCTGTTTGTGTCGAGATCGATGGCGCAGTCCGCCTGCACTTTGCGCACGAGGTCGCGTAGTTGTCCAAACGGTACGCGGCCGGATAGCGGCCGAAGGGCTTCGGCCTCCGCAGCAAAGCGTTCAATTGGTGCTTCACCAGTCGTGCCGTGTTCTCGTCGGTCTGCGATCTCTCGTATCCATCGGTCAAGGTGCGCCTCGAACGAAGCCCAGTTCTCAAACCGGCGACCAGCGATAGCATTCTTCTTGACGTACCCGACCCCGCGCTCGTCCTTCCCCTTTGTTCGCGCCCGGTAGGGAGCGCAAGCGCGTGGCGCGAAGCCCCAGTAACGGGCAAACGCCCAGAGTCGCGCATTGAAGCGAACCTCCCGGCTAACCGCGTCGTGATGTTCGACAAGTGCCTTCGCATTATCCAGCAAAACCTCAACGGGAACGCCGCCAAACCGAAGAAACGCGCCTTCCATCCCCTCGAACCAATCTGTCTGCCCTTCTCTCAATGAGGCACGGATATGAATGCGTCTGGAATAGCTTAGCGTGGCGACAAAGACGTTTACCCGAAGCCGCTCGTCACCGATCCAGACACGCGTCTGCCCGAAGTCGATCTGCAACTGACGACCAGGCGGCGTTTCAAACCGCACTGTCGCACGCTTTTGCGCCTTGAGTTCCCGCCGCCATTCCCGGACTCGAAGCTCTACCGAACGCAAACCGATGATAATTCCATGCTCGCTCGCCAGCTCCTGCCGGATCACATCGGCATTGCCATCATGGCGAAAGAAGCGTTCACGAAGCCAATCATCAAGGCCATCAAAAGCACTCCTCCGAACCGGCTTCTTGAAGGGTACCGCTCCACCCTCACGAAGATATCGACGGACAGTGTTGCGAGCACATCCAAATTCCTTCGATAGACGCTTGGCACCCCAACCAAGCTCGTGCAGCCGCAACATTGCCACCACCTCATCTGCCTCAAGCATATCTTCGCCCTGCATCGTTCCCCACGATGCAGGATGCGCTGAAATCGCACTTGTCATCCATCTCTCCTCGTTGTCACACGAGGGGGCAGTTCTTCATTTCGTTAGGGGGTCAGTTTCTCATTTCGCCTGACACCTGCGGGCGGGTGCCGCGGTGGACCGACTTGTTCATCACGCAACGATCATTCGAAATGAACGTCGAAAGCTGTCGACGACGTTCCGCCATGGAGGCCAAACGCCAGCGCGGCAGGCCAGCCTCATTCGCGACAATCAAAGGC
>NZ_NWSW01000097.1:0-2439 GCF_002531805.1 Rhizobium sp. M1 | reverse complement strand
GAGCGAGCCGCAACAACACGGTTGCTGAGGTGCCCCGTAGGGGCCTCGAAGGGCGAGGGCGGCCACCCGCCCCGCCGATCACCCGATCTGCTTCAGATCTCGCGCAAAACGCTGCCAATTCTTCACATAATTCTCCGCCGAGCGACGAATGCCTTCCACCGCCGCTTCATCGAGCACCCGCACGACACGCGCTGGCGCCCCGACGATCAGCGAATTATCCGGAAATTCCTTGCCTTCGGTCACCAGTGCATTGGCGCCGACCAGGCAGTTATTGCCGATCTTGGCGCCGTTCAGGATGGTCGCGCCCATGCCGATCAGCACGTTGTCGCCGAGCGTGCAGCCGTGCAGGATGGCGTGGTGGCCGATGGTGCAGTTCTCTCCCGTCGTCAGCGGAAAGCCGATGTCGGTATGGGCCATGACGCCTTCCTGTATGTTGGTGCCGGCGCCGATGGTGATCTTCTCGTTGTCGCCGCGCAGCACCGAGCCGAACCAGATGCCGACATTCTCGCCGACCTCGATATCGCCGATGACATGGGCGTCCGGGGCGATCCAGTGAAGGCCGGCGGGCGGCAGTTTCGGCGTTAGTCCGCCAAGCGCGTAGACAGGCATGGAAAGCTCCCTCAGACGACCTCGACCGACAGCGTTGCGACGCCGTCGATGCCGCAGGTGATACGGTCGCCCTTCGACACCGCGCCGACGCCGGCTGGCGTGCCGGTCATGATGACATCGCCGGGCGCCAGCACGAAGAGTTTCGAGAGTTCGGCAATGATCTCCGGCACCTTCCAGATCATCTGGTTGAGATTGCCGTCCTGGACGCGCTTGCCGTTCTGCTCCAGCCATATCCGGCCTTCGCCGGGATGGCCGATGCGGCTGGCCGGCACGATCGGCGAGACGGGCGCGGAATGTTCGAAGGCCTTGGCCAGTTCCCAGGGGCGGCCGAGCTTCTTTGCCTCACCCTGAAGATCTCGGCGGGTGAAATCGATGCCGACGGCATAGCCGTAGATGCAGTCGAGCGCCCGGCCGGCTTCAATGTTCGCACCGCCCGATTTCAGCGCCAGCACGCATTCGACTTCGTAATGCACGTCCTTCGAGAGCGCCGGATAGGGAAAGGCCTGCCCGGCCGGCAGCAGGTTGTCGGCATTTTTCTGGAAGAAGAAGGGCGGCTCGCGGCTGGGATCATGGCCCATCTCGATCGCATGGTCGGCATAGTTGCGGCCGACGCAATAGACGCGGCGCACCGGAAAACGATCGTCCCGGCCATCGACCGGTAGCAGAACCGGGGCGGGAAGCGGGATGACGGTGGCGAGATCGGACATGGGCGGGCTCTTCCTGTTCAACGAGTCTTTCCCGCATCTTAGACGGAAAACGGCGGGGCGGGGAAGCATTCTCGGCAGATTGACGCTATCGCTGCCGGGCGATATCCTCGCCGCCATGAACAGGATGTTTGCAGTTTCGACGTCTACGACCACCGCCTCGGCGGTGGGTGGCAGACGCGTGAACTGAAGTCCGTTCATTGCTGCCGAGACCCAACCCGCCGGAAACGAGCGGGTTTTTGTTTGCCCGCTCGCCTCCCGCATTCGAGGAACGAGATCGTGGATGTGAAGAAACAGATTCTTGCCGAGCAGGCGCTTGCCGTCGCCCGCCGCGCCCTTGCCAGCCGCTATGCCGGGGCCGCCTTTGCCTATGTCTCCGGCTCCATCATGCGCGGCGAGGGCACCGCCTTCTCGGATATCGACCTAGTCGTGATGTTTCCGTCGTTGGAAAGAGCCTGGCGGGAGTCCTTCTCCGAAGAAGGTTTTCCTGTGGAGGCCTTCGTCCATGATCCTGAAACACTGGCGCATTACCTCCACCAGGACGCGGAGAGCGGCTGTCCCGTCATGGTCAACATGGTTGCGACGGGCAGCATCGTCGGGCCGGACGCCGAGCGTGCGCGCCTGATCCAGGCAAAGGCGGCGGATGTGCTCGCCGCAGGGCCGAAACCGCTTGCCGGCGCGGGTTACGACATGCTGCGCTATCATGTCACTGATCTCGCCGATGACCTGCGCGGCGACCGCCCGCCGGAAGAAATCGCCGCCATCGCCGCGCTGCTCTACCCGAGACTTGCCGATCTGATCCTGCTTGGGCGCGGCATATGGACCGGCCGCGGCAAGTGGGCGCCGCGTCTCATCAGGAAGCTCGATGCACGGCTCGCAGCCGAGTTCGATGCTGCATTCACGCTGGCGGTGCAGGGTGACGGCAGCCGGCTGCTGGCATTGGCCGACAGCGAGCTCGCTTTGCACGGCGGCCGCTGTTTCGACGGCTTCAGGCAGGAGGCCCCGATGGAGGCGCGGCGGCTGGAATAGCGACGAGGAAGCCGCGCCATTGGTCTCGTCCGCGGGCGTTGCCAAGGCGCCGGCGTCCACGAGAGCCTCATCCTTGTACGTTGCCGTTGTTGTATAA
>NZ_NWSW01000096.1:0-2453 GCF_002531805.1 Rhizobium sp. M1 | reverse complement strand
AAACTCGATGTCAACGATTACATTTTCGTTGACGGCGGATTCGATCGGCGTAAGATGATCGAAAAGGGGGAATAGAGATGCGCTACTACGGCGAAATTTCCGGTGATCGGGTCATCGTTCTCATAGCCCTCGCGATCGGTGTCGCCATGCTATTGAACCTGCGCGCGGTTGCGACCTTTGTCGCACACGAGAGTAATGTTCTGAGCGAATTGCAAAACCGGCAGGCTGAAGCGAAACTGGCGGCTTTCAGATATTACGTTCTTGGCGACGAGGGCCAGGAGACGGCGGATTTACACCGCTGAAGCATCCCGGGATCGCCCATACTGACAATCTGGCGGGGGTCCGCCGGAGCGGAGGCATGCCGCGACGACCCGAGGCGGTCAAGCATATCTCCTCCCTTCCCTTTGCCGTTCCTCGCAATGCTTGCCATCAAACCGGCCGCTTTATCCCCCGCTGCAGATACGCGCGGCCCGAGCAATCTTTTCCTGCGACGTCAGGATCGTCCGTGACAGCAACACGGCCTGGTCGGCACATGCCTCGAGTTCGGCTGGATCCCCCGACCATTCGCACCACGTACTTGCCGCATCCAGCAGCGCCATTATGGCGCGAACAGTGCGTTTGCTCGGAAGATATCCCATTTCCTCTGCTGCCGTTTCAAACAGGCCGGCACAAAGATCCAGCCAGTGATCGATCTCATGACGGAACTCGATTTCCAGGAACCCTCCGATCCGGTCCATTCGGACAAGGAGATCCCATAGATCGCTTGCAGGATGCGAAATCTGCCGTTTTGCGGCTGTAACTACGAGGGCATCCCAGAACTCGTCGACGCTGTTTGTTTTGTCGATCGCCTCGAGTACGGCATATCCCCAGTTGCTGTAGTGCCAGCGCAGCGACTCTGCGACGATTTCACTGCGTCCCTCGGGAAAGTGAAAATAGATGCTGGAAGCCTTGACGTTGGCCTCCTTGGCGAGCAGCCGCATCGTCACCGCCGAATAACCTTCGTAGGTCGCGAGCTTTAAGAACACCTCGAGAATTCGGCGCCGGCCCGGGGTCAAGTCGGACCAATCGCGTTGATCCAAATGCTGCTTGAACAGATTGCGCGCGGTCATCACACGAGGCGGAAGGCTCATTACATAATCCTTACAGTGGGTGACGCAGTGAATGTCGCGACATCGTTCAAGTCAACAGGTTGCGGTGGCGCAAGCACCACCGATCGCTGCGATCGATGCCAAACTTGCGAAAGCTCAACACGTCAGTGCCGACTTAAACGGTCCTTCAGGCTCAGCGGGTGCCACGAAGTCGAACATTAGAACGGGTCTCGCGCGGCCGTAAGCCATCCGCCATCCATCACATAGGCGCTTCCATGAACGTAATCGGCGTCGTCGCTGCCGAGAAAGGCGGCCAGTTTTGCGATTTCTTCCGGTTGGCACCAGCGACGCGCGGGAACTTTGCTGATTGCAAGATCCATATCGGGCGATGCGGCGTTGTGTTCCGGCAGAGCCAAGGGCGTTGCGGTGGCTCCGGGGCAAATCGCGTTCACGCGGATCCCGCGCGCGCCGTATTCGAAGGTCATCTGGCGCGTCAAGCCGATGACGCCGTGCTTGGAAGCGGTATAAGCCGACCCGCCGCCGGCTGCGCTGAACCCGGACGTCGACGAGGTGTTGATGATTGCACCTTTCCCCTGCGAAAGCATATGCGGAATAACGGCTCGGGCCATGAGGAAAGGCCCGGTAAGATTGACGGCCAGAACCCTGTTCCATTCCTCGAGGCTGACCTCGTGGGCAGGAGCATGCCCGTCCAGAATTCCGGCGTTGTTGCAAAGAAGATCGATTCTTTCCCAGCGCTCGATGGTCGCTTTGACAGCGCTTTCGACGCTTCCGGCGTCGCTCACGTCTGCCTGCAGCGGATAGGCCCTATCCGGCGTAGAAAGCTTTTCGACCGTTTCGACAGCGCGAGCCAGATTGATGTCCAGAGCGGCGACGTAGGCTCCCCTGGACACAAATTCCCCGACCATGGCACGCCCCATTCCGGAGCCTGCGCCTGTGATGACCACCACCTTACCGCTATAATCACTCACGACAAATGCCTTCCTTTTACTGTGTTTGGCGAGGGGCGGTTACCAGTCAGCAGCTGGTGCACCGCCTATTTTCCGTTAGCTGCTTGAACAGCTTGGCGGGCGTTGCCCGATTAATTTGAGGCTTTCCTGATATTTTCGAGGATTGCCTGGTTGACGGTGGCGGATGCCTCCATTTGCGGCATATGGCCGGTATCGGGCAGGATGCGCAGGGTGAGGTTTGCCGGGAGGGTGCCGGCGTCTGGGACGGGCACGATCTGGTCCTGTTCGCCCCAGATCAGCATGACGGGGCAGTTAAGACCGGCAAGCGTCTCACGGATCGACAGCAACTGGCCGTCTTCTCCGGCGATGGTGTCGGCGATTGCCGTCAATGCCTCCG
>NZ_NWSW01000095.1:0-2481 GCF_002531805.1 Rhizobium sp. M1 | reverse complement strand
GTAAGCGGTGCATTGACCCCGTCTGGCAATAGCGGGGGATCGGGCTTATTCGTGTGAGCTCAGGGAATGAGCTTGGTATGAATTGCTATGTCTGAACCCATGTCCGAACATAGAACGTTCCATATGATCGAAGCCGTTGCGGGTCGCCTGGAGGGCGCGCCGCGAGAGGTTCGACGTTGGTCAGATGCGTTGAAGGCTCAGGCGGTAGCCGAAAGCATGGAGGCGGGTGCGAGCGTTTCTGCGATAGCGAGGCGCATAGGGATCGACCCATCGCAATTGTTCACGTGGCGGCGCAATGCCCGACTGAAAGCGGAGGCTGTTGTTGATACGGCTCGGGGCGAAAGCTCCACCGCGGACATCATGATCGGCGACGCTGTGATCCGGGTGAATGTTGCGATCGACGAGCCCCATCTCGTCAGGCTGATCCGCGCGGTACGCTCTGCATGATCCCGGCTGGCACGAAGGTCTTCTTGGCCAGTCATCCGGTTGACTTCCGCAAAGGTCCGGACAGTCTTTTGGCGCTGGTGCGTGATGCTGGAAGCGATCCCTTCAATGGCTCGCTCTACGTTTTCCGCGCCAAAAGAGCAGACAGAATCAAGATCGCCTGGTGGGATGGCTCAGGCGTCTGCCTATATTCGAAGCGGCTCGAAAAAAATCGGTTCGTCTGGCCGAAAATCGGGCATGCCCGCGTGCAGCTCAACCACGCCCAACTGATGGCGCTGGTCGATGGGATGGACTGGAAGCGCGTGCGCACGGTTGCAGTAAAGCGGCCGGAATGTGCTGGGTAAAGCCCTGCGGCAGAGTGAATCAGGCGGCTGAAACTGAGGGAAAATCTCGCCGAAATATGCTCTACATAAGGGCATGACACCAGCCGATATCGAGCTTCCTGATGACGTTGATGCGCTGAAAGCCATGGTCATGGCGATGGCAGCAAAGGCTGCGCGCGCCGATGTTCTGGAAGACGAAGTTGCTGATCTGAAGGCCCGTAATGCGGACGCGGACGAACAGATCGCCAAGCTCAAGCTGATCCTCAAAGCCTTCAATCGTTACCGGTATGGCCGCCGCTCGGAAAAGCAGGGCAAGACCATTGACGCGGATCTCGATGAGCAAGGCGCGTTTGTCTTCGAAGAAATCGACACCGGCATCGCCGCGATCGAGGCGCTGGTTGCCAAGGGTCGCAATCCAGCCGCTGCAAAGCGTGCGCCGCGTCCACGCAAGGGCTTCCCTCCGCATCTGGAGCGAGTCCATGTGGTCATCGAGCCGGACGAGCTTCCCGAGAATGCGGGTAAGCAGAAGGTTCTGATCGGTGAAGATACCTCCGAGCGGCTTGATTTCATTCCGCCAAAGTTCCGGGTGATCGTCACGCATCGCCCGAAGTACGCCTTCAAAAATGAGGACGGTGTCATCCAGGCATCGGCGCCGGCGCATATCGTTGAAAGTGGCATTCCGACGGAAGCGCTGCTCGCCTATATCGCGGTTTCCAAATATGGCGACGGGTTGCCGCTCTATCGACAGGAGGCGATCTTCCTGCGCGACCATGTCGACGTCGAGCGCGGTATCATGGCGCGGTGGATGGGTAAGCTCGGGTTCGAACTTGAGATCCTCGCGGACTACACCTTCAGCCAGATCAAACGAGGTGAACGAATATTCGCCGACGAGACGACATTACCGACACTTGTTCCCGGATCGGGGTCGGCAAAGACAGCGTATTTATGGGCGTACGCGCGGGACGATCGACCGTTCGGCGGCAGTGGCCCGCCGATGGTGGCCTATCGTTTTGAAGACAGTCGATCCGGCGATTGTGTCGCTCGGCATCTCGAAGGCTATCGCGGTATCCTGCAAATCGACGGATACACTGCCTATAACCGTGTTGCCCGCCCTGACGGTGGAAACGACGGCGCTCTATTGGCAGGATGCTGGGCGCATGGTCGCCGTCGGTTTTACGAACTGCACGCGAACGACAGTTCCAAGGTGGCAACGGCGACAATCGAAAAGATGGGCGCACTTTGGTCGATCGAAGAAAAGGTGCGTGGACAAAGCCCCGATGTTCGCGTTGCCGCCCGCCAAGTGGCCTCCGCTGCAGTCGTTGCCGATCTCTACAAACTCTGGCAGGACACGCTGCCCCGCATCTCTGGAAAATCAAAGCTCGCCGAGGCCATTCGCTACGCCCTTAATCGACGGGAAGCCTTCGAACAGTTCCTCCATGACGGGCGCATCGAAATAGACTCCAACATTGTTGAGCGTGCAATCAGACCCCAGGCAATTGTCCGGAAGAACAGCCTATTTGCCGGAAATGCAGGGGGCGGAAGGACTTGGGCCACGCTCTCTACGCTCATCCAGTCCGCCAAGATGAACGAAGTCGATCCGCTGGCCTGGCTGACGCAGACGCTTGAGCGTATCGCCGCAGGTTGGCCATCAAGCGATCTCGAGGCTCTGATGCCCTGGAACTTCAAGAAGTAACGGCCTCACGTCACCGCTTAC
>NZ_NWSW01000094.1:0-2721 GCF_002531805.1 Rhizobium sp. M1 | reverse complement strand
CGACATGCCCGCCGCAGACGCTTTCAAAACCCGTATTCGAAGATCATCGCTCAGTGCTTGTCCCATCATCCACCTCTTCTCTGTGGATGTTGAATCAGCTTCGATGGACGCCGTCACATCACAATCGATTCATCGATCGCAGGACTTGCTCTAGGTCGGGGGCTCGTGGCGGGGCGAAACTTGGTTGCTGAAAACGATGATGCTCTTCGAACGGCGCCAAATGAAATTTTGCCGGCTGCATCCTCCTTGTAAGCGCGGACGATCCATTGGACGCCTGACTATCCTTAAAACGTCGTCTTTTTGCATTCGAGACGGGCAGGAAAGGCTTCATTAACCAACGCAACCAATAGGTATTCTCAGCTATGTCACAGACCCACAAGATTGATCTGCCGTTCGAATGAATGAAACGGCAATTGGAAGATTTGAGTAGACAAGTCGATCGTCCACCTCACCTAAAAGGTTTGCCTTTATGCCCAAGTCCATTAGACTCGCTTTATCTTTGATATTTGTTCTACTCTCTCTTCTCGCGGCGGGCCAGGGCATCGTGAGTATCGTCAAGCTACTGTCCATTAGGAGCAATATATCCGAAGTTGCCAGCAACTGGCTGCCATCGATCGATGTGATAAATCGGATCAATACGATCACCGGGGACTACCGCATCCTGCAGTTCAGGCTGGTGACAAAATCATCAGATTCGACGAGCCTTGCGCATAATATCACCACCTTCCGCCAGAAGATGGAGGATCTGGCGAATGCCCGTGGTGAATATGAGCCGATGGTGACATCCGGCGAGGAGCGTCAGGCCTATGACGAATTCTCCGCTTTGTGGACGCAATATCAGGAGGATGGCGAGCGGATTGTTAAACTAATGCAGGCAGGCAAGAAGGATGAAGCATTTGCTCTTCTAACGAGTGACGCCACGACGAAACTGTATAATGATAGTGGAGCGCTCCTTGACCAGGATGTCGCAGTTAACAAGCGTGGTGGAGTCGCGGCCGTCGGAAACACGATGGGCGCCGTTTCATCGACGGTTTTGGTCACCATTCTTGCCATGGCGCTGGCAACTACGACGGGCATTATAGCCCTGCTTTACTGCATCCGGAAGATTACCGATCCGATCTCGCGGTTGACTACCACGATGGGCGTACTGGCAGATGGTAATCTCGACACTGAGGTTCCTTTCGCAATGCGCGCCGACGAAATCGGCAAGATGTCGAGAGCCGTTGAGGTATTCAAGCAAAACAGCATCAAGGCCCGCGATCTGAACGCGCAGGAGGCCGCGTTGCAGGCCAAGAGCGCCGACTTGCAGTCGAGCATTGCCGAGGTGGTGTCAGCCGCCGTAGCCGGTGACTTCACCCATCGCATCACCAAGAAATACGGCGATGCGGCTCTCGACCGTTTTGCAGGAAGCGTCAACGAGCTGGTCACCTCTGTTGACCGGGGCATCGCCGAAACTCGCCGAGTTATCTCAGCGCTTTCCGATGGGGATCTGACGGAAAACATGTGCGGCGAGTTTCAGGGAGCCTTTGGTGAACTGAAGAGTAATGTCAACGCCACCATGGCAGCCCTTCGATCCGTATTAGGCGAGGTTCGCTCCGCCGTCGACACGATCAACGGCGGAGCCGGCGAGATGCGCATCGCCTCAGGCGACCTTTCAAAGCGCACGGAACAGCAAGCCGCGGCTCTGGAGGAGACCTCTTCGGCGCTTGAGGAAATCACGGTGGCGGTAAAAAGCTCGACAGAAAGAGCCACGGAAGCCAGCCATATGGTCGATGAGGCACGCAGAAGCACCGAGCAGTCGAGCGCGGTTGTCAAAGACGCGGTCGCCGCCATGGGCCGCATCGAGCAGGCCTCGGATGAAATCGGCCAGATCATTAACGTCATTGACGAGATCGCCTTCCAGACCAATCTTTTGGCCCTTAACGCCGGCGTCGAGGCGGCGCGTGCGGGTGACGCTGGAAAGGGTTTCGCCGTTGTGGCTCAGGAGGTGCGTGAACTGGCACAGCGCTCCGCCACTGCCGCCAAGGATATCAAGGCGCTGATCAACCGGTCCGGCGACGAGGTCAAAACTGGGGTCAGGCTGGTAACGGCCACAGGCGATGCCCTTGGTCTAATCCGAGGCCACGTGATCAAGGTGAACGAGCACGTTCATACGATCTCGACAGCGGCACGAGAGCAATCGACCGGGCTGGCGGAAGTCAGCACTGCGGTCAACCAGATGGATCAGACAACCCAGCAGAATGCGGCGATGGTGGAAGAATCGACGGCGGCCACCAACCGGTTGGCGGATGAGGCTTCCAATCTGGCGCGGCTTATTGCGCGCTTCAGGCTCGACGGTTCGACTTCTGTACGGCGTGTTGCCCACCAGAACGGTAAGCCGGCCGCCTCGCCAGCGCGTGCCCTCTCCCAGAAGCTTGCCGGCGCCTTCGGCGGACGTACTACAGCCGCTGTCGCGACTAAGGAATGGGAAGAGTTTTAATGAATTATGTCATAATTCACCGCAGGATATTATCGGTTTCCATCTGGCAGCCAGCAGTTCTGCATGAAGACGACGTTGATCCCGGAAATCCGGGGGTTAGCAGAGGCGACGCCGCTGCCCCTAACGCATGTTCTCGGTTCAGGGATCTGCCGGTTCTGTCATTCCGGTGATAGAGCTTGCTGCCGAGATAACCAATGCCATCGGTCTAGAGCAGGTCCTGCGATCGATGAATCGAATGTGAG
>NZ_NWSW01000093.1:0-2781 GCF_002531805.1 Rhizobium sp. M1 | reverse complement strand
CTCACATTCGATTCATCGATCGCAGGACCTGCTCTAGGTTTCAGGATGGTCACGGCAATCGCGCTGCCTCCTGAACCATTATATCTCGCATCCAGATATTTGCCGGATCTTTGTCGTGAAGTACCGGCCATTGGACTGCCTCGGTGAATGTCGGCAGCGCTATCGGGGGCGCAGTCATCCGCAATGGTATCGTGTCCTCAAAAAGCCCAACTAGTCGTAACGGAACGGTTGCGATGCGATCGGTGCCCATTAGGGCGGCGGGGATCATGCTAAAGCTTGAAACAACGACTTCGACCCGCCTCTTGAGGCCATGCTCCTGCAAGAAGCAATCTTCTATGGTAGGCTGCTGCGTCCGACCGAACCTAACTACCGCGTGCCCCATTGAAGAATACTCCTCGGCAGTAAGGGCTTCCTCAAGTTGTTTGTTATTACTGCAGCCGACGCAAGTCAGTCGTTCCTGAAATAGGTCTATCTTAGGGTGCGCGCTCGACATGAATAACGGTGGGCTAATAAGGAAGTCTACGTCGCCGCGTCGCAAAAGCTCGTCTGGATTGTCAGTAAGAGGCAGCAAGTCAAAACTAATGCCGGGTGCTTCCCGCGCAAGACGCTCCAGTATCTTCTGAAAAAGAACAACTGTAACGAAATCGCATAAGCTTACTCGGAAATGACGATCTGATTGATCAGGAGTAAATTTATCCCAGGGTATGATATTGAGCCGAATATGCTGTAAAGCCTCACGAATCGCAGGCGCGAGGTCTTCCGCACGCGGAGTTGGAACGAACTCACGACCACGCATCGTAAATAGTTCATCGCGGAAATAGGAGCGGAGCCGGCGGACGGCTGCACTCATTGCGGGCTGGCTCAGATTAATGCTACGTGCCGCCGCAGTAAGGTTGCGCTCAATCATTAGTGCATCGAGCGCGACAAGGAGATTTAGATCGAGGCCCTTAAATCGCATATCTTTTAACTATCCAATAGTGCAGCCCATTCCACAATGGCTGTTCCTACGGCGATGGCTGAATTCGCCTTGGCGCTCCTCAATCGATTTGAGGGCGCGGCCACAGAGACTTAATCTCTGTGATCGGAAAGCAACCTGAGGCCAGTCCAGATTAAGCCATAACTCCAGAGTGAACGCTCGTTGCAGTGTAATAGGAAGCCTCCAATGGCAAATCACCAAACGCCAGCTGGCAAAGAAGATAATTAGCACCTGCTTCCTCGACATGATCGAGAAGATCTTGCCTAACTGAAGCAGCAGTACCAACTACGCACAACTGACAGTCTACTGCTGCATCAAAATCCGGCGGGAGGTTCTGAGGAGTCTGTATCCCGTTAATCTCGTACAGAAACCTAAAACTCCGAAGCCACCGTTGATAAGCCGGGGCCGCGAGCGAAATGGCATGCTTCGTCGTGCTGCCGGCCACCACCATTCGGACCAACCCAAGGAACGGCGCCCGTTTCCTGCCCCCGGCGGTACGTCTCTCGTGTGCTCGGTAGGCATCAGTGATCTGGCGAACAGCAGAAGCAGGGCCCCCGCAGGCAAGATTTGTATCGTTCTCAGCCGCCCAGCGCGCAACCTCAGGACGACTGGTTGTAATCCATGTCGGAGGCTGAGGACGTTGGTGTGGCCGCAACATCAACGGGACTTTGTCTAGTTCAAAGTGGTCGCCTTTGTAGGAAAGAGCCTGAGCTCCTTCCTTCATCGCTTGGATGACGATCTCGCTGGCTTCGAGATAGCGCGATGTCGCCACCTCCTCATCAATACCGAAAAAGCTCCATTCGATTGGTAAGGAGCCGCGCCCCATGCCCAACTCGAGCCTGCCACCGCTCAGATGATCCAGCATGCAAATTTCTTCAAACGCACGTAACGGATGATAAAGGTTCAACAGCATAACCAAAGGACCGAGACGAAGATGCTGCGTGCGCTGAGCTACGCTTGCTAGAAATAGATTCGGCGAAGGTCCTCTGCCGTGGGGAGTACAGTGGTGCTCTGCGACGTGATATCCATAAAAGCCAAGGCGATCGCAGACCTCTGCCAACTTCATCCGATCTTCATACTGGCGCGCAATCTCCCTTCCGTCCTCGTCCAAATGGTCGAAGATACCAACCATCAGCTTTGCGGGAAGAGAGTTTGTCATTTAAATGTCTCCAAGTTTGGCGGCGAATTTTCGGTGACCAAGACCGGAGGGTGGCCCCGATGTCTTTCGCCAGGAATCATCGAAAAGCTGCTGGTTCTAAAAAACGATGCTGACGCCGATGAGCTGATCATAATGCTCACGTTGAAATGACATTGAATCCTTCGTATTCATGTATGACTTCGCGGTGGGTAACACCCCATCTCGCATACCCACAGCTCCGTTCACTTTTGAGAAGCCAAGGATTGGCAAGATCGGATAGTGGTTGTTCAGCTTTTGTGGCGACCCAAATGTATTAAAGCTGGTATTCGGTTTAATGCGACGAGGCTCCTGCAGTAGGCGAAGAAAGGACCCAGAGCTATGTCTCGGCGCTTGATTGGCAGACGAGAGCGCCTTCTGCAGTTCCACGTTGGCCATGTTCGTCTCCATTTACCGGCCAGGTCTGTGACCTTGCCCTCGGCTGCTCTCGGTGGAGCAACATCATGGGGTCCCCAATTCATAATCGAGGTGTTTAATAACATCCCATGGCTTCGTAAAATTGATTGTTTGTATGGCATTGATCCACCAGGTGAATAACCAGGAATCTTCACCGTCAAAGGGTTGCTGATCGAACTAGAGCAGATCCTGTTCAATCCGGGTCATATCCGGC
>NZ_NWSW01000092.1:0-2842 GCF_002531805.1 Rhizobium sp. M1 | reverse complement strand
CATGCGGATGATCCGCCGCTTCGAGGAGCGGGTGATGGACGAGATGGCGACCGGCGACATTCCCGGCAACACCCATCTTTATGCCGGTGAGGAGGCAAGCGCCGTCGGGGTTTGCCTGCATCTCGACGAGGGCGACTACATCTCCTCCACCCATCGCGGCCATGGTCATTCGATCGCCAAGGGCGTCGATATCGACAGCATGATGGCGGAACTGTTCGGCAAGGCGAGCGGCACCTGCGGCGGCAAGGGCGGGTCGATGCACATCGCCGACCTGCGCAAGGGCATGCTCGGCGCCAACGGCATCGTCGCGGCTGGCGCGCCGATCACCTGCGGCGCAGCCCTGAGCGCCAAGCTTCTCGGCACCAGGCACGTCGCCGTCGCCTTTGCCGGCGACGGCGCGATGAACGAGGGCGTCATGTCCGAGAGCTTCAACCTTGCCAAGATCTGGATGCTGCCGATCGTCTTCGTCATCGAGGACAATGGTTTCGGCGAAGCCACCGCCAACGAGCACGTCTCCGCCGGCAGCTTCACCCGCCGCGCCGAAAGCTTCGACATCCCCGCCATCGAGGTGGACGGGACGGATGTGTTCAGCGTCTATGAGGCGGCCGGCGAGGCCGTTGGGCGCGCCCGCAACGGTGGCGGGCCGACGATGCTGCATGTCCATGTGCCGCGCTATTACGGCCACTATAGCGGCGATCCCGACAACTACCGCACACCGGAGGAAAAGGCGGCGATGCGCCGGGAGCGCGACTGCCTGACCAACTTCCGCAAGCGGGTCGCCGAGGTGTCGCTGCTCGAGGCGGCCGAACTCGACGCCGTCGATCAGGCGGTTGACGCCGAAATCAACCGCGCCGTCGCTGCCGCGCGGGCCGCACCCTTCCCGCCCTTGTCGGCTCTGACCACCGACGTCTACGTCAAGTATCTGTAAGGACGACGATCATGCCCAAGAAATCCTTCCGCCAGGCCCTCAACGAGGCGCTCCATTCGGAAATGGCCCGTGACCCGCGCGTGATCATGATGGGTGAGGATCTGACAGGCGGCGCCGGCGCCAACGGCGTCAAGGACGCCTGGGGCGGCCCGTTCGGGGTCACCCGCGGACTGCTCGATGCGTTCGGGCCCGAGCGCATCCGCGATACGCCGATCAGCGAAGCCGCCTTCATCGGCGCCGCCGCCGGCGCTGCCCTGACCGGCTTGCGCCCGATCGCCGAGATCATGTTCGTCGACTTTGTCGGCGTTTGCCTCGACCAGATCATGAACCAGGCCGCCAAGTTCCGCTATATGTTCGGCGGCCGCGCCAAGACGCCGCTCGTCATTCGGGCCACCTATGGCGCCGGCAGCCGTTCCGGCTCCCAGCACACCCAGGCGCTCTATCCGATCTTCACCCATATTCCGGGCCTGAAGGTCGTCATCCCCTCCAATCCCTATGACGCCAAGGGGCTGCTGCTGCAGGCCATCCGTGACGATGACCCGGTCATCTTCCTCGAACACAAGATGCTTTACGACACCGTCGGCGAGGTGCCGGACGCCTCCTATACCATCCCGTTCGGCGAAGCCCGGGTGGTGCGCGACGGCAAGGATGTGCTGATCGTGGCGATCGGACGGATGGTCGGCGTCGCCGAGGAAGCGGCCCGCCAGCTTGCGGCCGACGGCATCTCCGCCTGCGTCGTCGA
The DNA here is from genome assembly GCF_002531805.1 of Rhizobium sp. M1. NCBI lineage: Bacteria > Pseudomonadati > Pseudomonadota > Alphaproteobacteria > Hyphomicrobiales > Rhizobiaceae > Rhizobium > Rhizobium sp. M1. The sequence continues at coordinate 1,172 of NZ_NWSW01000092.1, read as the reverse complement.
TCCCCGCACCACCTCGCCGCTCGACGAGGAGACCCTGCTCGATGTCGCCGAAGGGATCGGCCGCATCGTCATCGTCGACGAGGCCAATCCGCGCTGCAGCGTCGCCACAGACATCTCGGCGCTGTTTGCCGACAAATGCTTCGACGCGCTGAAGGCGCCGATCAAGCTGGTGACGGCGCCGCACACGCCGGTTCCCTACGCCCCCAATCTCGAAGACGTCTATGTGCCGACGCCCGACGCCGTGGCCAAGGCCGCCAGATCCATCGTAAAGAGGTAAAGCCCATGTCGCTTATCGAAGCTGTCACTGTTCCCAAATGGGGAATGACGATGACCGAAGGCACGATCACCCAATGGATGGTCAATGAGGGCGACACCATCGCCCGCGGTCAGGAAATCCTCGAGATCGAGACGACCAAGGTCACCAATGTCCTGGAGGCGGCGGCAAGCGGCACCTTGCGGCGCATCGTGCTGCAGCAGGGCACGACGGCGCCGGTCGGCGCCCTGGCCGGCGTCATCACCGACGATGCCGCGACCACTGAAGAGATCGACGCCTTCATCGAAACCTATGCCGACCGGCTGGGGGCGGGCGAGGGCGGTGACGCCGGCAGCGCAGCACCGCGCATCGTCGAGGTCGAGGGCGGCACGGTCAACCTGCTCGAAGCCGGCGAGGGCGACGATGTCGTCCTGTTCCTGCACGGCTTCGGCGGCGATCTGTCGACCTGGCTGTTCAACCAGCCGCCGCTGGCCGAAACCATCCGCACGGTCGCGGTCGATCTGCCGGGGCACGGCGCCTCGTCGCCCGTCGACGGTGATGTGCTTGCCAAGATAGCCTCGGCCGTCAGCGCCGCGCTCCGGGATCTCGCGCCCGGCAGGCTCCATCTCGTCGGCCATTCCTTCGGCGGCGCCGTCGCCGCACGGATCGCCGCCGCCCAGCCGTCGCGCGTGGCGTCGCTGACATTGATCGCGCCGGTCGGCTTGAGCCGGCAGATGAGCCGCGACTTCCTGGTCGACTTCGTCGCCGCCGAACGGCGCCGGCCGCTTCTGAACGTGCTCGAGCGGCTGTTTGCCGATCCCGCCAAGATCACCAACGACATGGTCGAAGGAACCCTGCGCTTCAAACGTCTCGAAGGCGTGCCGGAGGCATTGACGGCAATCGCCGACACCATCGCCGG
>NZ_NWSW01000091.1:0-3056 GCF_002531805.1 Rhizobium sp. M1 | reverse complement strand
CCGCTTCCCGGCCCAGCAGGTCTTCGATCTCCAGCTCGCGAATGTCGGAGACGGCGACACGGCCCTGAGCAAGCGCCGTCAGATCCGGCAATGTGCGAACATTCACCCTGGCTTTGCGGATGCGCTCGAGGATTTCGTTGCGCCGCTGCCGTGATGCAGAGGGAAGGGCAAGAAGCACGTTGTGCACGCCAAGAGCTTCGGCGAGCACCGGAAGGTCCGACGGGTCGTAGATCGGCAAGCCGCCCATGATGCCGCCCTTAAGACGCGGATCATCATCCAGGTAGCCGACGACATTGAGTTCGGCGCTGTTCGTCAGAGCGCCGGCGAGTTGTCGGCCGGAATTCCCTGCTCCGTAGATCAGCACCTTGGCGAGCGTATTCTGGTGCAGTATCCGCTGATAGGTATCGCCGAGCCAATAGCGGATACCCAACCGAGACAGACCGATCGCGATCAGCAGCAGGAAGGGCTGGAGAATACCGACGGTTCTCGGAACGCCCGGGACGCTGAGCGCCGTAAATATCGTCATGAAGGCGACGCCGTAAATCGCGATAGCCTTAAGAACCGCGATGAAGGCGGCAAGACCGGCGTAACGGAAAATTGCCCGATACATGCCCATAACGACGAAGATGGGAAGGGCCATGCACAGGGAAACGAAGACCGGTAACCACTGCACGCCGGTCAGGACGGTCCATTCGTTCAGGCGGAAGCAATAAGCCAGCCAGATCGTCAGGACGCAAAAGCTTGAATCCACCAGCAAGGCGAGCGCGCGTTTGGCGGCACGCGGCATCGCCAGCAGAGGGGCGACAAGCGCCTGCATCGGCACTAAGAACCATGCTGAGCGTGGCGTCTCAGTGGGGGTATTTTCAGGCATTGCTTCCCAGCGTCTCGCAGATCAATCAGACAATCACCTTCTTGTCATTTTCTACAACGAGCGCAACTGAAATAATCGGAAATCAAGGTCTTCCGCACCGCTTATCTATCGGAAGTTGGTAAGTTAATTTGTTCGCCGCACGCTCCTGGTGGGTCCCTGTAGTTAAAGGGCACGTCCCTAGGCAGGTAATTCCGACATCGTCTTGACCGCAGTTCAGGAACATGTAGCGTGTCATAAAAATAGACAGCCGCCGCGACGAAGGCCTGGCGTTCGCTGCACTGTCTCCCTGGCCCGAGCTGACAAGGTCGGAGGTGTCAGTGGCAATTATGTTACGATTTTGTTCTTTTCTGGTTTCGGATAATCAATCAAAACACGCAAAACGTGCGGCAGGGAAGCGATGAATTCTACTTTTAACGATCGGGTCTGAGCAGTAAGGTGCCACGCGGCCTGTTCGTTAGAGCGTAGGTGATGAGCCGACGGGCAGGTCGCAGCGTAGTGTCGGGCGTCGCGAATCGCCATCGCGCCGCACGATAGATGAGCGGACCGGTACCTCATTAAGCTATCGCGACGACGCTCCCGAACTGATGCACGAAGAGCTTGCCTCCCGGACGGCGTCCATAGTTGGCTCTGGCTTCAGGAGACAATTGGCCGCCCATCCGGTCGCTAGGCCAGCGAGGCACTTTGGAATGGGGTCGAGGCCTACGAAACGCGCGCGAACGCGAGACTTGTCCGCGAGCTGATCATTGCGCTGACGCAAGCTGAGAGTATCGCGCTGCCGACAATCTTGCCGTAGTCCCGGATCGCTTGGTCGCCTTCTGAATACCGGGAGGTTATTTCAGTACTGGCTTGAGCGCCAGGCGATCGACGACTGGCTGGCGTGTACCGAGGACATTAATCAAAAATAGTTTAGATGTCTTGCTTCCGCCGGCGCCCTTGAACGGAAGCGGGTGAGGCCGCCTTGGTTATGGCTTGATTTGTCATGCCGGCGGATAGCGACGGGCTAAGGGAAATACGATAGCGTACCCTCGGCACTTGTTGAAGATCAACTAAATATGGGTAAGATCTTTGGCACAACAGCGCGTAGCGGTGGGAGCCGTCCCCTTATTAAAAATCGAATGCCTTATCGTCCTGCTTGTAGATTCGGCGAAACTCCTCCTCCCAAGGATCGAAAAATCTCTCGCCTTTCGGAAGTGGCGGCTTCGTCGGCCGTTCGTCTTCTTTTTGCTGATCTTTTGAATCGGTCATGCGTCACCTCGTTGCGCCTTTTAACGAAGTGAGGCGCGTGAGTCGACCTGAGATCAAACACTAATCTGCAGTAGTGGACAGATTGTGTGATCACGCGCTGTTGTGGCCGCAAGTCCGACGCAGCAGGTCGCGGCGTTTCAGGCTTACTCAACAGTCACGGATTTCGCCAGATTGCGGGGCTGGTCGACATCGGTGCCCATGAAGACAGCGGTGTGATAGGCGAGCAACTGGATCGGCAGCGAGAAGATCATCGGCGCGATGATTTCGTCGACCACGGGAAGGGTGATCGTCGCCATCGTCGGCAGTTTCGAGGCTGCCGCACCCGCCTCGTCGGTGATGAAGATGATACGGCCGCCGCGGGCTGCAACCTCCTGCATGTTCGAGACGGTCTTTTCGAAGAAACGATCGTAGGGGGCGATGACGATGACGGGCATGTTCTCGTCGATCAGCGCGATCGGCCCATGCTTCAATTCGCCGGCGGCATAACCTTCGGCGTGGATGTAGGAGATTTCCTTGAGCTTCAGCGCGCCTTCCATGGCGAGCGGGAAGCTGGTGCCGCGGCCAAGATAAAGCACGTCCTTACATTTCGACAGTTCGCGTGAAAGGCTTTCCATCTGCGGCTGGATGAGGTTGAGCACCCGGCTCATGATGCGCGGCATTTCGGCGAGATGACGCACCAGCGCCCTCTCCTCCTCAGCGCTCACCGTGCCACGTGCCTTGCCGGCGCCGATCGCCAGCGACGCCAGCACAGCAAGCTGGCAGGTGAAGGCCTTGGTCGAGGCGACGCCGATTTCGGGGCCAGCGATGATCGGGAAGACGGCGTCGGATTCGCGGGCGATCGTCGATTCGCGGACATTGACGACGGCGCCGATCTTCAGGCCGTTGTCGCGGCAGTAACGCAGCGATGCCAGCGTATCGGCGGTTTCGCCGGACTGCGAGA
>NZ_NWSW01000090.1:0-3156 GCF_002531805.1 Rhizobium sp. M1 | reverse complement strand
CCGCATTATACAACAACGGCAACGTACAAGGATGAGGTCGGAGAGAGGTGGCGCTTTGCCTTCCTGAGAACAATCGCGGGCCGGCAACCGCTGGCGCCGTCCCCCTTACCAGACACCGGGAACCCACCTCCAGCGCACCCGATCCATATACTCCTCGTACCCCTCGAGCCCACGGCGCAACTCCATTTCTTCCCCCAGCGTCCGGCCGAACAGCACAACGACCAGCAGCCCCACCGGGATCAGCGCATAGAGCGAGCCGAGCGACAGCGCCATGCCTGCGGCGAGCACGATGGCAAAAACATATCCGGGATGGCGGATGACGGCATAGGGTCCGGTGTCGATCACCTTGTGGTCGCGGTCGGTCTGGATGCGCACGGTCGGCTCGAAATACCGGTTGACCGATTGCGCCCAGGTCAGGCCGAGATAGCCAACGATCATCACGATATAGCCGGCGAGCACGACCCAGTCGGGTTGCGGCGCCCAATGGAAACGCCCGTCGTCGAACGCCCCGACCGGAAGAATGGCGGCAAAGAGAAACATCGTCAGCGTCGCCACCACCGCATCCCAGCGCTTGGTGCCCCGCTGATATCGGCTGCGCGCCGCAAACAGCTCGGGATTCGTCCGCCAGATCCAGACGATCGCAATTGCTGTCAGCGCAAGAAAAAGGCCGAGGAAGATCCAGCCGCGCGGCCAATCAAGTGTGCCGGCCGGCCAGAAGAGTGCGGCAAACATCACCGCGACGGTGATAGTCAGCGATCCGATCGGTGGCGCGGCCACCAATGACCGGCCGGGTCGATTGTCCTTTTGCGTCATGACCATTCCTAGCATCATCGGGCCAAGCGCCCGCACTGCCGACAGCGGCCGCTAAAATCTGGCAACCCTACGCGGAATTTAGGAGGCGAAGCGCGCGCAACAACCCGATGGCAATGCAGCCGGTGAAAGTCGACGCCGATCGCAGCGCCGCCTCTGCAGCCAGAGGTCGCGTTCTCCGCAACTGCCGTTGCGGCAATGGGGAATATCGCTGAAAAACTGCCTTATTCGGCCGCTTCCATGAACTGGCTCGCTCCAGACGAAGCGGCGAGCGCCCGAACCCTGGCTTCCGTCTTGGCGATCAACTGATAGAATTCGTCCTGCGCTTCGACATCCAGTTGAATGACCGCATTGACATCATCGGGCGTATCGCAAACACAGGCGACCGCCGAAATGGGACAGATGCCACCGGGGTAACGCTTGCCGGTCCCCGTATATGCGCGACGGCCCCAACGCTCGGAATAGACCGTTTCCTCGCGATCGAGGTGGAGGATCGTTCCCTTGCAGGCGGTCACAATGGCCGCCTTGCCGTAAGCGAACCAATGATAGTTCAGCCTGCGGAGAATATATTTGCCAGTGATGTCTTCGCCAGCCAATTCGGCAGGGTCTTCTATCATTCTGATCATGACGACGTCCTCAACGTCTGGGCAATATCGTTCAAGTCTTGTTATTCAGCAAGTCGAAAAGCGCTGCTTTTGGAGGCACTTAGTCACAAAGTGTTTCCGATTCTTACATCGCGCCTGTTCAACGCAGATCTTCAGACGCACAATTCTTCGTCGAATTTACCGCGACCTGCACCCGTTTCGCCTTTGCCGCGGTCGCAGCGATGTTCATTGTGCTTCTCCACTCAGGTTCGATATGTCTCGATAACGGCCCGAAAGCCGCAGGACGGTGCAGGAGATGGGGCCAGTTTCCAGGCACGCGAGCCGGATCGCCAGGCATCTTTGCGTTTGCACGACGCGTCTGGTTCAGGAGAATTCGCCGGCACGGGGACCGGCAAGCGTCACCCGCCAGCCGGTTCGCGACTGAAAATCCTGGGTGGCTAAGAACGTATAGCCCGTCGAACGCCAGAGCCTGACGGCGCTGGACAGATTGTCGAGCACGTAATCGCCACCGTCCGTGCGAGCAATGAGCACGACGTGATTTTGATCATCCGGGCCGATGACCACCGAAAGCGCCAGCTTGTTTGACGGAAAACCGGCGTCGATCAGCTCCTTCATCTTCTGGAGGGCATAGTCCTCACAGTCGCCCCGGCCGGCAACCGGGAGAGACCAGACATCCCCGTGGGAAGACGGACGATCTTCCGCAGGAATGATGCGTCCATTGACGGCCCGGTTGACCTTTTGAAGCAGCGCTATGCCTGCCGCGTCGTGCAGTTGTTGGGCCGCCGCCCTGCCGCACAGCCACTTATACTTGGCGCAGGCCGCCGCGAATCCCACAGGCGCGCCGATACTTCTCGTCACAGGCAAGGAGGATCCGGCAACAGCCTGAAAAGGCACAAGAAAGGATAAAATAACAGCAAGCGAAAAGAGACGCTTCATAGCTGATTCCCCTTATTTCACTTTTACAATAACACGGCCAAAGTAAAAATTTATTAAAATTTTATACTTGTAAATTTAACCGTAATATCTAATATGGACAGATTAGCTATCGTTTATTCTTCACGTTAATTGATCGTTAGTATAGAAGGTCTCCCAGTTAACATTCGGTTAACCCTGGGAGACGATTGAAATGAGCAGCAGAGCATCGAAATTCGGCGTCGCCGTTGCTTTCCTTCTGGCAAGCAGCAGCCTGACCATGGCAGCCCCGACGGTCGTCAATTGTAATTCCGCCGTGCGCGGCACGCTCGAATACCGGCTGTGCATGCCGACCAGATCAATTCCCGCCGGCAGCAAGTTCAACCCGAACGACAACGATCGCGGCAGCCGAGGCATTGGCGGCGGCCAGAAGACATCTAGCACCGGTTCCACTGCCGAAAGCGGCGGCAAGAGTGGCAGTGGCAATCAGGTTGCGGATGATGGCGGAAACGACACCGGCGACGACACCGGTGGCAACTCTGGCGACAATACTGGTGACGACAACGACCATGGCCACGATCATCACGGCGGCAAGGGCGGCAAGGGCGGCAAGGGCGGCAAGGATCACGATCATGGCAAGGATGGCCATGGCAAAGGCAACCACGGCGGCAAGGACCGTGATCATCACGGCGGCGACAAGGGTGGCAAGGATCACGGGCACGACAAGGACGGCCCAGGCAAAGGCGGCAAGGAAGGTCACGGGAAGGGTGATAATGACGGTCCGGGCAAGGGCGATAACGGCGGCTCCGGCAAAAGCGACAACGGCGGC
>NZ_NWSW01000089.1:0-3318 GCF_002531805.1 Rhizobium sp. M1 | reverse complement strand
TTGCAGAGATCCGGACATTCCAACTTCACCGCCACAGATATTGCAAAAGGACCGATACCATGTGCTTTGAATGCAATTCCTCCCCACTCAGCCGTCGCTCCCTGCTGAAATTTGCCGGCATCGGAGGCGTGGCCGTCATGACTGCAGGCTTTGACATGACCATGCCGGCATTCGCCTCGAACGCTCCCGCCCTCCTGCCGGATGAAGCACTGGCAAAACTCCAGGAAGGCAACAAGAAATTCGTCGCCGACACGGAAGCCTGCGCCGCCAATATTTCCAAGCGCCGGCAGGACGTCGCCAAGAGCCAGGCACCTTGGGCGATCGTGCTGACCTGTTCCGACAGCCGTGTCGTGCCGGAACTTGTATTCGGCGGCGTGACGCTCGGCGAACTCTTCGTCGCCCGCAATGCCGGAAACGTGGTCGACACCGATGTGCTCGGCACGATCGAATATGGCACCGAACATCTGCATGCGCCGCTGATCGTCGTCATGGGCCACAAGCGTTGCGGGGCGGTCTCCGCCGCCTGCGAGGTCGTGTCCAAGGGCACCAAGCTCGATGGCTCAATCGGCAAGATGACCCAGCCGATCCTGCCCGTGGCTTTGGCGGAGACCGATCGCGGCGACAATTTTGTCGACAAGACCGTCCATGCCAATGCCTTCAACGGCGCCGAGCGCATCCTCACCGAAAGTGCGATTGTTTCTCGCCTGGTCGAGGAAGGCAAGGTGAAGATCGTGCCCGCCTATTATGATCTCGATACCGGCGTGGTCGATTTTCTGCACAAGGTCTGACCTACGAGGCGACTTCATGTTGCCGACGGCTATCCGCGGGCGCCTCGTCGCGTTCGCGGAACCATAGTCGCTGATGACCCTTGCCGCCCGCAGCATCACCCGGCGGGTTACGCGGGCCGGAGCTGAGGTCGCGAGCTGGCTGCCTGGGCGACGCTCTTGTGGAAATTTCCGACCATACGCCTGCGCAACTTGGTGAGCTCAATCGACAGGTCCGACAGCTGCGCGATGACATCTATCGGAACCTGGGTAGCTGGGCCGCGCCCTCCTGAGCCAGTACAAGGACATAGGCGTCGCTCGTTTCAAAGAACGCGAGACAATCGGCCTCCGGCAGGATCTCAACAAGATCAAGACGGCGAAACCGCCTGTGGAGCTTGAACGCAAAGGCGCGATCTGGGTTCAGCCAACCCTATTCGCTGAATCGAGTATCGCGCCTGGAGGCATAACGGAAAACTACGGCATCGAAACTGGCCGCATTGATCGAAGATTGGTACGAACCGTGAAATTGACGCATGGTGGCTGGAAAAAACGCCGAGCTATGCATCCGGTTCGAGGATCACGCCCGTTATGGAATGCCTGCGATACAGGGCTCCAAATTCGGTTCAAAATCCTAATCCGCCCACTCAGGATCGGTTGTAAAGGCGATGGTGAGCCGACGACTCGGACCCTCGTTACCAATCGCGAGCCCGATTTCGTCACGGATCTTATCCCATTCCTGCAATTTCCTCGCCGGGAGGTCCTCTGAGACAACGAAATGTAGCTCGATTTGCCGGCCTCGGCCGACCCGGGCCACATAAGCCCGGTGGGATATGAATCCATGTCGTTCGATGATTGTTTTGGCGACCGCGTCAACTTGTTGTTTGAGATCTAATGGCGTAACAAGCAGTATGTCGGCGAGCGCTCGCCGAACCGTGCCCGCCGGAATGGGAATGATCACAATGCAGATTAATGCCAGCGCGACCGGGTCAATAAACGGCGAGATCCATTCGTAAGAAGACCCCTGAATTAAATATCCGATGGCAAACGCGACGAGTAACCCGATCGTTAGCCCGGCGGACATCAGCCAAGCTTTCGTATCCAGGGCAACGAAATCAGATTTGATCTTACGATTAGCTCGATCACCAATAACCCCCATGGTGGCTGTCACACCGAGTGTTACGACGGCGTAGACGATCGCTTGACTAAAGTTGAGCGGACGTCCCCCATGCAAAATGCTGCCGATTGCGTTGACAAGTGCGTAAACAGCCGACCCGGTTATGAGAATGCCGTTGAGAGCCAAGACTATGGGCTCAAGATGCCAGAACCCCATCGTGAAATGCTCGATAAGTTTTCCTTTGCTGGAGGGCGCTTCGGATGACGCGATGAGCTTTGTAACAAGCAGAGCTACGACAGTCATAGCAGCGTCCGTCAATGCGTAGACACCATCGAATATGATTGCGAACGAACCTGAAATGATCCCGAACAAAATGCCGATGCAGGCAAGGAGGATGGTAACGGCAATTGAAACGCAGAGAAGCCCCTGCTCCGTTCTCATGAAATTCATAGGCTCAGCCTTATAACTTACGTTTCTTTATGGTCCTCTGGACGCGGTACAGACCATCCAATTCAGCTACTGAAGCGAGCACATCCACTTTTGGATCAAGGTACCTTTTTAAATTCAAATGCTGACCTCTCCTGTCCAGTGGGCTCGCATGAGCGTCTTTCACATACCTGGCCACAAGACAAAATCGCCTCGCTGTGTTCTGGCAGTGCGGCCTCGACTATCTAAACAAGGGCCAATTTTGCTTTGCAGGTAAAGCGGGGCTGGACATGATGCACGACACGGAAGGACGCATGAACATAGTCCAGCACTTCGCTGACGGTCTCGCCGCCGCGAATGAAGTCGGAGCCACCACAGATAGGGCATGAGCAGGCCACCTGTTACACGTCATCATGGCACGGCCGAGGTTGCAGAGCTTGCGCGGCGATAGGGCTCTCGACGCATCCACGTAATCCGGCAGGTTCGAATTCCGTTGACTCATGGTTGGATCTGATTTGATGAGAGGCGTTCCAAAGAACGCCGAGGTTTTCGCCCTCATGATAGGCTGTGGCTGACACCACGTTCTAGTCTAGCGATGATCGGATCGTCTAGCCCTTTGGCGACTCCTGCAATTACGGCTGGATTGCCAGATGGAAAAGAGCAGGCTTGCGATATACGCCCACTGAAGAAGCAACAAACTAGCCACCATTGCAACGATGACTTCGTGGATGGAATGCCAGACGAAGTAACTCGTTAGTGCCTTCGCCCAGACGACGAGCAGCAGGAGGCCGCAAAAGATTGTGAAACGCAACACCGTTCTCCTAATTTGTTCGCGAGATTGCGCAGCAATGTCGTCTGCGGCAACGAGAGTCTGGCAGTTCTTCAGGCGGCAACCGCCGCGTGGTTGAGAGCCATGATCATGCCAGTGAGCTCACCATCGAACTCTCGTTCTGGCCATTGCAAATGCTGAGATTTTGGCAGCGGCGGCGCGGGACTGCAGCTTGCGGACCTTCT
>NZ_NWSW01000009.1:0-218519 GCF_002531805.1 Rhizobium sp. M1 | reverse complement strand
TCTCGGAACAAAGGGGCGGCTTCATCGGAATCGGCAACTCCGGAAACGATCATCAAGATGTAACCGAACATTCCCGCGACAAACCATGCGACAGACTTGATGAAGCGCATCGCTTCCCCCCACTGGATTCGAAATGCAGGAATTTTTCCACGAACTCTTTGTAGTTCAACGTCTCTGTATTCGGCATCGCAGACCACTGCCCGTTCAGACTTTCAGATCGAACTTGTTGGTCGCGGCCGCGTAAGCCGGGAGAAGCTTTGCCAAGGTTTCGTCGAACGGAAGCGGCAGCGCATTCTGGAAGCGGCAAAGCGGCGTGGCGTTGAACAGGGGATAATCCAGCGGCGGCAGGTCCAGGCCACGTTGCTGGCGGAGCCGGCATGCGGCCAGCAGTTCGACCGGGAAGAACCACAATTCTTCTTCGTTGACGACGTCGTAGTCATCCGTCCCGCACCCCGATGCATGGAAATCCGCAGCTTTTGCCAATGCCTCGCCGAATGTACGGGGTCGCGGATCGAAGAGCGTTTCGAGCAATGGGGAAAATTCACCCATTTCTCCATCATCCGGCTCCAGATCGTAGGTCTCGTCGCTCTCTCGCCACGCCTTATAGAGCTTGACTGAAAGCCATGGCAGATATTGCGGCAGACTTTTCCATGCGACGGCGCCGTTGCCGTCGGACTGTGCGTCCCACCGGTCGAAAATCGTCTCGGCCAGGCGATTTGCATGGCTCAGCCAACCAAGCGCCAGCATGGAGGAAACGTCGGTGAACGGCCGCATTGAAAATTTGTAGCCGGCCGGATCTTCCGATTCCATGACCGCATGAGCACATTCGTAGTGCCAGAACCGGTAAATGCCGAACCTCGCAATCTCGTCGGTAGGATAAAGGCCTTCGTTGAGGCTCTTGTCCATCGCCATCCGCATATGCCAGCTTGCGATGGAACCGAGCGCATCGGGAACGAGCTTCGTTTCGCTCTTCCCGTCACGAACGAATGGCTCGATCGTTTCAGAAAGCGGTTCGTAGTAGAGAATTTCCTTGTTGAAGGAATCCTTGACCCAGTCCCGGATGTCGCGCTTCTCTTGGTTCAGATTTGCCTTAATCGTGTGCTCGACCGATCGCATTTTTCAATCTCTTGCAAAATCTTGCTGTCAAAACATGCATACCTATTGTGTCGTGCCGGGAGGCTCCGTTGATGGTGGAACCTTCCGCCACATCAAGCCGAAGTCACCTCGGATTTCCAGTGTTGAGTCAAGATGCTGTGGTCGCAAGTCATATTTTTCGGCGGCGATTGAACCGTCGTCGTGCTCCGCCGTTTACCGGGGCTCGCAGCATTTGGACCGGTTCCACGGGTGCCGGCGCGATGCGTTGATGTGGATGCAGTCGGCCGACCCTGCGACAGGCGACCGAGCTGGCCCGATGTATTATCGGCCACGTGCAGCTGAATTTATTCGGATGTGAACCAGACAAGCCCCTCGACGACACGGCCACCATGGGCCGTCGGGTCATCGATGCGAACAAGCGCCTTGCCGTCGATAAAGACGATCGACGAGCCGCCGCTGATCGTGTCGGGTCCGCCGACCACGCAGGTGCATTTGTCGCCGACAACTGCAACCGGAACCCCTTCCACCGTTACCAGTGTCTGCGTTTGCGAGATCGGGCCGCCGACATGCGGCTTCGGTCCGGGTTCGACCATCGGACAAACATAGTTGTGGTCCTTGAGTGAAACATTTGCCACCGGCTCACCTCCTTTCGCAAAGACAGCGATGCTAAGGATTGCACTTCCCGCAGCCTGGGCAGATCTGCCACAGAGGGCGTGTCTAAAATCCTGACGGAACTTTCTGTCCACCGCGTCCAGAAGGGTATCCGCCGGCCATGCGATCGACTTCGGAAGCTCCTTGAAGACGCCGATCTGGAACAGGTCGTGATTGAGATAACCGAGGTTCTGCAAACCCTCCCACTCGCGCATGCGTAGGATCATTAGCAGCAGAACGGGGAACGCCCAATAGGCATCCGGCTCGATTTCATAATGCGTCTCGCGCTTGTGCGCTTGTCGCCTGTGGTCGTCATGTCGCTGCTCTGGGCGACGTGGTAGTCGGCCGCCTTGGCGAGGATGCGGTGGAAAGCAACCGCGTCCGGCTCCCGCCAATGTTCGACAAGCTCGCTCCAGCCGCCATAACCGCCGGCATATTCGTCGTAAACCTTCTCGCGCCACTCGGTCATAGTCGCGGCCGCGTCCGCCTTCAACCAGTCCGCGACGATATCCATTATCGCGTAGGGGAAACCGAAGCTGGTGACGCCCTGCCCCAAGGCTCCGCCATAAAACTTGCCACGTTGGATCGTATCCTTCTCGAGTTCCTGCAAGGCAAGCCGGCCAAGCAACTCGCTCCAGTCCTTCCAGCCGACGGTCATCGTCAGGGCCAGCCCGTTGACGACGTCGGGAAAGGATGCCGCGCTGTTGGTGTTCAGATGTTGGATGCCAATCGCGTAGGGAAGCCGCGGAACGGACAGGCGTGCTGCCATCGCTAGCCGATCGACTGCTGGGTGACCCTCGACGGCGCTCAAGACAACGGCTTTCAACTCCAGAAGGCTGAGTTGGCTCAGATACCGGCCGACGGATTTACCGTGGGAGTCATCCCCGTCGAGCCATTCCTGCAGGTCGCTACGCACCAAGTTGGCCAGCGTTTGCTCGTACTTTACCAGCTACTCCGGAAATTCCGCCGTAACGTATCTTCTGATTTCTGACAGATTCATGTCTACCCTAAACCCTGCACCTCCGCGCTCGGCTTATTGACCCGCCATCCTCAAATTTTCATCGGTTTATATTCGGAGAGATCAACCCCGCCTTCGCGCGGCCTGGATCGCCATATAATGGACCGATCGGTTCGACTGCCCTCCGCGTATATGCTTCCAGCTTCCCGTACGAATTCGAACAGAAATATGAAATTGGCCGGAAAGGCGACTTCCTCATTTAGAATAAGGGGCTTCTCTCCCAGAGTGTCGGCTAGATGCTTTATCACATCCCGGGGGCTTTCCTCGAACACAACGATATCGCGGTATTTTAGGCTCCGCACTTTTGTGTCCGCCAAAATTTCCACCAGACGATCGGAGTCGTAGGTCAGAACAAGTGGATTACTCTCCCCGCGCACTTCCGTTTCGCTGGCGGCGGTAGGTCCACTTTCTTGATAGAGAGACAGAATTTCCTGCTTTTCTTCGGCAGTCAGACCCTCCCCCAATTCAGCTAAGGTAGAGTTAAGTATATCATCGGGAATTTTGTCGGAAGAAATCCCTTTCGAAGTCCCGTATATGGAACTGAAGCGATCGACCTCTGACCGGCTCATCCCAAACCTTAACTTGCCAAGGCCAATTTTCGGCATGATCCGCCAATGCTGAGCTTCATTCATTGTCCAATCCCCGCTCGTTACTGAATAATGCCATGCTGCTTCAAGCAATTTGCATAGGCTGTTGCTTGAAGTATGGCGCCGTCATATTTCGTCGGGTCGCCGACAGCCGCGGCGACCCGCTTAGCATCCGCGACGTCAACCAGAAAGGCAGCATACACTTTTCCCCTGGATAGCAATGCCCGCTGTGGCGCATAGGTGGGGCCATTCACTCTTCCCTTATAGGACGCCGTCTTCGCGTGATCTGTTGGGTCCATCTGGATAGCGGGTCCAACCGCCGGATTGAGGGGAGATTTAGACTTGGCCGGCATGTGGTGACTGTCCAGCTCGTCACCTCTTGTCTCATCTGTGCCTGTCATACACCCATGCGCTCCACCGCGATACTTTCCCCCGGGGACGCCACAAGCATATTTCGCGCACGGGTTTTGAGCGCAAGTAGCGCAAGTTATCGCAGTCGCCTTGGCGTCAGCTTTATCGGCAGCCTCATCGCCGGTCAGCCATTGCTTAAAATCCTCGACCTTTTCATTGACATACTGTCCCGCCGCCGTCTGATCGACCCACGCGCCAGCTGCTTTCCCACCCGAGTATCCTGTCGCCGCACCGGCAACAGCGCCAGCCGCTCCGCCGGTCCACGCTCCCACACTCGCACCGGCAACCCCACCGACCGCCGCACCTCCGGCGGCACCGGGTACAGCACCGACGCCCCCAACCAAAGCACCTCCGGCACCACCGATAACAGCTCCGCTCCCTGCTCCTATTGCACCTTCGACAGCAGCTCCGGCGGCGGCACCGCCAACCAGCCCGCCCGCGCCACCGCCCACCAAACCGAGGTTGCCAAGAAAATTCTCGAAAAAGCCACCGCTCATACCGCCCCCGTGTCGTGCCGCGACCTCAAGGCTCCAATTACGCCCCGCATGAACACCTTCACTTGCTCATCGGGAGAGACGCCCTTCCTGCTGATGAATTCAGTTGCGTCGCGCGACTGCGCGATACGGCCATTTGTCTTGCACATCATGAACGCCCATCGGCAATGTGCACCCTCCGAGATCAACCCAAGCTTTGCCCCCGTTTCTTCGCTTACAAGGAGATGCCGCTCCAAGGCTTCTTGCGTCGCTCCTTTCGTTTCCACCGGGCAGGTATCCTGAAGATAGGAAACTCGGCGCCTGCGAGTTGCACGGCGCCGCCAATTCTCGATCCTTACGACCTCGTCGGAGTTCAATTTAAGCGGTCCTGCTTTTGGCAGCGACATGTCTTTCGCGCGCCGAATGCTCATCGGCTTTTCACTCCAATCCGCGTCCGCAGAGTAAAGAATCTGGTTCGCAGGACCCAGAACACGAGACATGTTTGAATAGGAGAGACTAGGCATGACCTGCGCCATGACATTTGAATCCGCATGACGAAACAAAACCCGTTCGTCGCCACTAGGCTGATCGTGATCAATTTCTTGCGAAAGCGGGTTTCGCTCGTAGCTCTTGCCTCGATCTATTTGCGATGTGGCAGGCAGGAGGATCATGTTGATCGTTCGAAGGTGCCGGTAGAGAACATCACCACCTTCACCACACATCCAGAAAACAACGGCTGGCCGACCGCCCACAAGATCGATCAGACGATCCACTATTTGGGCGCTCGTTGAGCGGGGTCTACCCGTGTTGTCTTTCTCGAAGCTGTAGTAGTCACGATCGAGCCAGACGAGTTGCGGCGCGGTGAGGATGCGAGCTCGATCACCCTCGCCGCGATCCAGATAAAGTGACTTGAAAACGAAGTCGGCGTCAAACAAAGCACGCGGCAAATCCTCGAATTGCGCGCCGTCCAACACAGCGAAAACGGGTTGCTGGGCCTCTAGAATCAACGGTTTCAGTTGTGCACTATTAGCCATGTCTCAACCGCTCACGAACGCGTAGATTACTGCGCGATCTGCCTCAGGCAGAAGGTTCTCTCTCCCAGCCCGAGCCTCGATCTGATTACATTCCAAATCGACTTTGGGGGTCGACTAATCAAATGTCAGCCAGGTCTCACCTTGCACCAGCCGACCTCCATGCTCGCAGGCATCCCCGAAGCGAGCGACCTTTTTGCCGCCAATATTGGCAACCGACGATCCGCTTGTAATGCCGGCTGTCGTCGGGACGCCCGTGCATGTGCACCTGTCTCCCACCGTTGCGATTGGTACGCCTTCGACGCAGACGAACGACTGGGATGTCGAAGACACAGGTCCTCCAACATGCGGCCGCGGCCCGGGGTCGACCATCGGGCAAACATGCATATGGCCCTTAAGCGTGACTGGACGACCGACCATTCTGAGAACTCCTTCATTCCAACGGTGCGGCTGCAAATCTGTTTTAGGCACAAGCTTCGTTATCGATTAGACGTGACTAATGAGCCGCCTTCAGCATCCTCAAGTACCTGAGATCTACTTGCTCATCGTTATGCACCAACTTCGCGGATTGCCGGGACACTGGGTATGGTAGTGTTATAAAGAGTGAATGGCGTAGCTTGGGCTGCAATTGTCATTGCCGCTAGCGCACCTGCCGGACGGAAATTGTCGACGGTAATCGGCCCGCCCAGAGACGGGTGAAGTTTGGGTGCGTAGATTTGTCCCACTTCTAATTCGCCATGTGCGCGGAGCAGACGCTTGAACATCGGCTTACCATGTTCATCGGGATTGTCGTAGGACTCGGTATTTACACCGCCAATCGCAATGCCCAGCGTGATTTTGGGGTCTATGTCGGGCTTGGGAGAGAAAATCTCCGCGCAGCTTACGCGCCCATAAATCATGTTGATTTCAAGGATTCTATAATGTTCATTCCAGGCTAGGATATCTCCGAAAGCGGAAAATCCGAGAGCGTGCGTCCGCTCCGGCCTTAGTTCTTGGTCGCCATAGAGAACCAAGTCCAAAACGGATCTGTATTCGCTGGGATTGCAAAACTGGAAATAGCCCTGGAGCCATTTGCCCGGGGTGTGAAGTGCCAAAAAATCGAGAAAGCTATCTGGAATACGACCGCGATAAGACTCAAGGATACCATTCGGCAGTGGTGACCCGCCGTGCGGTTCGCCAAATTTCTTCAAAGCATTTTGATAGGTGATGAAAAGTTCGCTCATCGCTTCTGCCTTTGCTATCAATTCCACATAACATTCCCGCGATCACGACATCGGAACATTGGACGGCGTACCTTCTCCAGTTCCCGAACCGCCGTTGGTATTGCTGCCGTCGTCTTGCGGTGAGGGCTTTTCTCCGTTTTGTGTACACTCTTCAAGCGTAACGTTCATTTTTTTTCCTTGCTTTGCAGCATTCTCCGCATGCTGCCGCAATTGCGCTGCCCGGCGACCCTTCCATTGCGCTCCGAGAGAGCTGTTTATGGTTTTGTCACCCATCCCGGAAATAGAGCCGTCGCCCCCTGCGACCAAGTCCAGCGTGTGCGTCGCGGCAAGATTTGCCATTTCTTCCGCAACCTTGGCGGCGGCCAATTGCCGCGCCAGTCGATGCTGCCGTCCTTGATCGTCGTCATGCCGTAGAGCGTCTTCAGAAGTGTCGATTTTCCCGCTCCGTTCGGCCCCATCAGCGCCACGAACTGGCCTGCCGGCACGTCGAGATCGACGCCGTTCAGGATGTCGAGAGATCCATAGCCGGCGCGCAGGCTCTTGATCGAGAGGTTTGAATCAGCCACCGAGATAGGCCTCCCTGACCCGCTGGTCGTTGATGATTTCCTGCGGCAGCCCCTCGACGAGCTTGCGCCCCTGGTCGAGCACGATCACCCGCCGACATATGCTGGTCACCACATCGATATTGTGTTCGATGATCAGGAAGCTGACGCCGAGCGATTTGTTGGCGTAGAGGATGGTCTCGACCACCCGCTCGATGATCTTCGGGTTGATGCCCGCCATCGGCTCGTCGAGCAGGATCAGCTTCGGCTCCGGCATCAGCATGGAAGCGAACTGAATGAGCTTCTGCTGCCCGCCGGAAAGATTGCCGGCCGGCTGTTTGCGCACATCCCACAACCCGGCCATCCGGATCAGTTCCTGCGCCCGTTCACGCAATCCCAACACCCGGCTGCGCGACAGCTTGCCGATCCCGAAGGTGGAAAACAGCGACGGGAAGCTGAACATCTGCCCCGCGATGATCAGGTTTTCCTCGACGTCGAGCGATTTGAAGACGACCGTCTTCTGGAAGGAGCGCAACATGCGCCCTTCGCGGGCGATCCGGTTCAGCGACCATCCGGTGATATCCTGGCCGTCGAGCCTCACCTTGCCGCTATCGGGTTTGCCGAGGCCGGTGCTGCAATCGAAGAAGGTCGATTTGCCCGAGCCGTTCGGCCCGATCAAGCCGGCGATCTCGCCGCGCTCGACATGAATGCTGACATCGTCGACTGCCTTCACCGCGCCGTAGGATTTCGTGAGATTGCTGATTTCGAGAATGGGAAGACCGGTCATTTTGCGCTCCCGATCGAATCCCAGAGGCGGTTGATAACAGGCGCAAAACCCCTCCGGAACCAGAAGACCAGGACGAGCAGGCAGAGCCCGTAGGCGATCATCCGAAGCTCCGGCGTCACGCGCAGGGCCTCCGTCAGGCCGACGAAGAGCAGGCTGCCGAAGACGACGCCCGAGATCGTCCCGGCGCCGCCGCCGAGCACGATGATCAGCATCGTCGTCGAATAATACATCTGGAAGGTCAGCGGGCTGACCACCGTCAGATAATGCGCGTAGAGACTGCCGCCGACGCCGGCGAAGACCGCACTCAGCATGAAGACGATCAGCTTGTAGCGCCAGGTGGGAATGCCGACGGATTCGGCCAGCGTCTCGTTCTCCCGGATAGCGATCATGTTGCGGCCGGCAGGCGAGCGGACGATCATCCAGACGGCGAGTGTCGCCAGAATTCCGACGGTCAGCGCCAGATAATAGAAGGCCGTCGTGCCCGATACGGTGAAGGACAGCGGCCCGAGCGCAAAATGCGGCTTCGGTATGCTGGAGAGTCCCATATCGCCGCGGGTGAGCGAAATCCAGTTCTTGGCGATCGCCTGGCCGATGATCACGAACCCGAGCGTACACATCACGAAGGATGTCGAGCGCAGCCGCAGGGCCGGGATGCCGAGAGGCAGGGCGATGGCGCCCGCCGCCAGCCCGGCCGCGACGACATTGACGTAGAACGGCGTGCCGTAGGTAACGGCCAGCAGGCCCGAGGCATAGGCGCCGATGCCGAAAAACGCGGCCTGGGCGAGCGAGAGCAGACCGGTATAACCGACCAGAAGATTGAGGCCATGCGCCGGCAGCATGAAGATCAGCGCGATGATCAGCGCATGGACGACATAGGTGCTGGCGACGAAGGGTGCGCAGAGCGCGCCCAACAACAGCAGCAAACCGAGCGGCAGGCGAAGATCGCGGCGCTGCTGTGATTGCGAGACTTCCGTGAGAGACATAGCAAGTCCTCAAATTCGAGAAAGGTTCGGCGGGGCGCGCTCAGAAGCGCGCCTGTGTCGAGAACAGTCCATGCGGGCGCCACATCAGCATCAGGATCAGCGTGGCGAAGCCGACGGTGTCGCGGAATTGCAGCCCGACATAAGTGGCAACCAGGCTCTCGGCGATCCCGAGGATCATCGCCGCGAAGAAGGTGCCGCGCACATTGCCGAGGCCGCCCATGATGATGATCGGCAGGGTCTTGAAGGTGATCAGCTCACCCATGCCGCCATAGACGCTGACATTGACCGGCGCCGTCAGCACTCCGGAGAGGGCGGCAAGTGCGGCGCCGAGAATGAAGGTCCTGAGCACGACCTGCGGCACATCGATGCCGACCACCTCGCAGCATTCGACATTCTGCGACACCGCCCGCATGGATTTGCCCATCCTGGTATAGGTCACCATCAGTTCGAGGCCGATGAACACGATCAGGCAGACGATGAGGATGATGATGCGCTGCTCGGCCAGGCTGAAGCCGAGGATCGACACGGGTTCGATATAGCCGCCCGAGAAGAACTTGTAGCCGCCGCCGAAGACCAGGATGACGGTATTCTGCAGGACGAGCGCGATGCCGAGCGTGGCGAGCACTCCGGATTCGGCCGGAGCGCCGACCATGCGCTGCATCACGAATTTGCCCACCACATAGGCGATGACGATCGTCGACAGCACGCCGACGACGATCGAGGCCTCATAGGACAGTCCGAGATAGTCGATGGCGAACCATGCCCCGAACGTTCCCAGCATGTAATATTCGCCGTGGGCGAAATTGATGGCCCGCAGCACCCCGAATATCATCGTCATGCCGACCGCAACGATGGCGTAGACGGAGCCCGTCACGATGCCGTTGATGATCTGCTCAAGGATTGTTGAGAACATGGTCCTATCCCCGACGGTGGATCAGTTCGCAGGATACTGGATATCCGCCGCGTAGGCACCTTTGATGCTCGGCTTGCCATCCTCGATCTGCAGCAGGATCATCGGCAGGCGAGCCTGGTTGTGATCGTCGAAGGTCACCTCCCCGACGGCGCTCTTATATTTGATCTTGGAGAGCGCATCGCGCACCTTGGCCTGGTCTGGGCTGCCGGCTTCCTTGATCGCCTGGGCGAGAAGGTGAACCGTGTCCCAATGGACATAGGCGTGGTTGTTCGGCGCCTCGTTGTAGGCGGCCGTGAACTTCTCCACGAAAGCCTTGCTCTCGGGGGAATCGAAGGCCGGCAGCCATGCCGCGGCTTCGACCGCGCCTTCAAGGACCTTCGGCGCTGATTTGATGGTCTTTTCGGTGTTGAACTCGCCATTGCCGATCAAAGTCACTTTGCCGGCAAGACCGAGTTCGAGCATCTGACGGGCAATGATCGGTGTGGTATCGGCAAGACCGTACATGATGATCGCCTGGGCGCCATTGTCACGGATCTTGGCGAGCACGCTGCGGAAGTCGACCTCGCCTTCCTTGTAATAGTCCTCGCTGACGATCTCGCCCTTGAAGTCGGGCAGGTATTTCTTGGTGAAGGTGATTGCCGAACGGCCGTAGTCGCTGTCGACCGAGAGAACCGCGAATTTGGTGAAGCCGCGCTGCTCGGCGGCATATTTCGCCACGATCAGCGCCCGGTTCTCGTCTGTGGGATAGTTGCGGAAGGTCCACTTGTAACCGCCGACGCCGGCGCCATAGGTGATCTTCGGGTTGGACGATGCGGCGTTCAGCAGAAGCACGCCCGCATCTTCGGAGACCGGCTGCATTGCCAGAGTGACCGAGCTCGAAACGTCGCCGATGATGTAGTTGACCTTGTCCTGATCGATCAGGCGCCGCGTCGCCGAAACGCCTTCGACCGGCGTTCCCTGGCTGTCGGCGGAAAAGATTTCAATCTTGCGGCCGTCGATACCGCCGGCATCGTTGATTTCTTTGACGGCCAGTTCGGCGCCGTGCAGCGAAAACGCGCCGTAACGGGCATTCGGCCCGCTCATCGGCGATACCAGGCCGAGCCTGATCGTTTCATCCGCGGCGAGAGCGTGTTGCGAGACGCTGGTCATGAGCGCGGTCAAGGAAAGGATTGCCGTGGAAATGCAAAATGCCCGGCGCGTCAAAGTCTTGTTCATGGTTCCCACTCCGTTTGTTGGACACGTCTGATCGGCCCCTGCCGTCAGGTGCTCAAATGCCGCTTTGCCGCGGTTCTTGTTGCGCCAGTCTTCTGCTGACGCTGTCAGAGTAGGTTCATCCATTGCCGCATGGCCAACACAACTCGCTTCTGCCGCCATAACGAATCTTTATAGCGGGGAAGGCTTCCGAAGCTCAGCGATGACCTCCCGACAATCAGCATCCCCGACATCAACGAGCGCCGTGCACAGGAAAACGATCCGGTCTCGGACCGGCTTCATCGTCCCCTGCGATATAGGTCTGCACGCGTCCGCACCACAGCGGAGATGCATACTGCCGAAGCTAAGTGTGTCTGTTGACGCAAGCTCAAAAGCGAGCCCGTGCAAGGCGCGCCGCAAGATCGTTCCGGATTGCCTGAAGCCTCAGCGCGAGGCAGGCAGCCCGTATATCTTTTCGATATCGTGGAGCATCAGGTTGGCGGCGAGAATCCCGCCGGCCGTATTCCAGACGGCGTCGCTGACGGCGCCGACCTTGCCGGCCTTAACGACAGCAAGATTGTTCCACAGCGGGTCGGACGTCCAATCGGCCGCGGCGGCGGCCGTCTTGCCGTCACCGGTGTCATAAACCAGGTAGAAGAGCCGATCGCCTTCGAATTCGGGCGTGCGCTCCTTCGTCACCTCGTCGGCGAATTCCATCCGATCCTGGTTTGCCGGCCGCGCAAAGCCGATCTGGCTCAGTATGTTGCCGGCAAAAGTATCTTTCAGCAGGATCCGGGTGCGCCCGGGCATGAAGCGCACCAGCGAAATCTTCTCGGCCTTCTTGTCCCCCAGCGCCTTACTGATCGCCGCAACGCGATCGTCATAGGCATTGAAGGCCGCATCCGCCTCCGCCAGCTTGCCGACGGCGGTGGCATAGAGCTTCATATTGCCCTTCCAATCGCTCCTGATCCGTTCGGAAAGCACGGTCGGCGCGATGGCCGAAAGCTGCGAATAGATCTTCTCCTGCCGGAATTTTGTGCCCAGGATGAGATCGGGTTCGAGCGAGGCGATCAGTTCGAGGTTGACGGCCGACTCGTCGCCGACGACGGTTACGCCCTCCATCCGCTGGGCGATGTGGTCGTACCAGGGTTTACCGAGCCAGGACCGCACGGCGCCGACCGGCTTGATGCCCATCGCCAACAGCGCTTCCGTTCCCTCGTTCGTCAGCACGACGATCCTCTTCGGCGCATCAGGCACATCGGTCACGCCCATGGCATGGGTTACTTCGCGCGCGCCGGCCGCAGTTACGGCGATGAGGGACAGAATGGCAGCGAACGCCGCCAGCAGAATGGATTTCGTACGCACGCAGGCCTCGAACTTGACAATTGAATGATTTTTCGACCAATCGGTTGGGTCATAAGATGAGATACATTGTCCACTTAAAGTCAAGCTGAAACTCGTGCGCTCTATCCCCCTCTCCACGTCTTCGCGGCCGATGACATTGCTGGCGATCGCCTTGCCGGCGATCCTCATCCTTGTCGTCGCAGCCAGCGTGGCACTGGGATATCGGCAATATGGGCCGGCTGCGATCTGGAACGCCATCTTCGCTTTCGACGGATCGGAAAGCGCCGTCGTCATCACCACGCTGCGCATCCCCCGGGCTCTTCTTGCGCCGCTCGTCGGCGCCGCTCTCGGTGTCGCCGGCGTCTTGACTCAGACGCTGGCGCGCAATCGCATCGCCTCCCCCGACACGCTCGGCATCAATGCCGGCGCAGCTCTCGCGGTCGTCGCCTCCAGCGTCTGGCTGGGGATCGGCTCGATCGCCGGAATGTCGGTGGCGGCCATTTCGGGCGCACTGGCGACCAGCCTGCTCGTCTTCGGCGTCGCCGCCACTTCGGGAGGCTTCTCGCCGATCCGCATCGTGCTCGTCGGCGTGACCGTCGGCGGTCTGGCATATTCGATCGTCCAGATCATCCTGACCACCAACGAAGCCCAGCTCAAGGAGCTGCTCTTCTGGCTGACCGGCTCGTTTGCCGACCGGCCGATCGCCTTTGCGATCGGCGGCGCACCCGTGGTCCTGGCCGGGCTGGCGGCCGCATGGATGCTCGCGCAGCCGCTCGACGCCCTGCAGGCCGACGATACGACAGCAGCAAATCTCGGCGTGCCGCTCGCCGTCGTGCGCTGGGCCGGCTTCCTGACTGTCTCGCTGCTGACGGGAGCTGGCGTCTGCATGGCCGGTCCGGTCGGCTTCGTCGGTTTCGTCGTGCCGCACCTCGCCCGATGGCTCGTCGGCCTCAGCCATCGCCGCCTGATCGTCACCTCGGCTTTGATCGGCGCCATCTACGCGACTGCGGCCGATATTCTCGCGCGTTTCATCATTTATCCCACTGAGGCTCCGGTCGGCGCGATCACCTCCACCGTCGGCGGCATCACGCTGCTCATCCTGCTTAAACGGAGAGCGGCATGACCTCGCCTGTCCGGTCGCACGCAGCCTCCAGAACTCCCCTGACGCTCGCAGCGATCGTCCTCCTCTTCCTCGCTCTCGCTTCGACCGGCGTGGCATTCGGCTCCACCTGGATCCCGCTTGCCCAGGTTTGGGACGTCCTTCTCGGCGCCGAGATCCGCGGCAAAACCGTCATCATCCTGCAGTTCCGCCTGCCGCGTGTCGTGATCGCTGCTCTGGCGGGCGGGGGCTTTGCGGTCGCCGGATATCTTCTCCAGCGCGTCACCCGCAACGAACTCGCATCGCCCGGCATATTGGGCGTCGTCGACGGCGCCGCGCTGGCGGTCGTCTGCTTCCTTGCGGCGCTCTCCAATGAGTCGAACGCGCTCGTCACCTCGGTCGCCTATCAGCCCGTCGCCGCGGTTGCCGGGTCGATTGCGGCGATCTTCGTCGTCTTCGCCTTTGCCGGCCGCCAGGCGGCGTCGGCGATCCGTCTGCTTCTGTTCGGCACCGCCGTTGCCGCGGTGCTGAAATCGCTGACCGTCATCGCCATGCTCGTCGGCCCGGTCTACCAGGCAGGACAGGCCGCCCGCTGGATCGCCGGCGCAGTCAACGAGATCAATTGGAACGAGATCCGGATCACGGCGATCGGCATGCTCCCGCTGACCCTCGTCGTGCTGATCGTCGCCCGCAGGCTGCCGCCGGCCGACCTCGACGAGATGTCGGCCAGAAGCGTCGGCCTCAACCTGCCGAGCTTCCGCATTCAAATCTTCGTCCTTGCCGCGGCCATCACCGCACTTTCGGCCGCCTTCGTCGGCGGCGTCGGCTTCATCGGCCTGATGGCGCCGCATCTGGCGCGCCGGCTGATCGGGCGAGGCGTCCATTTCGGCCTGATCGGCAGCTTCTTCATCGGAGCGTCGATGCTGGTGGGTGCGGATCTTATCGTCCGGTTGCTCTTTTCGCCGACGGAGGTACCTGCCGGAACGGTTCCGGCCGTCATCGGCGCTCCGTATTTCCTCTATCTCCTGATGAGAAACCAGCGCCATGGCTAGTGCGACCACCACCGGAAACGTCATATCGATCGAAGGGCTGAGCCTGGATTATGGCAAGGTCAACGTCCTGCATTCCCTGTCACTTGCCATCCCCAGGGGCAAGATCACCGTGCTGGCGGGCGCGAACGGCTGCGGCAAATCCACCCTGCTGAGAGCGATCCGCAGGCTGCACAAGCCCAGCAAGGGCGAGATCCTCCTTGAGGAACTGAGCCTTCACAGCCTCGGGGAAAAGGCGCTCGCCAGGAAGATCGGGCTCTTGACCCAGAGTCCTTCAGCCCCTGAGGACATGACGGTGCAGGAGCTCGTCCGGCTTGGCCGCTATCCGCACCAGACGCTGCTGCAGCCCTGGAGCGCCGGCGACGCGGAGGCGATCGAGCAGGCGATGGCAGGCACCGGCGTCGGGCATCTGCGTGACCGCAGGCTGGGCTCGCTCTCGGGCGGGCAGTTGCAGCGCGCCTGGATCGCCATGGTTCTGGCGCAGGAGACCGACATCATCTGCCTCGATGAGCCGGTCAACCATCTCGACCTCGCCCACCAGCTCGAATGCCTCGAACTGGTCGACCGTCTCAAGCAGCAGTTCGGCAGAACGGTCGTCCTCGTCCTGCATGACCTCAATCTCGCGGCGCGCTACGGCGACACGCTGGTTTTTCTCAGAGGCGGCGAGATCGTCGCCACCGGGGCGCCCGCCGATCTGGTCACCGAGGCGATGGTCTCCGACGTCTTCGGCGTGCAGGCAAGGGTCATAACCGATCCTGTTCACGGCCGGCCGCTCTGCATCCCGCTGCGTCTTGCCGAGACGTCATCCGAGTAGGCGGCCTCGCCGGCAAGGAGCGCGCTGACCAATCATTCCGCTGTCACCCCTCGATAGACAACTGGCTGAGCTCACCGGTCAATCTGTCGAGTTCGTGCAGAACCTTTTGGATGCGGGCGCGTGCCTGAAGCATCTGATCAATGTCGGAGCCGCCGGACGGTCCGGCTGCGGTCTGCAGGTCATGAGCATTCGTCGTGATATCGGAGACCGGATTTGGAAACTGGATGATTTCAGCCATTCTCATTCATTATTTTCATTGTGCCTGGGAGGATGGAAACTCTCATGTCTCCAGGATGCGGCGTGGTTTCATTGCCGATCGACCGGAACGTCTTCAATTTTCATTTCAATGTGTTGCGCTCGTCCCTGCACCCAGTAAACGCCTTGTCAACCTTAACAAAACTCCTACTTTTGCCGCTACAAGCGGCTCAGCTCCAAGCTTTGCTGCGCCGATCGGACAGCGTTGCGAAATTCGGATAAGGCAGGCGTCAACTTTGAGAACCGTTCAGTCTCTGCGGCTTAAGAACCGGCATAATGCGGAAATCCCGGCCGCTTGCCGTGCTTCGAAGCAAACTCGCAAGCGGTCGTTCTTTATCCGCGCGGCGTTATAGGCGCCCTCCTGCCGCGGCCCCAGAGGATGAAGGCCGAAAGGCCGAGCAGGATGACGTTGAGCGGCAGGGCCGCCGCTTCGCCGCGCGACAGATGAAAGATCATCGCAGCGATCTGCAGCAGCACGCAGCCGAGCGCCGCAAGCACCGTCAGACGCGGCTGGATGCGGGTCAGGGCCGGCAGCAATACGCCAACGCCGCCGGCAAAATCGATGATGCCCATGAGCCGTAGAAACCAGGCGGGAACCTGGCCTGGCCAGACCCACATCGCCGCCAATTGATCGACCGGCATGAAGAATTTCATGCAGCCGAAGATGGTGAAAGCGGCGAAGACGAGCACCTGCGCGGCCCATATCGCGACCTGAAGCAATCTTCCCACGGGCGGCGCCGGCGAAACGGTCGTGGCATTGGACATTTCGAACCTCCTGAACGATGGCTGGCTGCGACAGGCAACCTTGAACGAGCTTCACAGATAAAGCTGGCTACCCATCGTGAAAATCGGTATATTTTCGAAACAATTTATCGACAGGATCGATGAGAAATGCAGCCGCATCCGACCTTGGATCAGCTTCACGTATTCCTGACCGTGGTGGAGAAAGGCAGTTTCTCGGCAGCCTCCCGCGCGCTGAACCGCACGCAGTCGGTCATCAGCTATACGATCGCCAATCTCGAAGCACAGCTGCGCGTCGCGCTTTTCAGCCGTTCCGGCACCAAGCGGCCGCAACTTACGGAGGCCGGCCGATCCGTGCTGGAGGATGCGCGTCGGCTGCTCGGCGACCTCGACCTGATGCGGGCACGCGTGCGGGCCTTGAGCGATGGACTGGAGGCGGAACTCAATGTCGCGATGAGCGCCATCGTGCCGTCGGATATCGTCGTCGACGTGCTGCGCGCCTTCCGCAATCATTATCCGACCGTCTCACTGAACGTGACCGTCGGCACGCTCGGGATCGTCATGGATGCGGTCATGGCAGGAAAGGCCGCCGTCGGCTTCGGTGGCGCCATGGCAACCAGGAACGATCAGATCGTTTTCGAGCGGATCGGCCAGTCGGCGATGATTCCGGTCGCCGCCGCCGACCATAGTCTCGGCATGCTGGGCCGACCGCTAAACCTTGCCGACGTGCGCGATGAAACCCAGCTCGTCGTCTATGACGCCTCGGGGCTGACCAAGGGCCGGGATTTCAACGTATTTTCGCTCAAGACCTGGCGGGTCAGCGACAATGCAACGAAGCATCTTTTCATCCGCGGCGGACTGGGCTGGGGCGGGCTTCCGGCCTATCTGGTCAAGGACGATCTTGCCGATGGCCGTCTCGTCCATCTCCAGTTTCCTGCCTTCGATCAGGATGAATATCCGATCCACGTGATACGCAACGTCGCAAACCCGCCCGGACCTGCGGCAAGATGGCTGGTGGCGGAGCTTCGGGCGAGGCTTTCGGGCACGGTCCGAGATCGGGGACGTCAGCAAGACGTCGAACACGGCTCCAGCAAAATCGACGGCTGAGGACTGGATTCAGATCTTAGGCCGACCGGGCCTAAAATCATCCTGTTCTAGCGCATCACGCTTGCGGCAGACGAAGAGCCCAGCCACAGAGCCATGATTTCCGTCTTCGGCAGGGCTTTGCTGTAGAGGAAACCTTGCGCCGTCCCGCAACCGTTTGCGGCAAGGAAGGCTGCCTGCTCGGCGGTTTCGACGCCTTCCGCCACTACGCTCTGGCCGAGACAGCGCGCGATGGAGAGGATCGCCTTCACCAGTTCCTCATTGCGCTTGTCGGCGCTGTTGATGAAAGACCGGTCGATCTTCAGCGTGTCGATGGGAAAACGGGCCAGATAGTTCAGCGCCGAATAGCCCGTGCCGAAATCATCGATGGCGATCGAAAATCCCATGCTCCGAAGCTCGGAAAGCATCTGCAGCGTTTCATCCTTCTGATCCAGAAGCAGGCTTTCCGTGATTTCGATTTCGAGCCATTCCGCGCGGCAGCCTGTGTTCTCGAGAATCTCGGCGATCGACTTTATCAATCCGGCGGACTGGAACTGCTTGACCGACAGGTTGATTGCCACCTTGTGCGGTATCCCGCCGTCGGCATTCAGCTCGGCGGCCGTCTGGCATGCCTCACGCAGCACCCATCGGCCGAGCTCCACGATCAGCCCGGTATCTTCGGCGACCGGAATAAAGCGGACGGGGGGAATCATGCCCAGCACCGGGTGACGCCATCTCAACAGGGCCTCGGATCCGATCATGACGCCGCTGTCCAGGAGCACCTTGGGCTGGTAGTGCAGCTCCAGTTCACCGCGCTCGATGGCACGGCGCAAATCGGATTCCAGCCGCATGCGCTCTTCGGCGCTCGCCGTCAGATCCTTTGAATAGAAGCGAAAGCTGTTTCGCCCCGAGCGTTTGGCGAGATACATCGCGGAGTCGGCGTATTTCACGAGATCGTTGACGTCGGCGCTGTCATCGGGATAGAGCGCGATGCCGACGCTGCACGAGATGAACACTTCCTTGCCATCCAGCAGAAAGCCTTCCTTGAACCTCTCGAGGATCGTGCCGGCAATCCGGCCGAGGTCGTCGCCCTGGCGGATATCCGGCAGCAGGATCGCGAATTCATCGCCGCCGAGACGGGCGACGGTGTCGTAGTCGCGGACACTCGCCTTGAGGCGGGTCGCCGCCTGGCAGAGCAGTTCATCGCCGACGGGATGCCCCATCGTATCGTTGACCACCTTGAAGTGGTCGATGTCGATCAGCGCGACGCCAGCCCGCTGACCGCGTGACACGGCTGAGGTGATCATCTGCCGCAGCCGGTCGTTGAACAGCGATCGGTTCGGCAACGAGGTCAGGGGATCGTAAAAGGCCATCTGGTGGATTTTCTGGCGCGAGACGTTCAATTCGGTAACGTCGCGCGCCACACCGAGAACCCCGACAGCGCCTCCCCCTGCATCCATGACCGGCACCTTGCGTGTTTCAAGAAGAACAGATTGCCCGTTCTCCCGGGAAATGACCCATTCCTCATCGCTGAGGATGCATTCTCCGGCCTCGACCGCCGCCTTGTCCGATTCCCGAAAAAACCGCGCCCTTTCGATGTCGAACAGCTCGAAATCCGTTTTCCCGACAACGTCGGCTTCCGCCAATCCGGTCAGCCGCTCGAAGGCGTGGTTGCACAGGAGATAGACACCGTCCATGTCCTTGACCCACACCATATCGGGCATGGTCTGAAGCACGCTGAGCAACTGCATTCGCACGAGGTTGATGGCGTCTTCCGCCTGCTTCCGCTCGGTAATGTCGCGCGAGAACGCCAGGAGCGTGGTCGCGGCAGCAGGATCGGCGCTCGGCCGTCTGGCCACGGAGAGTTCGAACCACCGCATCTGACCGTTCGGCAAACCGATGCATATGCATCGGCCGTAGGCAACGCCCTCTTTGCCGGCCTCGCGCAGCGCCTCCATTGCGATGGCGGCCTGATCGGGCGCAAGGACGTCGTTAACCGTCCTGCCGAGCAACATCTCCTTCTGCTGGGCCAGCAGTTCCGGATTTCGTGTCCAGACCTGAAGATACCGGCCGTCCTCACCCACCTCGAAGAGGACGTCGGGAATGGCGGTGATGATCCCCTCGGCGAACTCAAGCGCCTTTTTGAGATCCCGCTCCGCCTGCTTGTGCTCGGTAATGTCGACGATGGCGCCGATCACGCCGGCGGCATCGCCATCTTTTCCCGACAACACCACCTTGTTGACGACGACGTCGCGCACCGTCCCGCCCGCCGTGGTGATCTTGGTCTCACAATCGCGGGCTCCGCCCCTTTCCGGGAGAGCCTCGTCTCGCGCCAAATGCCATTCCGCCTGATGTTCCGGATTGAGATCGGCGTCGGTTTTCCCGATGATCTCCTCGCGCGCATGGCCAAGCAGGTTCTCGAAGGCCCTGTTGCAGCCGAGGTAACGCCCATGCCTGTTCTTGTAGAAAACCGGAAGAGGAAAGGCGCCGAGCAAGGCTTCGAGCAGGGCTTCCCGATCGACTGCCGCGTCCTGATGCTGCTCTCCGGTTCGCCCGTGGTCATGCCCCGGCGCAGGAAGGGCCGGCTGCTGAAGCGACTGGGACAAGGTCATCATGGATCTCCCTCAACCATGGGAAACAACCAGATGTCTCATTCACCCGGTCGAGAATCTTTAGCAAAGGCCGCCCAAGTCATTTGAGGGGAAAGTTATGGCCTGAAGATCGGATCACAAAGGCACCGGTCCGCCGCGATCCGAGCATGTCGGCTTGGCATTGGATATTGCGGTCAGAAAATTAAGAGATCGCTGTGGTCTTCGGCAGTTCAGCAATTTTCGACGCGCGAAGCGGATCGGGTCGGCGCATTATGGATATTCATAATTCTCGTGACCTCAAACGCTGCGTCCGAAAGGCCGGGCGATTGGATCGTAAAACAGACGAGCGGCTATCCGGAATCCGAACCCTCTGGCCAGATCACGACGGTTTCATATGAGCTTGTGGCAAGAACCTGGTTTCGTTGCATTTTTTTACGCTTCTTAAACCAGGGAAACGACAAGCTGGGTCACCGAATGAGGTGCTGCTTGTACTTCTCCGCCATGAAGACGGGTTCAGAGACGAGCCAAAAATCCGCGTTGTCAACAGCGCGTTCAGAGGTGGAAATGTTTGATAGTACGCATGCCTACGACCGTCATTCCAGATGCAGCGCACGGGCCGCGATCGCGCCGACCCTGAATATCCCCGCCGCCAGGAACAGTTGAGCGTGGATCGCGCCGCCTCGGCTTGCTGAAAGCCTCCCACGAGATGTTGACGGTTGGACGTCGATCACGAGATCGGTTCGGCATGCACGTCAGCGACGTGAACGCCATTCTCCGGCGCGCCGCACCCGACGCGCGGGGCCGGGCCATGATGGCCGATCTCTAGCAAATGATTGTGAAGCAGTGTCCCGGAGGCCGCTCGGCCGGGCTGTCTTGTTCTGACGAAGCGCGAATGGTGGGGGTTCGGATTTGGAAAATACGGTGATGCCATCCGGCGAGTCCCATTCTTCCGTCGCGAAATATATCCGCTCCATCGGGCGCCATTACGTCCTCGCCGTCGTCGTCATGACAGTTCTGATCGGGGCAACCTTCCAGACGGTCAAGGTGGCTCTCGATCGCCATTCGCTGCAGCAGAACATCAGCTATTTGATCGGACGCCAATTCATCCGCTTCCAGCAGCTGGCCACCCAGACACGCGCCATTATGCGCGCTTCGGCCGACCCGAATATGCCTGAATATATTATCAGGCCGATGGTCGAGGACGTTCAGAGGGCGATCGACGACATCCGCTCCATGAGCATAGATTTGAACGGGCTGAATACGCAGGTCGAGGCGAACCTACTCGAACGGCTGAACGGACGGGATAGCGCGTCCGAGAAATTGCGGCTCGAACTCGACGGACGGTTGGAGGACTTCCTTCAGAGGGCCGAACGCGTCGTGTCCGCAAAACTGCAGGATCGACGGGAACGTTACAGCTTCTGGGGACCGATCGACTTTGCCGTTTCGTCGGACAGCGTGCTCATGCGTCAGTTCAGCGCCTTGATCGAGAGCGCGCATGACCGGAGCGATGTCAGCATCGATCACACGCGCCTGATCAGTGCCGTGCTGCTCAGCCTCACTGCGGCAACGCTCATCCTTGCGACCCTCATCCTTTTCATACCGCTCCTCGTCAAACTGCGCACCGAACACCGCCGGACCCTCGATTTCGAGATCAAGCTGACGCATCTGGCGCATACGGATACGCTGACGGGCCTTGGCAACCGATCGTCGTTCAACGAGGCGCTGAACGGACTGTTCGGATCCCTTGAGCGGACGGGGGCAGGCTTTTCCATGCTGCTGGTCGATCTCGACCACTTCAAGGCCACCAATGACAGTTTTGGTCATCCGGCGGGGGACGCGGTTCTGAGCCATGTCGCGAGGGCGCTGCAGAAGACGTTCCGATCCGGTGATATCGTCGCGCGGCTTGGCGGCGACGAGTTCGCCGCTCTGCTTCCGGGCATTTCAGATGCGGCAACGCTGGAAGGAATTGCCGGGCGCGCAGTCGCCGCCATTGCGACGGAATGTCAGTTCGACGGCCGGTTGCTGCCGGTTTCGGCCAGCCTCGGCGGCGCGGTCGTGCCGGGCCATGCCGCAGACGAGGCGACCCTCATGCGCGTTGCCGATCTGGCGCTTTATGCCGCAAAGGCCAAGCGCAATACCGCCGTCATCTTCGACGAAAGCTCCTTCGCCCAGCGTCTGGAGCAGAACCGGCTTGCGAGCGCCCTCGCCTTCGCCGCCGATCGTGACGAGTTCGTCGTCTACTACCAGCAGAAGGTCAACCTGCAGACCGGCAGGCATCTCGGCTTCGAGGCATTGGTGCGCTGGCGCCATCCCCAGCTCGGCATTCTGCCGCCGGGACGCTTCCTGCCGCTGATGGAAGGTCACCTTATACAGGGGATGACGCGCTGTATCGTCAACACCGTCGCCCGTGATCTCAGAGCATGGCAGGCAGCAGGCCTCGCCGTGGGATCGGTCGCCATCAATCTGCCGGAAGCCCTGCTGGTCGGCGATGACGGTTACGATCTTATCGCTGCGGCGGTCGGAGCGAACCGGCTCGACTGGCTCGACTTTTCCATCGAGATCACCGAAGACGTCTTTCTCAATCGCGGCGCCAACCAGATCGCCGAGACCATCTCCCGCTTCCGCAAGCATGGAGTCTCGGTCTCGCTCGACGATTTCGGCACCGGCTTTGCGTCGCTCGTGCATCTGCGTGACTTCCCCTTCGACGAACTGAAGATCGACCGCAGCTTCGTTGCCGAAATCGGCAAGGATGTTCGATCGGAACAGATCGTCAGGGCGATCATCGATCTGGCGCGCAACCTCGGCAAACGGTGCGTCGCGGAAGGTATCGAGGAGGAGGTCCAGCGCGACTTCCTTCTGCATGCGGGTTGCGACATCGGCCAAGGTTATCTGTTCGGCAAGCCGGAACCGGCTCTCGTGGCGGTCGAACGATTGGTTCGTCGGCCGGCGGTGCGCGGAATATCCGGGCGGTCCCGCAAATTGCCGGTTGAAACGGTCTCCTGAACCGCACGGCGCGGCACAAACATCGACGAAAGAGGATAAGGAATGAGACGGGCAATCATACGGGCGTGGCTTGCCACGACCCTGGCGGCGGCAGCTCCTGCGGCCGAGGCTTTCGCGGCAGAGGGCATGGCGGTGGACGTCGTGCATTTCTGGGTATCGAAAAGCGAGGCGGCGGCGCTCGATGTTTACCGCAAGGCCTGGGCAGCGGCCGGCAACCAATGGGTTGACATGCCGGCGGAGAACAAGGTCGCGGTCCAGCGGGTCGTGAGCGACCGCATCGCCAACGGATATGCGCCGGCTGTCATGCAGTGGAATGCCAACGAAGGATCACGCGAACTGCCGGAAATGGGCATCGTGCTCGACATTGACGATGTCGCCCAGGCGGATCACTGGCGCGATGTCATTCCCGCGACGGTGTTCGACCGGATCTCCTCCAAGGGAAAGGTTTATTTTGCGCCGACCAATATCCATGCCGAAAACTGGCTGTGGACGAGCACGGCGGCATTGGCCGAAGCGGGAGCAAAGACGCCGCAGACCTGGGACGAGCTGTTCGATGCGGCCGACAAAATCCAGGCGACGGGACGCCGGGCGATCGCGCTCGGCGGCGCCCGATGGGAGGTGTCTCTCATCTTCAACGACATCGTCTATCACAAGTTCGGGCCGGAAGGTTATGCCCGGCTGATGAGCGGCGATGCAGAGCTGGTGCAGGACCCGCGCATGATCGAGGCGCTGGATATGCTGCTGCGCCTGTCCGATTATGTGGAGCCGATCGAACAGCGGAAGAACAAGACATGGGCTGATGCGACTGCGGCGGTCGGCCAGGGCAAGGCCGGCATGCAGTTCATGGGCGACTGGGCCAAAGGCGAACTTGCAGCGCGCGGCTACAGCGTCGACAAGGATTTCGACTGCAGCCTCGTTCCCGGCACCTCCATCGCCTATTTCATGGTGATCGATGCCTTCGCCTTTCCGCTGACCAACCGGGACGGCACGGCGCAAGCGCAGCAGGCTTTCGCGCGCATGGTGCTCGACCGGGACAACCAGGTTGCCTTCAGCCGGATCAAGGGCTCTTTGCCCGTCCGCACCGATGTCGATCCATCGGGACTCGATCGCTGCGGCAAACTTGGATTGGAGATGATCAAGGCGCATAAGGGCGAAGTCAGCGCCCAGTCCCAGGCCATGCCGACCCAGATGTCGGAAGGCTGGATCGCCGTGGTCGGCGACTTCTTCAACAACAGGAACATGTCGGCGCAAGAGGTTCAGAAGCGCTTGCACGATCTGCTGATGCAGCGCTGAAGGCCGCGGACGGCCGGCACCGCAGCACGGCACGAGTATCCATAATTCGCAGAGATGTACGATAAGCGCAGAAAACGGCGCGCCGCCAGTCCGCTGGCGGCTGGAACTCACAAGATTTAACAAAGGCTTAAGCTTCGTTGAAACATCTTGCCATCACGATTTTCATTGTGGGCGTGTTGGTGGTTTTTTGAAGTCAGTTTTTTTATCTTCATTGGGTCGATGCTTGCACACGCTTCGCGGTCTCGGAAGCGACAGAACCGGCAATGTCGCGATCGTCGTTGCCCTCAGCCTGGTGCCGATGCTCGTCGCGGTCGGCGCAAGCTTCGACTACATCCGCAGCTACAATGTCCGACAGAGAATGCAGAGCGACCTTGACGCAGCCCTGATCGCCGCGGTCAAACAGATCGACAATGTCGAGGACGCGGACGCTCTCAAGACGAAGGTTTCCGACTGGTTCCACGCACAGGTGGACAACAGCTACACGTTGGGTGAGATCGAGATCGATACGGCCAACCACAACATCACGGCGACGGCGAGCGGCACCGTTCCGACCACCTTCATGAAGATCGCCAACATCGAGACCGTCGACGTCAGCGTGGCGAGCGCCGTCAAGGGACCGGCCACCTCCTATCTCAACGTTTATATCGTCATCGACACCTCGCCCTCGATGCTGTTGGCGGCAACGACATCAGGCCAGGCGACGATGTATGCCGGCATCGGGTGCCAGTTCGCCTGCCACACCGGCGACGCGCACACGATCGGCAAGAAGACATATGCCAACAACTATGAATACAGCTCGGAAAAGAAGATAAAACTGCGTGCCGATGTCGCCGGCGACGCCGTCCGCGAAGTGCTCGACATGATCGACGAATCCGACGCCAATCATGAACGGATCAAGGTCGGACTCTACAGCCTGGGAGATACGCTCACCGAAGTTCTGACCCCGACCCTGAGCACGGATACGGCGCGTATCCGCCTGGCGGACGCGAGCTATGGCCTCACCAGCGCGACCTCGAAGGCCGCCACCTATTTCGACGTATCGCTTGCAACGCTCAAGCAGAAGGTCGGCGCTGGAGGGGATGGAACCACCTCGGGCTCGCCACTCAAGCTGGTTCTTCTGCTGACGGACGGCGTGCAGTCGCAGCGTGAATGGGTGACCGACAAGGTGACATGGGACAAGAACGGGAAGCCGACGTACGGGGCCTATTGGAACAAGGTGGCGCCGCTTAATCCCGAGTGGTGCGGCTATCTGAAGAACCAATCCAACACGATGGCGGTGCTCTACACCGAATATCTGCCGATCACCTCGGACTGGGGCTATAACGCCACCGTCGGCTCGACCATGGCCAGCGCCAACTGGAAGAGCACCTGGGGCGGCACCATGGACAGCGGCGTTTCGAGCAGCATTACGCGGCGGGATTACATCCCCTATGCGCTTGCCGGCTGCGCATCGTCGAAGAGCCTGTTCATTTCGGCATCGTCGTCGTCCGAGATCACGGAAGGCCTGTCGACGCTCTTCACCCAGTATCTCTCTTCCGTCCGGTTGACCCAATGACCGCAAGAAAACGCTTTGCGCCGTTTCGCCGCCTGCTCGGCGATCGCAAGGGGGTGGCCGCGATCGAGTTTGCGATCCTGGCCCTGCCGCTCTTCATCATGATATTCGGCATCATCGAAGTGTCGCTGATGTTCTTCGTCAACTCCGCGCTGGACGCCTCGGTTCACAAGATCTCCCGGATGATCCGGACCGGCGAGGTCGCCTCGTCCAAGATCACACTGGCCGGATTCAAGAGCAAGATCTGCGACGACATGCTTCTGGCCTTCAGCTGCTCCAGCGGTCTCGTCGTCAAGGTCAGCGTGCTTTCCGACCTGTCCTCCGCCACCAGCGCCGATCCTATCGACAACAGCGGCAAGCTCACCGTCACCGAGACCTACGATATCGGCAAGGGCAGCGACTACATTCTGGTGCAGGCATTCCTGCCCTGGGGAGCCACCGTCAACTTCTTCAGCCTGTCGAGCGCCAAGCTCTCGGACGGCAGCTATCTGCTCGGATCGTCCGCTCTGTTCCGCAACGAGCCCTTCTGACATGATGATGAAACGAAACCTCCCCCTTATCAGCTTCATCAGGTCCCGTATCCGCCGGCTCGCCCGCGACCGCTCGGCCGCTTCCGGCGTGGAATTCGCATTGGTGCTGCCGATCCTGATCGTGCTGCTGTTCGGCACCGTCGATCTCGGCCATGCTCTCACCGTCAGCCGCAAGATAGACGAGATCGCTTCCAGCACGAGCGACATGATCGCCCAGCAGAGCACCTGGACGAAGACCGACGTCGCTAAGCTTCTCTCCGGCGCAAGCTTCATCCTGCAGCCCTATGAAACCACCGGGCTGACCATTATGGTCACGGTCAACGATGTCGACAACAGCGGCAAGGCAACCGTCAACTGGTCGGCCGCGTTCAACACCACGGCGCTTGCTTCCGGCACGGCAAGCGCCATCGACATACCGAAAAAGATACAGGAGACCGGGGTGCAGGTGGTGCTGACCCGCGTGCAATATCGTTTGACGACGCCCGTCTCGACATTCTTTTCAAACTTCACGGGAATGGACGGCTACAGCTTCGACCACCATTTCTTCACGCGTCCCAGGGTCAGCGACACGATCAAATACAATTGAGCCGCAGGCTGCCCGCCATTGATGCATTGCTTCGGCCACTCGGCGGATCGGCTTTTCCGGGGAATCGCAATGCATGATCGTGAATATGAGGAACGTGAAATGACGGCAGGAAGAGGTTCCGGCATGCGGCAATTGTCTGCCAGTCGCGCCGATCGCGCTGGCCGCGATCGTGAGTTTCCGTGCTCCAGCCGCGGCGGCATAAGCCGGTCTTCACCGGTCGCAGGACCCGGCCAGCCATTGCAGCTTCTGGGCGCCTGGCTGCGCAGCTACGACTATCACTACAGCCTCTACTGAGTGGAACGAGGCTCACCCGGCGAGCTTGACGATGCCGTAGGGATTGAACTTGAACTCGTCCACTTCATAGGTGGAATCGAACGAGAGCCTGGCCCCGCGCGCCTTGAGCGTCGGATCGAGCCCCTGCTCGGCAATCTCGTCGGCAACCGCATCCATAATGGCAACGACCTTCCTTTCACTGCCGGCGGTCTCCGCGACGTAGACTTCCGGCAGCCCGACGAGATGGAAGCCGACGCTTTCCAGATATCCCCGCGCCGAGAGCGGCCGCTTGGCGAAAGCGAGCCGGCCGATGCGCTGCTGGGCGAGCGGATCTGCCGCTTTCACCGCCTCCGCACCTTGGCCGATCAGCGCTCTCCATCGATCGAGGCCATGGGCGATGCCGGCGCTTTCGCCTTTGACGGCCACCGCTCCCGCCGCGATCAGTCGCTCGACGAGGCGCAGCGCCGTCATCGACACCTTTACCGTCTCCGCCTGCGCCATGCTCGGCCCGAGCACGTAGAGGACGGATTGATGATCGGCGACGGCTTTCTCATCCGCCTCGTTCCACACATCGGCCTCGACCCGATCCCAGCAGACATCGAACGATCGGCTCATGCGATCATCCGGCTCTGCCTGCGAATATTCCTCGTCGACGCTAAATCCATCGGCGAAGTCCCGAATCGCTTGGACTGCTGCCTCGGACAAGCGGCTGAGGTCGCGATCCTTCCCGAGGAAACACAGAACATGCCGGGGCGTCACCGAGGACGCCTCCTCCCGGATCGCCGATTCCGGGCTCGCTTCCCCGGCGAAAGCCGGTTTCCAGCCGATCATGGCCCACAAGGACCCCAAGAGCGAGCGACGCAGGATATGCAAGATCGATGCCTCCGTTCGGTCATATGTTTACAGCCTCCGCTTGTAAACATATGACGTACGAAACGAAAGCGGGATCGTCGCCGCAGCCGATGCGTCGTGCGCCTTTTCTTCAGGCCCAGATGTCGCCTAGGGTGAAACCTTCGGTGAAGGGATCGTCATTGTCGAGGACGAGGGTATTCAGGCCCGAGATCCAGCTGGTGCCGGTCAGCGTCGGAACAACGGCGGATTGGTCGCCGATCCGGGCCTCCTCGACCAGCCTGCCGGTATAGATATTGCCGAGAATCCCTTGATGCCGGAAGTCCTGATGGAGCGGCAATTCGCCCTTCGCATGCAGAACGGCCATCTTGGCGCAAGTGCCGGTGCCACAGGGGCAGCGATCAAGCGCACCCGTCCAGGTGGCGGGATCGTCCCAGGAAAGATCCCCTGTCGCCATCGTCACCGTGTTCTTCCAATCGGCGTTCGGATCGTCCGTCGGCCCCGACAGCTGCGAGATCGTGATGCCGACGCCGGGGTAATGCGGATGGGCAACCGGCAATTGTTCGATGGCCGCCTGCCGGATCATCGCCGAAACGCGCGCGATCTCCCGCCCATGTTCCGGGATCAGCTCGAGGCCTTTGAACTGCCTGACATCGGCGATGACATAGAACATGCCGCCCCAGCCGACATCGACGGTGACCTTTCCGAGATGCGGCACATCGATGACGGCATCGAGATGGGCGGCAAATGCCGGGACGTTCTTGAAGGTCACGTTCTTGACCTTGCCGTTCTTGCATTCGGCCTTGACGCGGATCAGGCCGGCGGGCGCCTCAAGCACCAGCTCGGTGACCGGCTCCTTCATCGGCAGCATGCCCATTTCCAAAAGCACCGTCACCACCGAGATGGTATTGCCGCCGGACATCATCGGATATTCGACCTGCTCCAGGATGATGTAGCCGGCATCGGCTTCCGGGTGAGAGGGCGGTACGATGATGTTACAGCAATGGGCGGGATAACCGCGCGGCTCGCGCAGCATCAGCTTGCGCAGCTGGTCATCGTTGCTCTCCAGCCATTTCATCTTCTCATAGACGGAATTGCCGGGAATATGCGGAATGCCGCCCGTGACCACCCGCATCGGCGTGCCCGCATGGGTATCGACTGCGTGGATCGTTCTTTTGAAACCCATAATTTCTCCTCCATCGTGTCGTTGCGAAATTGCCGTTTCACTAGACCGGCGCCTGCAGGTCGCTATTGCCTTGTAATATCGTATACGATATCTCTTATCCG
The DNA here is from genome assembly GCF_002531805.1 of Rhizobium sp. M1. NCBI lineage: Bacteria > Pseudomonadati > Pseudomonadota > Alphaproteobacteria > Hyphomicrobiales > Rhizobiaceae > Rhizobium > Rhizobium sp. M1. Next base: position 189,265 of record NZ_NWSW01000009.1, on the reverse strand, counting down.
AAGTCACGGCGCTGTCAACCGTCAAAGTCACACTTGTTGACACCAATGTACATTTTTCCTTTCGGCGTCCCGGCGCTGTTGCTAAGGAATTCCATGGGCCGGAACATCGACCGGCCGAGAAACCGGGCCGCGCCAGATGTCTTCAAAGCATCAGCGGTCAAGGAAACACGAGAAGGGAGATTTCAGATGTCGGATGAGGTCGTGCTCGATCAGGCTGAAGCCGAGACCTTGGCAATACGGGCCTGTCGGGCAGCCGGGGCAGCACAATCCACCGCCCGCTCTCTGGTGGACGCCACCTTGTCCGCCGCGCTCTTTGGACCTGCCACCCTCGGATTTCCGCACATGGTGGATTATCTCGACAGTTTTCGCGAGGGCCGCATCAATTGCGACCCAACCCCCAGCTGCGAGCGCCCGTTTCCCGCCTTCTTCGTCGCCGACGCCGATCGTGGCATCGCGCAGCTGGGCTTCGATCTGGCGTTCGACGATCTGGCCGAAGCGGCGCGCACTTTCGGGGTCGCCGTCTTCACGCAGACGAACAGCTACACCGCGGGAGAGCTGGGCTATTATGTTCGCCGGCTTGCCGGCGAAGGGCTTGCCGGCATCGCCGCGACCAATGCAAATGCCATGGTGGTCGCCAAAGCGGGCGGCCCCGCCGTCTACAGCACGAACCCGATGGCCTTCGGCTTTCCGCTCGGAGAAGGCTCGTTGCCGCTGATCATCGACCAGGCCTCGAGCGCCACGGCCTATGTCAACATCGTCGCAGCTGCAGCCGAGGGGCGCAGCATTCCGGAGGGATGGGCGGTCGACGAAACGGGCATGGACACACGGGATGCCGCAAGAGCACTGGCCGGAGCCCTCCTTCCCTTCGGCGGGCGCAAGGGCGCCAACGTGGCGCTGATGGTGGAAATGCTGTCGGCCGGACTGTCCGGAGGCCCCTGGTCACTGGACACGCCATCTTTCAGATCGGGAAGCGCCAGCCCGGCGGTGGGATTGACCGTCATCGCAATGATGCCCGGACGCCCCGACGATGGCCTCGTCGAGCGCGCGCATCGCCAGGCAGCCCGGCTCCAGCAACACGGCGTGTTCATACCTGGCGTCGATGGGATCGAATATCCAAAATCGCCGTCTCAGAGCCTGAAAGTGCCGCGCGCGGTCTTCGAGACCATCAAGCAGATCGCAGACGCCTGACGGACCGGCATCGATTTCAGAGTGCCGCTCAGCGAGGCTTTTTTGCCGGAAGATGTTCGAGGAGGGATTGGCAGGCGCTCATGATGTGAGCATAGACGAGACCGGCCGCCTTTTCTTCGTCACGCGCCCGGCACGCTTCGATGATCTCCCGATGTTCGCGGTCCGCCGTCTGCTTGCCGTGCGACAGCGTCAATTGCACCCGGAGATAGCGTTCCAGCCGGTCGTGGACGGAACGGATCGTGTTGACCAGGAACGGTCGTTGCGCATCCTCGTAAAGACAGCTGTGAAACCGCCAGTTCAATTCCGACCAGCGCGCCACATCCGTTTCCTTGGCGAAGGCCTCGCAATAGGCCAGAGCCGTTTCGAAGGTCTCTTCCGTCATGTGAGGGATCGAGAGCTTGATGGCGTTCGATTCCAGAATCGCTCGAACCTCGAAGATCTGAGCGATCTCGGGTTCCGAGACGCTGGTAACGATTGCGCCTTTGTTTCGGTGGAATTCCACCAGGCCTTCCGCCTCCAGCCGCTTGAGCGCTTCCCGCACGGGGATCTTGCTGACATTGAACAGGCGGGCGACATCGTCCTGGCGGATCGGCTCGCCTTCATCCAGCGAGCCGTCCGCGATGGAATCGCGGATGAACTTCAGGATGACATCCGAGGCGGTGGGGGCCTTCCCGAGATTTGTCACCTGAGCGGTGTTGAAAGGCATTCCCCGAGCTCCTCGTTTCGTAGCCGACGCATATCCCCATTGGGATATCGTAGACGATCCCGCTGCTCAAGGCCGATCGGCGCTTTCAAGCCACGGCTTGCGCCCCGGTGATTTCCACCAGCGAGCCGCACATGAAGGCCGCCTCGTCCGATGCGAGGAAGGCAACGAGGGCCGCCACCTCCTCCGGTCTGCCGATACGGCCATAGGGAACGAGCTTGTCGAGATCGGCGATCGTGCGGCCGGAGCGTTTGACGCCCGCTTCGAGCATCGGCGTGTGGATTTCGCCGGGGCAGACCGCATTGACGCGAACCTTATCGGGCGCATAGTCGCGGGCAAGGTTCTGGGTGAAGGCGGCGACGGCCGCTTTCGTCGTATTGTAGGCGATGTGGTTCGGCGCGGGATAGAGCCCCCACTGAGAGGCAGTGTTGACGATCGCGCCGCCGCCGCCGGCGATCATATACGGCAGCGCCGCCCGGCAGAGATGAAACATCGAATCCAGGTTGACGGCGAAGCTCGTGCTCCAATCCTCGTCCGACAGCGACAGCAGATTTCCGCGCCGGTTGATGCCGGCATTGTTGACCAGCACGTCGAGCCGTCCCTTGATCGCAAAGGCTTTCTCGATGAGGTCGACGCAGTCGGGCTTGCGCGAGATGTCGGCCGCGATCGCAATTGCAGATCCGCCGACGGCCTCTATGCCGGCGGCGACGTCACCCGCCGCCCCGGCGTTCGCGTCCGTCACCACCACCAAGGCGCCCTCATCGGCCAGCCGCTTGCAGATGGCCGATCCGATGCCGCCTCCGCCGCCCGTCACGACGGCGACCTTGCCCAAAAATCTCTTCATAACGAACCTCTTCCCTTTGTCCTCAGGCGATTGCGGATGCAATATCGCTGCCCGCTACCGCTGGAATTCCTCTACCTGATGTAGCTGCCGCCATTGACGTCGAATGTCGCGCCGTTGACCGATGCCTGCGACGGGCGAAGCAGGAAGGCCACCAGTTCGGCGATCTCGGCCGGCTCGGCCATCTCACCGATCGGGATATCGCCGACGGCAGCATCCTTGCCGTGCCTTGCCACAAAATCCTCGGCCATATCGGTGCGCACCCATCCCGGCGCGACGGAGACGGCGACCACGCCGTCGCGGCCGAAGCTCCTCGCGATCGACTTTGTCAGATTGACCAGCGCCGCCTTCGTCGCCCCATAAGGCATGGCGTCGGCCGCGTAACCGCGCTGACCGGCGCGGCTGGCCATATTGACGATCCGCCCGCCGCCATGCTGCTTGAAATGCACGAGCGCCTCTTTGCAGAGATCCGCCGCCGCGAAGAAGTTCACCTGAAACTCCTTCTGCCAGGCCGCCCGCCAATCGGCCGGATCCGCATCAATCGAAATCTCGTTGCGGACCCCTGCATTGTTGACGACGGCATGGATCCTCCCCGCCGCCGAAAGCGCGTCGCGCCAAAGCGCGAAGGCGCCGTCCGGACTGGACAAATCAGCCTGAACGATCAAGCCGATTCCGCCGAGTTTGCCGAGCAGGGCTTCCGCACGCTGCCTGTCGCGGCCGTAGTGGATGACCGGCCGCGCGCCTTCCGCCGAAAGGCGCTCGACGATGGCTGCGCCGATTCCGCCGGAGGCCCCGGTGACGAGGACAGTCTGGCCGATGAGTGGTTGAAGGTTAGACATTGCAGGCTCCTATCCGAGCAGGCCGACCTGCGGCCCCCATGTGTCAGAGAGCGCAAAGCCGGCGGCGAAGGGATCGTCGTCGGACATGCGCAGCTGCTCGCGACCATAGACATAGGCGCGGCCGGTTATTCTCGGCAACACGGCGCGGCGGCCGCCCACCTCGGTTTCGCCGATCGCCTCCGCCAGGAATTCGCCGCCGATGATCGACCGCGACGTCCTCGAGTCTCCGACGGCGACCTCGCCGCGGGCATAGAGGGTCGCCAGATTGGCCGAGCTGCCGGTGCCGCAGGGCGAGCGGTCGACGCGGCCCGGCTGCAGCGTCGTACAGGTCCTGACCGTCCCGTCAGCCTCGCGGCCGCGGAACATCACATAGGCGATCTCGTTGACGCCGGTTAAAACGGGATGGGCGACCGAGACCTGCCCGGCAAAAAGCGACTTGAGCTCGATGCCGGCCTCCGCCAGCAGCCGGGCATTGGCCGGCGCGATATCGAGGCCGAGCTGGTCGACATCGACCAGCGCATAATAGACGCCACCGAAAGCGACATCGACCTTGATGCGGCCCCATTTCGGCGTCTCCACCTCCCTGTCCAGCGCTTCGGCAAAACTCGGCACATTGTCGAGGCTGACCGAAAGGCAGCGGCCGTCGCGACAGGCAGCGCGCGCGACGATCAGGCCGGCGGGCGTATCGAGGCGGACGATCGTCTCCGGCTCCGACATCGGTACCCGGCCGCTTTCGAGAAGGGCGGTGACCACGCAAATGCAGTTGCTGCCGGACATCGGGTGGGCGCGGTCGGCCTGCAGCACGATGAAGCCGGCGTCGGCATCGGCGCGGGTCGGCTCGACCAGCAGGTTCACCGACATGGCGACGCTGGCACGCGGCTCAAAGGTGACGAAGCGGCGCAGGCTGTCGTCGACCGTGTTGATGTGGTTCATCTTGTCGAGCATGGTCGCGCCCGGTATTTCGGGCGCTCCCGCCATGATGACCTTGCCGATCTCGCCCTGGCAGTGGACCTGCAGCAGGTCGAGGCTGCGGTTCCAGTTCATTCGGCCGCCTCCGGCTTGATGTACCAGCCCCAGGGATCCTCGCTGACGAAGCGGGTGATCTGCTTGGTCTCGAGATAGTTGTCGAGGCCCCAGCGGCCGAGCTCGCGGCCGATGCCGGACTCCTTGTAGCCGCCCCAGGGCGCTTCGGTGAAGGTCGGCTGCGAGCAGTTGATCCAGACGATGCCGGCGCGGAAGGCGGCCGCGACGCGCTCGGCCCGGATGTCGTCTTTCGACATGACGGCGGCGGCGAGGCCGAAGCGGGAATCATTGGCGAGTTCGATCGCCTCTTCTTCGGTCTTGAACGGCCGGATGCAGACGACAGGCCCAAAGATCTCCTCCACCCAGGCGGCGCTGTCGAGCGGAACCTCGGTCAGAACGGTCGGCTGGAGATAATAGCCCTTGTCGAATCCTTCCGGGCGGGCTCCGCCGCAGGCGACCGTCGCACCCGCCTGCCGCGCCGCCTCGATCGCCGCGACGACCTGCTCGTGCTGGCGCTTGGAAACCAGCGGCCCCAGGAGAACGCCCTCGTCCAGGCCGTTGCCGATCTTGATCTTCTTCGTTTCCTCGATCAGCCGCGCGAGCAGCCGCTCGTAGATGGCGTCCTGCACGAGGACCCGCGATGTCGCCGAGCAGACCTGGCCTTGATTCCAGAAGATGCCGAACATGATCCATTCGACAGCCTTGTCGATACCGGCGTCCTCGAAGACGACGAAAGGCGACTTGCCGCCGAGTTCGAGGCTGACCCGCTTGATGTCGCGGGCGGCCGCCGCCATGATCTTCGAGCCGACCGGCCCCGAGCCGGTAAAAGCGAGCTTGTCGACTTGTTTATGATCGATGATCGCCTGGCCGGCGACCGAGCCGGCACCGGTCAAAATATTGAGTACGCCGGGCGGCAACCCGGCTTCGTCGGCAACCGCCGCCAGTTCAAGCGCCGTCAGCGATGTCAGCTCGGCGGGCTTCAGCACCACCGTGCAGCCGGCGGCCAGTGCCGGGGCGACCTTCCATGCCGCCATCAACAGCGGATAGTTCCAGGGGATAATCGCGCCGGCGACACCGAGCGGCTCGCGCACCACCTTGGAGGTAAAGCGCTGATCGGGAAGCGCGATCGTCTCCTCGGGATTGTTGTCGAGCTGTTCGGCGAGACCCGCGTAGAAATCGAAGCAGCCGGCGGCGTCGGCGACGTCCCAATCGGCCTCGGGGAACGGCTTGCCGTTGTCGAGGACTTCGAGGCGGGCGATCTCGGCCTGGCGGGCGCGGATGCCATCGGCGATGGCCCGGAGATATCGGGCGCGCTGAGCGCCCGTCAACTTCGGCCAGCCGTCCTTGTCGAAGGCGCGGCGCGCTGCCTTGACGGCAAGGTCGACATCTTCGGCCGTTGCGGCGCCGATCGTCTGGATCACCTCTTCCGTTGCCGGGTTCGTCACCGTGCAGGTGCCGCCCTTGACCGGCTTCACCCACTGTCCATCAATGTAGAGTTCGCTTCGCATGTTCACTCCCTTTTGCCTTGCGTCAACGCCGCGCTTAGAAGCGGTCGACGCGATAAGGTTTCATGTCCACGGGCGGCTGGACGCCCGTAACGAGGTCGGCCATCAAGCGGCCGGTCGTGGCGGCATAAGTCAGACCGAGATGCCCATGACCCGTCGCGTACCAGACGTTGCGGCGCTTGGCGGATGGCCCCATGACCGGTACGGTGTCGGGCAGTGCCGGGCGGTGCCCCATCCATTCCGTCGCGCCTTCGGCCTTCAGCTCCGGCAACGCTTCTCGAGCGCGCTTCACCAGGATCTTTGCGCGCCGATAATCCGGCGGCGCGTCGAGGCCGGCCATTTCAACCGTCCCGCCGACACGGATGCCGCCTGCCGTCGGCGTCACCATGAAGGCGCGCGCCGGCCAGATGATCGAATGGCGCATCGAAATGCCGGGTTCCATGATCTGCGTGTGGTAGCCGCGTTCGGTTTCGAGCGGGATAGGCTCCAGCAGCAGGGCGGAAAGCCTCGCGGTGAAGGCGCCGGCCGCAAGCACCACCTTATCGGCCGCGACGCTGCGCCCATCCGCCAGGCGGAGGGCCGAGACGCCGGCCTCGCTTTGCTCGAAACCGGCGACATCGCCTTGAACTATCCTGCCGCCGAGCGCCTGGAACTTTTCGGCAAGAGCGAGGACGAGCTTGTGCGGATCCGTGATCGACCGATTGTCGGGAAAGAGCACGGCCTTGCCGATCTTCGTGGTCAAGGCCGGTTCGAGATCCCGGATGGCATTGCCGCCGAGAATTTCGTGCCGGAAGCCGAAACGCTCCAGGATGTCGATATGTTCGCGATCGGCCCTGAACTCGGCTTCGTCGGTATAAAGGCTCAGGCACCCCTCGGCCGTCAGCATATGCGTCAGCCCGGTCTCCTTCAGCAGCGCATCCAGGTCTTGGTAGACGCGCCGGCAGAGCACGGCACCGGCCGCCTCCAATTCCCTCAATTTTGAGGGGCGGCTGGCTGCCAGGAATCTCAGGAACCACGGCACGAGTTTCGGCAGGTAGCCGGGCCGGATGCGCACCGGCCCTTCCGGGTCGAGCAGCCATTTCGGCATCTGCGCCCAGATGCCGGGGCGCGAGGCCGGCATGAATTCGGTGACGGCGATGCTCGCCATATTGCCGTAGGAGGCGCCCATGCCGGGGGCCGCCCTGTCGAGCAGGGTGACGTTGTTTCCCCGGCGCTGGAGTTCATAGGCGATGGTGGCGCCGATAATGCCGGCGCCGACGATCACGATGGATGACACGGCGAACCTCGTAAATTCAGAGATCCCGGGGCGGTTCGGCCGCCCCGGCCTGTTCCTGCTACCAGTTGAGGATCGGCTCCATCGCCGCCCTGAACTCGGCCTTTTCCTCCGAGGTCAGCTCGCCGAGCGGCGCGCGGCACGTCCCCACGGGCAAGCCCTGAAGCTCGCAGCCATACTTGATCTTCTGCACGAACTTCCCGCTCTCCAGGATGTTCATCGCCCGATAGAGGGTTTTCATCATCTCGCGGGCCTTGCCCAGCTCTCCCGCCTTGTAGGTTCGGTCGAGATCGCAGCACGCCTTGGCCATGCAGTTGGAGGGGCCGCAGATCCAGCTTTCCGCGCCCCAGAACATGAAGTCGAGCGCGATATCGTCCGAGCCGCTGACGAGCTGGATCTTGCCCTCATAGCGGCTGGCGATGTCGATGGCGCGCTGCAATACGCCCGAGCTTTCCTTGATGCCGATCACCCGCGAATTATCGGCAAAATGATCCATCAGCTCGAAGCTGATGTCTGAACCATCCTTAGCCGGATAGGAATAGAGGACGAGGTTCACATCGACGGCCCCGAGCACGGTTTCATAGTGCCTGATCAGTTCCGCCTGGGTCGGACGGGTATAAAAGGGCGGTGCCAGCAGAACGGTGTCATAGCCGATATCTCTGGCGAGCGCAGTCTGCTCGATCACCTCGCGGGTCGCGGGCGCATTGGTGCCGGCGATCAGGATTTCGCCGGGCCTGGCAAACTCCTTGACGAACTGCAGCACGTCACGGCGCTCTTCCCTGGACTGGCTGAAATATTCGCCGGTCGAGCCGTTCGGCACCCAGCCGGTGACGCCTGCCTCGCGCAGATGCGTCAGAAGCTTCTCGAACGCCTTGAAGTCGATCTTGTTGTTCGCGTCGAAGGGTGTGATGAGGGCGGGCATGACGCCGGAAAGTTTCATGGGATGTCTCCTGTCCTGGGAACGACGGTTTTCAGATTGCGAGCTTCTTGAGGATGCGTCCCTCGATGAGGGAGACCGCCCGCGTGAGCGGGAAGGCGATGACGAAATAGATCAGGGCGACGACCGTCAGCACTTCGACGGGACGGGCGGTATTGTTGGAAATGTTCTGGCCGACGAACATCAGGTCCGCCATGCCGACGGCGGAGACGAGCGCGCTCTCCTTGAACAGGCTGACGCAGTTCGACAGCAGCGTCGGGATGGCCCGCAGCACCGCCTGCGGCAGCACGACGTTGACGACCTGAACCCTCTGCGGCAGGCCGAGGGCGACGCAGGCATCAAGCTGCTCCCGGCCGATGGATTTGAGGCTGGCGCGGAAGGTTTCGCTGGTGATCGCTCCCATGTAGAGCGTCAGCGCAATGACGCCCGAGGTGAGGTTCGAGAGCTCGACGCCGAGGATCAGCGGCAGGCAGAAGAAGATCCAGAAGAGCTGGATGAGCACCGGCGTGCCGCGGAAGAATTCGACGTAGACGCCCGCGACGGCGCGAAGGACGATGTTGCGGGACGTGCGGGCAAGGCCGACGAGGAAGCCGAGGGAGCATCCAAGCACGACGCAGATGATCGTCAGCTTGATCGTCATCCACAGGCCGAGCAGCAGCGCGTTTTCGAAGCGCAGCAGGATCGAGAAGTCGAGCGTCATCATGCTGGCCTCCTAGCTGACGAGGATCTGGCGGCGGCGTTCAAGCAGGCCGACGATCTGGGTTATCGGGAAGGACACGGCGAAATAAATGAGAGCGACAACCGTGAAGGTCTCGATCGGGCGATAGGTTTCCGTCGCCAGCGTCTTGCCCTGGTACATCAGGTCCTGGATCGCCACGATCGCGACCAGCGCGCTCTGCTGGAAGATGACGATGCCGTTGGTCAGAAGCACCGGAATGGAAGCGCGGAACGCCGTCGGGAAGACGATGTAGAGCACCCGCTGCAGCGGATTGAGACCGAGCGCGATGCCGGCGTCGAGCTGCTCGCGCGGCACTGCCTGGATCGAGGCCCGATAGGCCTCGGCATTGAACGCCATCAGATTGAGCCCGAGGGCCATGATGCCCATCGTCATCGGATCGAGGAAGACGTCGAACAGCATCGGCACGCAGTAGAAGATCCAGACGATCTGGACGATAGCAGGCGTGCAGCGGAAGAATTCGACGAACAGCATGAACGGCAGCCGCACGATCTTGATCGGGCTCATGATCAGCAGGGCCAATCCGAAGCCTAGAACGATGCCGATGATGTTCGCAGCCGCCGTCAGCTGCAGCGAAACCCACAGCCCCTGCAGAAGCGGGGCGATGGAGACCGCGTTGAAATCGAACGTGTAGTTCATCTGTGCCCCCTACTGCTTGATGTGGAAGACGCGGTCGATGAATTCCTTGGTGCGTTCCTCGCGCGGAGCGCCGAGCACCTGCTCGGGCGGGCCGTCCTCGACGACCACGCCGCCGGCACAGAAGATGACGCGCGACGCGATGTTCTTGGCGAACCACATGTCGTGGGTGACGATCATCATCGGCATGTCCTGGGCGGCGAGCTGCAGGATCACCTGTTCGACCTCGCTGACGAGCTCCGGGTCGAGCGCCGAGGTGACCTCGTCGAACAGCATCAGCTTCGGATCGAGCATCAATGCGCGGGCGATGGCGACGCGCTGCTTCTGGCCGCCGGAAAGCTGTGCCGGATAGGCATTGGCCTTGGCGCCGAGCCCGAAGCGCTCGAGCAGAGCCTGGGCGCGGGCGGTCGCCTTCGACTTGCTTTCTCCGCGCACTTTGCAGGGCGCGAGGATCAGGTTCTGAATGACGCTCAGATGTGGAAACAGCGTATAGTGCTGAAAGACCATGCCGATCGAGCGGCGGACATTGGTGTCGATCTGGGTCTTCCTGGCAGCGCCGTCGGAAGAAATATAGGCCTTGCCATCAAAACTGATCGAGCCGCTGTCGATCTGCTCCAAGCCCATCATCACCCGAAGCAGCGTGCTTTTGCCGCCGCCGCTCGGACCGATGACGACGACGCGTTCGCCGGGCTTCATTTCGATGTCGATGCCTTTCAGCACCTGGATTGCGCCGCCGCCATAGCTTTTGTGGAGCGCCTGCATTTTCACGAGGGGAAGGCTGAAGGACGTGGTCATGGCCAATCTCCGATGATCGAAGCTTGAAAGGGCCGGGGGGATCCTCGCACCGGCCCCGGCGAGGTTACTTCGCGCCCTTGAGGACTTCGTCGACGGCTTTGCGGATCAGCTCGTCGACATGGCCGGTGGCGACCCTCTCTTCGAGGAAGATATTGATCACTTCGACGTCGGCGGCCGAAAGCTGATGCGGCAGGCCGAAAGCGACACCCTGCTTGGCAAGGGCCGGCGTCGGGTTGAGCGCAACCGCCCAATCCGGGTTCGACTGGGTGAAGAGCTGGTTGGTGTCGGAGGCGTCGACCAGGATGTCGGCGCGCTTCGAGGTGACCGCCAGGCGGGTCTCGTCGTTGCCGGGCAGGCGCATGATCGTGGCGTTCTTGACCGCTGCGGAAATGGCCTTGTCCTGGGCCGTGCCTGACATGACCGCAAGAGTTACGCCCGCCTTGTCGATATCGGCCACCGAAGCGGCGCCGGCCGCGATCTTCGGATTGTTTTTATTGTAGGCGAGCGAGATCTGGTACTCCATCGCCGGGATCGAGAACTGCACGGCCATGGCGCGCGCCGGCGTCCGGTTGAGCGCGAGCGACAGATCCCATTTGCCCGCCTGCAGACCGGCGACGATATTGTCCCAGGTCGTATCGACAAATTCAGGCTTCACCTTGAGGACGTCGGCAAATTCCTTGCAGAGATCGGCGAAGAAGCCGGTGTACTCGCCCGTCGCCGGATCGCGCATGACATAGGGCGGCGCGACAGCCGCGCCACAACGCAAGGCGCCGGCCTTCTGCACGCCCTGCCAATATCCCTCGGCGGTCTGGGCTTGGGCGGCGGTTGCGGAAAGACCTGCCATCAGGGCGAGCGCGGGCATCGCCCGCAGGGCGGACGTTATCAAAGAAAGCATTGGGCATTCCTCTTTTGTTGTGCGCGAAGCGCGCGGTTCCACTCGTCGGCTCCGGCCGTTTCTGTTGTTTTCTTGTCGGCTGCGTGTCGACTGGCAAGAATATGTCAACAGCGTGTCGACAAAGTCAAGCGGAAAAATTACATTGCCGACACGCTGTTTTTCTGGCCCAATGGACCCGGCGTCGAGAGAAAGGGACTTAAGTGTCTGAAGAATCGGAAGTGAAACGCATCCGCGGGACCGGCTGGAAAAGCGTCTATGAAACGCTGCGCAACGAGATTCTGTCGCTCGCCCTGCCGCCCGGTCAGCTTCTCGACGAGATGACGCTGGCCGAACGTTTCGACATGTCGCGTTCGCCGGTGCGCGAAGCGCTGATCCGGCTCGGCGCCGACGAGCTGGTGGTGACGCTTTCCAACCGCAGCACGATCGTCGCGCCGATCGAAGTGGCGACCTTTCCGAAATATGTCGAGGCGCTCGACATCGCCCAGCGGATGAATACGCGGCTTGCCGCGGCACTGAGGACGGAAGCCGATCTGAAGATCATCGCCAAACGGCTGAAGTCGTTTGAGGCTGCGGTCAAGACAGGCAATCATCTCGCCATGTCGGAAGCCAACAAGGAATTCCACATGGCAATCGCCCATGCCGGAAAAAATCAGTATCTGGCCTCATTCTACGAGAAGCTTTTGTCGCAGGGCCAGCGCATGCTGCACCTGCATTTCGAATATCTGGAGCGGACGCACGAAGGCTATCTGCTGACCGACGAGCACACGCTGATGCTCGACGCCATCAGGGAGAAGAACGTGGATCTGGCCGACGAGCTCGCCCACGCCCATACGCGCCAGTTCCAGGATAATTTCATCAACTTCATGCGCGAGAACTACACGACGGATGTCGCGCTGGGACCGTTGCGGGCTGCGGAGTAACGACGTGATGATCAACAGCATTGGATTCGTCGGCACCGGCGCGATCACCGAAGCGATGGTTCGCGGGCTTCTGTCCGCACCGGCCTACGCCTCCGAGATCCACGTATCGCCGCGGAGCGCGCACATTGCCGCGACATTGGCCCAGGAGTTCACCGCCGTCAGGATTGCCGGGGACAACCAGACTGTCGTCGATCGCAGCGACATGGTGTTCCTGGCGATCCGGCCGCAGATCGCCGAGGAGGTCGTACGGGCGCTTTCGTTCAGAACCGGCCAGGTGGTCGTCAGCCTCGTTGCAGCAACCGAACGCCAGGCTCTTCTCGATTGGATCGGTGCCGACGTGCACCTCGTCCAGGCTATCCCCCTGCCCTTCGTCGCGCAGCGGCAAGGCGTCACCGCCATCCTCCCGCCCGATGCCGCCGTCGCGGCGCTGTTCGACACGCTCGGAACCGCCGTCCAGTGCCAGTCGAAAAAGGAATATGATCTGCTCGCGGCGGCGAGCGCAATGATGTCGACCTATTTCGGCATCATGGAAACCACAGCCGTCTGGCTGGAAAAAAGCGGCCTCGAAAGGCCGAAAGCAAATGCCTACATCGCGCCGCTTTTCGCAAGCCTAGCGCAGAAGGCCAACAGCCCAGGCACAGAGCCGTTCAGCGCGCTAAGCCGCGAATTCGCCACCAAGGGCGGATTGAACGAGCAGGTTCTTTCCGACGTCGACAAGAAGGGCGGCCTTGCCGCGCTGACCGCAGCGCTCGACGGCGTGCTCGCGCGTATCGAGGGCCGCAGCAGCTGAAGCGCATGCACCCTAAGCGAAAATCCCTGACCGTCCTTTTCACAGTCGCCGCGATTTTGAACCAGACGATTTTGGCGCGCGCCGAAGCGGTGGAGCGACCGACCATTTCCGCCATCATTCTCTCCGTCTCACCTCGGACCGTCCGTTGGGCCACCGTCCACATGGCTCCCGATCCCGGGGAAGACGATCCCTATTACCACGTCGAGGTGATCGAGAAGGAGCGACGCGCGCCGCCGTGGCAATTCAAACGGCTTGCCACCCATGTCGTGGTCACGGCCGATGCGTTGAACAGGAGCCGCTCGCGACAAAAAGCCAGGAGCTATTTTTACAAGGATATCGAATTCCGGATCGCCTACCAGAACTGGCGCGTGCAGCCTCGCCCGCAGCGGGAGGCGGGTGTTTGCCGCACGACCATCCTCGAATGCGTCGGCATCGCCGGCAAGCGTGACTGATTCCGCTCCACCAACGAAAATTCGCGGTTGCAAAAATCGAAGAAATGCAATTTAGCTCTGGCGATGAGTCAGAAAACTACTTTTGCTAGAGAAAATATCCTCGCCCGGCCCCCGGCGGCGGGGTGGCCGAATGTCTCCGGCCTGCCGGCTCCGGCCGATCCCGATCGCGTCACCCCCAATTAGCTGATCTGACGAACCGTGACGTCCCGGCCGCTCTGCGAGCAGAGCGCGGCGGGACATATTCCATGAATTTCCCCGCATCTACTTTCAACACAAGGACATCTCCATGAAGCATCTGCGCAATTTCCACCTGATGATGGCAAGCACCGCGTTCCTGACGCTGGCCGGCCCGGCGCTCGCCCTCGACGGCGCGGATATGATGAAGAAGCTCAGCGCCGCAACCAATGCCGGCGGCACGGTCATCACCTTCGAGAAAGCCGAAGTCGACGGCGACACGGTGACGGCAACAGGCGTCCAGGTGGGATTTGCGAGCCTGCCCGGCGACACGCTGAAGATCGGCGACCTCACCTTCGAGGGCGTCGAGGAAAAAGAAGGCGGCGCCTATTACGCCAAGACCCTTTCCTTCCCGGATGTCGACGTCAGCCAGGAGGGAGGACGCTTTTCCGCCAAGGAGATTCTGTTCACCGGCCTGACGATTCCCGCCAATGCGACCGGCGAGACGCTGGACGATATCCTCCTCTATGAAACCGCCAGCACCGGGCCGATCGCGCTCAACATCAAGGGCAAGGATGTGCTTGCGATCGAAGGCGTCGAGGCAAACATGGGGCGCCAGGACGGCGGCTTTGCCTACGACGCCAACGTCGCCGGCTTCAAGGCCGACCTGTCGCAAGTCGAGGATGCGGCTGCGAAGGAGGCCATCGAGAAGCTCGGACTGACGACGCTCGACGGCAAAATGACGATGAAGGGAAGCTGGGAAGTCGAAAGCGGCAAGGTTGTCCTCGACGAATATGCTTTCGATTTCAAGAATGTCGGCCGGCTGAACTTCGCCGTCGATTTCTCCGGTTATACGCTCGGCTTCATCAAGTCGCTGCAGGAGGCGGTCAAGACAGCCGAAGCCAATCCGAACAAGGAAGAGGCCAACCAGGCCGCCGGACTTGCGATGATGGGGCTGATGCAGCAACTGACGTTCAACAGCGCCTCGATCCGCTTCGACGACGCCTCGATCACCAAAAAGGCGCTCGACTATGCCGGCGCCAAGCAGGGCGTCACGGGCGACGAACTGGCACAATCGCTGAAGGCGCTGGTTCCGATGATGATGGCGCAACTCAACATGCCGGAACTGCAAAACCAGATATCGGCGGCTCTCAACACCTATCTCGACGGGCCGAAGAGCCTGACGATCAGCGCCGCGCCGGAAAAGCCCGTTCCCGTGCCGATGATTGTCGGTGCTGCCATGGGTGCGCCGAACACCATTCCTACGGTGCTCGGCGTCAAGGTATCGGCGAACGACTAAATCGAGATCAACTGCCGGAGGCGGGTCCTTACCGATCCGCCTTCGGGATCATCATTCCGAAACCACTGCGCGCATTTTCTGAAATTGCGTTAAAACGTCGGCGGCGTGCAGGCGCTGATAACCTCGCAGGGCACCGGTCCGACGCAGCGGAACCGATGCGGGCGCCGACTTTCGAAATAATAAGCGTCCCCCGGCCCAAGGATACGCCGCTCGTCGTCGACCGTGACCTCGAGTCTTCCCGAGAGCACGATCCCGCCCTCCTCCCCTTCGTGAACAAGGGGAATTTTTCCGGTGTCGGCACCCGGCTGGTAGCATTCCTTCAGTATCTGCAGGCTGCGCCCGAACAGGGTTTCACCGACTTGCTTGTAGGAAATGGCGCCCTTGCCGATCTCCACCAGCTCCTCGGCGGCGTAGAAGGCCTTTTTCGGACGCTCCGGTTCGAAGGCGAAGAATTCCGCCAGCCCGATCGGAATGCCGTCGAGAATTCGCTTCAGCGCTCCGACCGAAGGGTTGGAGGCGTTCGATTCGATCAGCGAGATCGTCGAGTTCGGCACACCGGTGCGTTTGGCGAGCTCACGCTGGGAAAGCTTGTGGGCGATGCGCAGGTGGCGAAGGCGGCTGCCGATGTCGACTGACATGATGGATCCGTTTGCGTTGTCCAGAATACCCCAAAATCTATCTTCTTCACTGTTCAATTTCAATAACTTGCATCGGCAAAGAAAAAGACTTGTTTGAAGGATAGAAATTGCCATTCTCCAGGCGATTTCAAAGGAGGCCAGGATGGACCAGATCAGCAAGACGAACGCGCCCGTACTCGAAAATTTCTGGATGCCGTTCACCGCCAACCGGCAATTCAAGGCCGCGCCGCGCCTGCTGGCCGCTGCCGAAGGGATGTATTACACCGACGTCGATGGAAACCGGGTGCTGGACGGCACGGCCGGGCTCTGGTGCTGCAACGCCGGTCACGGCCGCAGGAAGATCGCCCAGGCGGTCGAGCGGCAGCTTGCCACGCTCGACTATGCGCCGACCTTCCAGATGGGGCATCCGATCGCCTTCGACTTCGCCGCAAAACTCGCCGCCAACGCACCGGGCGGGGCTGACGCCAAGCTCGAGCGGGTCTTTTTCACCGGCTCGGGCTCGGAATCGGTCGACACGGCTCTGAAGATCGCCATCGCCTACCAGCGCGCGATCGGCCAGGGCACGCGCACCCGGATCATCGGCCGCGAAAAAGGCTATCACGGCGTCGGCTTCGGCGGCATTTCCGTCGGCGGTCTCGTCAACAATCGGCGCGTCTTCCCGCAGATCCCGGCCGATCACATGCGCCATACGCTCGATATCGAGCGCAACGCGTTTTCGAAGGGGCTGCCCGCCCATGGCGTCGAACTGGCGGATGATCTCGAGCGCCTCGTGCAACTGCACGGCGCCGAAACCATCGCAGCCGTCATCGTCGAGCCGATGTCGGGATCGGCCGGTGTTGTCCTGCCGCCGAAGGGTTATCTGGAAAAGCTGCGCGCCACTGCCGACAAGTACGGCATCCTGCTGATCTTCGATGAGGTCATCACCGGCTTCGGCCGTCTCGGCACGCCTTTCGCGGTGGATTACTTCGGCGTCGCGCCCGATCTCGTCACCACGGCGAAGGGCCTCACCAACGGCGCCGTTCCCATGGGCGCGGTCTTTGCCAGCCGCAAGGTCTATGACGGGCTGATGGTCGGACCGGAAAATGCGATCGAGCTCTTCCACGGCTATACCTATTCCGGCCACCCTGTCGCCTGCGCCGCCGGGCTCGCAACCCTCGAAATTTACGAGGAGGAAAGCCTGCTGACGCGCGCAGCCGAGCTGGCCGACTATTGGCAAGACGCCCTCCACTCTCTGAAAGGCCTCGCGCACGTCACCGACATCCGCAACCTCGGACTGGTCGGCGCGGTCGAACTGGCGCCGCGTGACGGCGCTCCCGGAACACGCGCCTACGACGTCTTCGTCGACTGCTTCAACAAGGGACTGCTGATCCGCGTGACCGGCGACATTATCGCCCTGTCTCCACCGCTGATCATCGAGAAGGACCAGATCGACACGCTGGTCTCGACGCTTGCCGATGCCCTGAAACGCGCGGCTTAAACCGCGCGCCGTTCGAGACCTTACGACAGAAAGCAACAGCTCCGGCATGCGCCGGAGCGATGAGAATCCACGCTCTGCCATGCACGAGGTCGAGACGTAAACATTTATTAACCCGTCGCACCCCAAAATCTGGGTTAAACGTTAACGCAACAGCGAGTTGGGGGACCGATGGGGTGCGTATCAATTGAAAGCCTTTGCCGCTTCAGAAACCTCTCCGAGGTTCCGTCCCATCGGCAATTGCGCAACAGCGAACTGCTGGAACAACTGAGAAAGGCCGTCGATTTCCGCTACATCGCTGTCGGCGGGCTGGATCTCGAGGGATATCGGATCGGACGGGGCTGCTCCATCGATACGGATATGCCGCCCGCCTATATCGACAGCTACTTTGGCGAAAAACTGGGTCTGTCCGACCCGCTTGTCGTTCAGTCTCTTCACAGAACGACACCACTGACGGAAGAAGAAGCCTTCGCGATCATGGCCCCGTCACAACGCTTGCGGTATCTGTTGCGATCCTACGGGATTGGGCAGCGGGTGCAGATTCCGCTGTCCAGGCATGGCGTTGTCTATGGCGGCGTCTGCTTCACCCGAGAAAAACCGTTCACGGCAAGCGAGCTGGAATTGCTTGTCTTCTTTTCCGAACCTTTGCATCGGGCGATCACCAAACCGCTGATGGACCGTTTTGCGGCCGGCGCCCTTCGCCTGACCAGCGGCGAACTGCGCTGCCTTGAACTCGCGGGAAAAGGGCTGACGAGCGAGGAGATCGCCGATGCGTCCGACTACCGCACCGAGACCATCAACAGCTATCTGAAGAGTGCGACGAAGAAGCTCGGGGCGGCCAATCGCGCCCATGCGATCGCCGAAGCGATCCGCCGTCAGCTCATAAGCTGAGACTGGGCACTCCCGAATCATGACATGGCTCGGAGAATCGGGGCCGCCTGTTGCTGTTTTGAGGTACGCGGCAGCGGGTTGCTCAAGGCTGCTTCGTTCAAAAAATCGCAGAGCGTATCCAGATACCGAAAAATTTGACGAAATCCATTTCATGAGCCGGCTTGGTTAACCGCAAATAAACCAACTATCCCAAATTTGGGGTCATCGATCAGGCGGGTGGACGCCGAGTTCCGACATGACGGCGGGCTTCGATGTGATTGAGGCACGTGCCCAATCACGGTTTCCAGTCTTGAGGTCAAGAATGTCGAGTCATTCCCATATGCATGCCAGCAGCAATCCCGCCCACGGTTACGACAGCGGAGCCGCCAAAACCAAAAGCCGCAGCGTCGAACGCCGTCTCGATTTCATGCAGCTCGACCAACAGGGGCGCGCCGGCATCCGCGCCCTGAAGACGCTGATCGAACGCGAGCTGCCGCACGGGCTGGACAAATTCTACGCGCAGCTTCGTAAGAGCCCGGAAGTCAGCCGTTTCTTTTCGACGGAGGAGAACATCGCGCGGGCAAAGGGCGCGCAGGCGGGCCATTGGGTCAATATCGCCGACGGCAATTTCAACGAGGATTACGTCGCCAAGGTCAAGACGATCGGAACCGTTCACGCCCGCATCGGGCTGGAACCGCAATGGTATATCGGCGGCTACGCCATCATTCTCGACCATCTGATCAACAGCGCCGTTGAGGAGATCTTCCCGAAGGGCGGGGTGTTTTCGAAAAAGACGATGAAGCCGGCCGATTTCGGCAAGGCGCTGGCGAGCCTCGTCAAAGCCGTCATGCTGGACATGGATCTCGCCATTTCCGTCTATATCGACGAGGCCGAAGTCGCCAAGCAGAAGGCACAGGCGGACGCGATCGAGGCGGAACGGCAGCTCGTCTGCTCCACCTTCGGCAAGGCCATGGCGGCCATTGCCGCCAAGGACGTCAGCTATCGGATCGACGACGATCTGCCGGCGGCCTATCACGCCTTGCGCGACGATTTTAACAATGCGCTGAAACAGCTGTCGACGACCATCGAACAGATCAGCGGAGCGGCCTCCCAGATTAATGCCGGATCGCAGGAAATCCGTTCCGCTGCCGACGATCTCGCCAAGCGCACCGAGCAGCAGGCCGCCTCGATCGAGGAAACGGCCGCGGCACTCGAAGAGATCACCACCACCGTGAAAGACTCCAGCCGGCGCGCCGAAGAGGCCGGCCAGTTGGTTGCCAAGGCCCGCATCGGCGCCGAAAAATCGGGGCAGATCGTCCAGCAGGCGGTCGCCGCAATGGGGGCAATCGACAGTTCGTCGCGGGAAATCTCCAATATTATCGGCGTCATCGATGAGATCGCCTTCCAGACCAATCTTCTCGCGCTGAATGCCGGCGTCGAGGCCGCCCGCGCGGGAGAGGCAGGAAAGGGCTTCGCCGTCGTTGCACAGGAGGTTCGTGAACTGGCGCAACGGTCTGCCAAGGCGGCGAAAGAGATCAAGGGGCTGATCAACAATTCGGGCGAGCAGGTAAGAGCCGGCGTTTCCCTGGTTGGGCAGACCGGCGAGACGCTGACGGTGATCGTCGACGAGGTCCAGGAGATCGACCGGCACATCGGCGCCATCGTCAGGGCGTCGAGCGAGCAGGCAACGGCGCTCCACGAGATCAACACCGCCGTCAATGCCATGGATCAGGGTACCCAGCAAAACGCCGCCATGGTCGAACAATCCACCGCCGCCAGCCACGCCCTGGTTCGCGAGGTCGGCCATATCGCTCAGATGCTCAGCGCGTTCAACATCGGAAAATCCGCAGCGTCCCAGATACGTCCGGCCAGGCAGGGAACCGGGTCCGCAACGGCTGAATCACCGGCGCGCGCATTGCGGGCGAAACTCGGCGCCGTCTATCCGAGCCATGGCAACACCGCCATCGCGAGCAGCGAATGGGAGGAATTCTGACGCTGCCGGCCGGTCCCCGGCCGTAGCACGCTGAAGAACCCACGCAGCTGACGCGAAACACATGATGCCCATGACCACCGCCGGACACGCGGCTGGTCATGGGCGCCTCGCCTCGATCAACCCCTCAGCGTCTGCGACGGCAGCTCACCGAAACGCTTCTTGTATTCGGCGGCAAAACGCCCGAGATGGGTAAATCCCCATCTGAGCGCGATATCGGCGACGGCCTGCTTCGCACCGGATTCGAGCAGGTCGCGATGGGCAGCGACCATCCGGATTTCGTGGAGGTAGCCGATCGGAGTGGTATTCCTGAACTGCCGGAAACCCTGCTGCAAAGTCCGAATGCTGACCTTGGCTGCCGTCGCAATCTCGCTGAGCGAGATCGGTTCGGCGATGTGCGCGTGCATGAAATCGATGGCCCATTTTACATGGCGTGGAGCCGGCGCCGGTGCAGGAAGCGCCAGCTCGTTCGAATAGCGATGGGGAAAGTTCTCGAGAAGCAGATAGATCGTCGCGTCGCAGAGCGCGCTGACGGCCAGCGGCGACTCCTGCAACAGCCCGCCCCCGCCAAGTCCGCGATGCAGGTTCGTAACGAGATGTTGCAACAACAGCCCCGGGCCGGTCGTCAGATCGATATGGGGATGAAAATCGGCGTCACCGGTGATCGTTCGTTCGAACATATGTGTGAGGTGCCCGTTGATCCTCGCCTGATCGACGAACAAGCCGAGATGGCGGCGACGGCCGAGCAGGCGGGCGCCGGTGGCGCGACCTGCTCCCAGAATGGCGCCGCGACCGGGAACTGAATGGATCGGCTCCTGCCCGTCACCGAAGACCGCATCTCCCTCCACCGGCAGGAATATGATCACCTTGCTGTTCGGCGCCTCCCGCCTGAGCGAGATCGCGCCCTCATAGGCGCAATCGGCTATGGCCAGATCTCCCGCCGAGACGAAATTGCAGCGATATGCGATGGAGGCATTGGCTTGCGCCGCAGCCTTGATCGGAGAGGTCGAGGTCGACAATATTTCCGAGAGGGCATCCGGGTCCGTTCCGCTGTATGCCGTTTCCGAAAAGATCGGGCTCTGCGCCGCCGGATGGTGGAGGAAGCCGCCAGCGGCATGTACCTCGGAATTAACGGACATTCACGACCTCGAGTTGAATTCCTGTGAGTAATAATCGATTCCCGTAGATAAACGCTTCTCTTTTTGCGTTCTCTCGTTTGGATTTCAGGCGTAGCGACTGATCGCAAGATCCCGCGCGTCGATCTCAGGCGTGCGGGCGCCGACGAGGTCGCTGATCAGCCTTGCCGAGCCGGTGCTCATGGTCCAGCCGAGCGTGCCGTGACCGGTATTGAGGAAGAGGCCGACGATCTTCGTCGGACCGATGACCGGCGTGCCATCCGGAGTCATCGGGCGCAGACCCGACCAGAAGGAAGCCTTGGACACATCGCCGCCGGGAAAGAGATCGGTGACGGAATGTTCCAGCGTGCCGCGGCGGGCGAGGCCGAGATCGTTGGTATAGCCTGATATTTCGGCCATGCCGCCGACGCGGATGCGGTCGCCGAGCCGGGTGATGGCGATCTTGTAGGTTTCGTCCATGACGGTCGATTCCGGCGCGCGCGACGTGTCGGTGATCGGGATGGTGAGCGAATAGCCCTTGACCGGATAGACCGGCAGGCTAATGCCGAACGGCTTGAGCAGCAGCGGCGAATAGCTGCCGAGCGCAACCACCACCGCGTCCGCGCTCATCCGTTCGCGCTCGCGATCGGTGATGATCCCGCGCACCCGGCCGGCTTCGACGTCCAGGGCCTTGATCGTCGTGCCATAGGCGAAGCGGACGCCGAGCGCCTCGGCTTTGGCGGCCAGCGCATTGGTGAATTTGAAACAGTCGCCGGTCTCGTCCTTCGGCGTCAGAAGGCCGCCGACGATCTTGTCGCGCACGTGCCTCAGCGCCGGCTCGACACGAATGCAGCCGTCCTGGTCCAGCACCTCATAGGGGATGCCGTCGGCGGCCAGCGCCTTGACGTCCTTGGCCGAGGCCTCGAGCTGCTGCGGCGTGCGGAACAGCTGAAGGGTCCCCTGCATGCGTTCGTCGTAGGCAATGCCGGTCTCCGTGCGAAGCTCGGCGAGCGCGATGCGGCTGTAATCGGCAAGGCGCAGCATGCGGCTCTTGTTGATTGCGTAACGCTCGGAGGTGCAGTTGGACAGCATCCTCGTCATCCAGGCGAGCATGGCCATGTCGAATTTCGGGCGCAGGATGAGCGGCGCATGTTTCATGAACAGCCATTTCATGGCCTTGGCAGGAATGCCGGGGGCTGCCCAGGGCGAGCAATAACCGAAGGAGACCTCGCCGGCATTGGCAAAGCTCGTCTCCAGCGCCGGCCCCGATTGCCGGTCGACGACGGTAACCTCATGACCTGATTTGGCCAGCTGATAGGCGGATGTGACGCCGACGATACCGGCACCCAGAACGATGACTTTCATGATTTCCTCAAGAACAAAGCCGGCCGGCTCTCAGCAATAGTGCCTGTCGTAACGATCGCCCAGACCGGTTAGTATTTCGTAAGATATCGTTCCGGCGTCGCCAGCCACGTCTTCAAGCGTCTGGTTGGGGCCAAGCACTTCGACAAGGCTGCCGAGGCCCAGCGCCCCTACGGGCAAGGCCGTGATATCGACGGTCGCGCTGTCCATCGACACGCGCCCCACGATCGGCAGACGGATGCCCTTGTGATAAACGGCGCCGCAGTCGCCGAGACTGCGCGGCAGGCCGTCGGCGTAGCCGGCGGCGATGGTGGCAAGGCGGGTTTCGCTGCGCGTCACATGCGTGCCGCCATAACCGATCTTGGCGCCTGAAGGTACGGTGCGCGTCTGCACGACGGCGACGTCCAGCCTGACGACCGGCTCCATCGGGTTCGTGCCGCCGGCACTCGGTGCGCCGCCATAAAGGGCGATGCCCGGGCGGGCGAGCACGCCATGATAGGCATCGCCGAGAAAGACGCCGCCGGAATTGGCGAAGGAGATGTCGAAGCCCGGAAATTCATCGGCAATGCGCGCCATCTCGGCAAACTGTTCGCCGTTCTGGCTGCTCTCCAGGTCGTCGGCGCAGGCCAGGTGGCTCATGATGAACAGGATTTCGACATTGGCGCCGTCGCGAAGGGCCGCGGCCAATTCGGGTCGCTCCTCCTCGGGAAAGCCGAGCCGCGACATGCCGGTATCAAATTGCAGAACGGCCGGAAGGCAGCGCTTCAGCCGGCGCGCGGTCGCCGACCACTGCCGCCACTGCGCGAGCGAATTGAGAACCGGAACGATGCCGCTTTCGGCGCAGGCGACCCCATTGCCGGGCTGCAAGCCATTCAGCACGAATATCTGGGCACCCTCGGCAAGGGCCGGCCGCAGCCTCACGGCCTCGACGAACTGGGCGACGAAGAAGTGCCTGCAGCCCTGATCGTAGAGCGTTTGGGCGACCCGTTCGGCACCGAGGCCATAAGCGTCGGCCTTGACGACGGCTCCCGCGCGGACCGGCGCCAGCATCGATGCAAGCTTCGAATAATTGCGGCCGAGTGCTGCAAGATCGATCGTCAGATAGCCCGTGGCTCCCTGCGTGATCGTCGCGGTGCGTGCGCGGGAAACCAAAATATCGCTATCCATGTCCACCCCATCTCGATATCAGCAGCTTATGAAATAATGAGCGAAATTGCCGATGATTTTGTCGTTGATTATTGCACGTATTGGATATTATTCGCATAATCAGCCAAGATGTGAAGGATACCGTCATGCCCGCCCTCGACACGGTCGACCGCAATATCCTCAGGCTGTTGCGTCTTGACGCGCGTATGAGCAACGCCAAGCTCGCCGCCGAGATAGGCCTTTCGCCGTCGGCCTGTCTCAGACGCATCAAGATCATGGAAAAATCAGGCGTGATCCGTGGCTATACGGCGCTGGTGGACACCGGCAATGCCGATGAGATGATCGCCGTGATCATCAACATTACCCTCGAGCGGCAGACGGAGGACCATCTCGACCGCTTCGAGGCGGCGGTCCGCCGGCATCCCGAAATCCGCGAATGTTTTTTGATGACGGGCGGCTCCGACTACCTGCTGCGCGTCGAGGTTGCCAGTGCGGGCGAGTTCGAACGCATCCACAAGGAGATCCTGTCGACCTTGCCCGGCGTTCTCAGGATCCATTCCAGCTTCTCGATCCGCAACGTTCTGGCGACGCGCACCCGAGGCAGGCGCTGAACCGCGATCCCACTCTCATATCAATTCAAGCGCCGTGGCCTTGGCAACCGCTTCGCTCGTCGTGGCGACAGTCAGCTTCCGGCGTGCCGAGGCGAGATAGAGTTGCACCGCACTCACCGAAATGGACAGGCGGGCACAGATCTGCTTTGCCATTAGGCCGCTGGCCGTCATTTCAAGACATTGCAGTTCGCGGCGCGACAATTGCGGAAAATCCGCAATCTCCCTCATGCCCGACAGCACCATGACCCTGTCATGGAGATGGTGGGCGAGAAACTGGAGGTCGCGCATGCTGTCCATGCGGAACTGCCGCCAGTAGGCGTCGGGATGATTGGAGGTCACGGTAAACAGCGATCGCTCCCCCTGAGGTCCCCGCACCGGCAGGGTAACGCCTTGCCGGCCGACACCGAAGGCCATCGCCTCCTTGAAGAAGCCATAGGCTCGGCCTGAATCCCATTTTGATGCGGACCATTCCACGGGCAGGAAGCCGCGCCGGCCGAGACGCACGACGGGATCGATACTGAAGTAGTCCCGGTCACGATATTGCTTCACCCACTCGGGCGGGTAGGTCAGCATCAGCAATGGATTGCTGTCCGCCATCCCCGAGGAGCGGGTCACATGCAGAACCATGTGCGATATCGCATAGATGTGGCGGACTTCGTCCAGCGTCGTTTCCAGATCCTGCAATGTCGGCGATGCGGAGATCCGGTCCAGACAGTAGAAAAAACGAGAACTGCTCAGCATGAGATGGACTCGTGGTTGCGTGATTTCATGACTGCTCGTAATGGTAACATTTCGCGACTACCGAGAACAGCATATTTTTTGGCAACCATGGCGCGACGTGAAGAACAGATTAAAGACCGACGAGACCCTATCCCATGCCGGGCGGCGGGACAGTGACTGCGCTTACCGCATGCCGCCATCGACAAGGGCTCCGGCAGGATAGGGAGAGGCTTGCTCCAGAAATCGGGACAGGTTGGCCCGAAGTGTTCGACAATTCTCCGCCGTCACATCCCATAGTCCGACATACAGCTTGCCGATCTCGGGCCGGGATCGGGCAAGCGGCGTCGGCCTCCAGCCGATCCTGCGGTATACGGCGACCATCGCGACGTCATAGACGCCGACAATGCTCTCGATACCGGTGTCGAGCGCAAGATCGCAAAGCCCTGAGAGCAGCTCCGTGGCGACTGCGCGCGATTGCTCCATGTGTCCGGCATGCGGATGAAGGCAAAAGCGGGTACATTCCCAGGTCGTCGGGCTATCGACGTCGATAGGCTGATCGAAGAAATGCCGGAACTCGCTTTTGAGCATCGTCGCTCCCGTGGTCGGCAGCAGGCGCAACGAACCGGTCAGCGTGCCGGAAGGTCGCTGCGTGACGAGATAAACGGGATCTTCGGCCTCGTCGTATCGGTCCCTCTCCCATTGATCCCGGACATCGACCTGCCATCCCAGCCGATCGCGAAAAACGGCGGCACGAGCCCGAAACATTTCATCGAAAGCACGTCGATCGGTCTCGAGCATGTCTTTGGTGAGTATCCGCAACATATCCGTCCCTCCTGATGTTCTGACGTTTCACAACAGGAGGCCGAGCGGGCGCAATCTGGATATTTCACCAGGTTGACCGGTGCTTGGCTTTGCCGTCCCCTTCCATAAGAAGTTTCTGATGTTCGTCGATCGAAAGCTCTTGGTAATTGCCAATTTTAACGCAACAACGGGGAGGATTGTTGATGACCCACGACATGGCACGCGGCAGACGTATTCGAGAGGCGATATCCCGCGGCAAGTTCCGGAAAGTTCACGCCCTGGCGGCCGAACTGGACGTGTCCGTCGCCGCCGTCTCACGCTGGCAGAATGGCGGTCATACCTCGCTGGAAAGCGCCTGCGCGCTCGCCGACCTGCTGGATGTCTCCCTCGACTGGCTGCTGCTCGGGCGCGGCACGATGGACTGGCATAGGAACAGCGCGATCTCCGCCACGGAATTGCAAATGGTACTGGCGTTGCGCAACCGGTCTGCGGCAACACGCTCCAATCTCGTCGGGCTGGTCGAATCCATCCCGCCGGAGCACCCGTAACGCCAAGCGCAATTCCCTGGGATTTTTTGACCTGAGGTCAACACGTTTAGGTTGATAAAAAGCAGATCCTCGACGATCTTTCTAGTTAAAGGTTCAGCGGCGGCGAGGGCGGGGCGGCGGGCGGCCAGCCACCCTGCCCCTCGCCGCAGAGACCTTGTGTTCACTCTCAACGCCCATTCGGCCGCAATATTTCTCCCATCCGGGTCCGGAATATTTTCTCGATCTGGTCCCGGCAAGTCTCAACCGATTTTGGAGTCAGTCGATGACAGTTGCGCTGTGGAGTCAGTCAATGACGGGTGCGAACCCGGCCCATATCGGCGCCAATGCGCCGACAGTCAAACCGAGGCCTGCCTTCGCGCAGACCGATCTGGTCGCTTTGTCGCGCTATTTTTCTCTTCTGATGATGCGCAACATCACCAGCGATGGCTATGTCATCGAGGATCCCACATCGCCCGGCGTCTTCTCTGCCCCCGGCTGCGTCATCGCCGCACCCTCCTATCCAGCGAACACGCCTGGTGTCGACCAGGACTATGTTTTCAACTGGGTCCGCGACGGGGCGATTACGGCCATCGAGATCGCGCTTGCCGGCTTGCTGCCTGTTCCGGGCGGAGTTTTGCCGAGCCTTGTCGACTACGTGAACTTCGCCGCGCTCTGCCAGGCGAATGCGAAGAATTCCGACACCGTCACACTTGGCCACGCCTGCTTCACCATCACCGGCGAGGTTCGTCCGTGGTCGGAGCAGAATGACGGGCCGGCCATTCAGTCGATTGCGATCCTGACCCTGTTCGAACAGCTGGATGGCGCCACGCAGACGATCGCCAAACAACTGGTCCAGGCCAACCTCGCTTATCTTCTCGAAGTTTACCAGAACAAGACCACAAATCTCTGGGAGGAATATGAGGGCTATTCGTTTTTCGCAAGAGCCGTACAGCTGCGCTTTTTCCGGGAAATTTCCACAAACACGATCGGTATTGCCGTGCCTGCCGGGGTGGCCGATGCCATTTCCTGGCTGGAAAGCCAGCTGGCCAGCCACTGGAACGGGCAGCTCTATGTGAGCATTCTGGATGCCGCGGCGGAGCAAGCCGGTTACGACGCGAACATCGATATCGTCTCTTCGGTCTGCTATGGCGGCATCGAGCCGACCGATACGAAGCTTCTGGCAACGGCGGCCATCCTGCGGCGCCAGTGGGCCGATCCTTCGTCTTCGAACTATTACCCGGTCAATGGCGCCGACGCGGCCAACGGGCTCGGACCGCTCTTCGGGCGCTATCCAGGCGACCATTACGATGGCGATGTGGCCGCTCCGGTGGTTGGCGGGCATCCCTGGGCTCTGTGCACCGCCAACTTCGCCGAGTTTCAATATCGGCTTGCCAATGCCATCGATTCCAGCGGCGCCATCCCCCTCGATCAGTTCTCCGAACCCTTCTTCGCGGAACTGGGACTTGGCGCATCGAGCAGCGCCGCCGACGCGTCGGCTGCCTTGCGGGCTTCGTCCGACGTCATGCTGCGCGCCATCGTCTATCACAGCGATCACTATGAGCTGAGCGAACAGTTCGATGGAACCGTCGGCTATGAGAAAAGCGTCCGGAATCTGACCTGGAGCTATGCCTCCTTCCTCTCGGCCGTCAGAGCCCGCTCCGCCGCCGCCCCGGCCGCCAAGTCCAAACCCCGAAACTCCCGCGGCCCGAAATCATGACGATTTCAGGCCGTCCGGCCTGAAATCCCGATTGCGTCCAGAACGGCATGATCCGCAAAGCCTGAAGCGGCTTTCCGGGACTAATGGAGGACCAAAGTGCTTTTTCCCCTCGAATCGGCGATAAGAGCCGATGCCAAGACCGTCGCAGAGTCTGGCGACTACGATATCGTGATCGTCGGCAGCGGCATTTCCGGAGCAATCATTGCCAAGCAGGCTGCGGAAGCGGGCAAACGTGTCCTTATCCTTGAAGCCGGAACCGGTTCCAATGTCACTCTGGCAGGCTATAACAATCTGCTGACGACTTTCTATTCGGCAGCCTCCAAGGACAACCAGTCGCCCTTTCCGCTGAATGCGAACGCGGCCATTCCCCGCAGCCCGCAGCTTCGCAAGCTGCAGGCGGGGGAAACCGATAGTTCGACCTATATCGTTCAATCCGGCCCTTATGTCAGTGATACGGTATATACCCGTATTTTCGGCGGAACGACCATGCACTGGGAGGCGAAAACGCCCCGCCTGCTTCGCTCCGATTTCAAGACGCGCACCATTTTCGGCCACGGGCTGGACTGGCCGCTGAGCTTTGAGGAAGTCGAGGAGGATTACCGCCTGGCCGAGCGGGAAATCGGCGTATCGGCGAATGTCGAAGATCAGCAATATCTCGGGCAGACCTTCCCGGACGACTATGTCTTTCCCATGCGCGGCCTGCCGCTTTCCTATCTGGATCAGCAGGTCAACAAGGGCATCGAAGGCACCAGTGTCGAACTTTACGACAAGACCTATCCCCTGAAGGTCAGGCCTTATCCGCAGGGTCGCAACAGCATACCCAACCCGGCCTATGACGGTGGGAAGGGCTACCGTCCAATCGGCGCCGTTGATACGCATCAGGTCGAAGAGGGCGGCCGGTGCCAGGGCAACACCAACTGCGTACCGCTCTGTCCCGTGCAAGCGCGCTACCACTCCGGCAAAACGCTTGCCAAGGCGTTCACCGCAAACGGGAAAGGCGGCGAGCAGCTTGTCGAACTGCTGCCGCAGGCGGTCGCTTCGAAGGTCGACATCGATCCGGATAGCGGGAAAGTCCGCTCTCTCGAGGTCAAGATTTACAAGGACCCGGCCTCACCGGCTCACGAGACCATCACCGTCAAGGGAAAGATTTTCGTGCTTGCGGCAGGCGCCATCGAAACCGCGCGTCTTATGCTGGCCTCCGGCCTGCGCAGCACCAGCGGTCTTGTCGGACGCAATCTGATGGACCACGCCTATCTGCTGAACTGGGCGCTGATGCCGGAAATCTGCGGCACGATGCGCGGAACCAGCTCGACGGGCGGTATCGTCGACCTGCGGGACGGCCCCTTCCGGGAAAAGCAGGCCGCCTTCGCCATCGATATCCATAACGACGGCTGGGGTTGGGCCACGGGTGCGCCGACCTCCGACCTTCTGGAACTGGTGGACGATCGCAACCTCTACGGCGCGGATCTTCGGCGCGGCATGGTCGACCAGGTTTCGCGGCAGTTGCTGCTGGCGTTCATGATCGAGGTCATGCCCGTCGACAGCAACCGCATCACGGTGGATCCGCAATATACCGATGCGCTGGGCAACATGCGGCCCATCCTGTCCTTCACGGTTCCGGAATATACCATGAAGGGCGCCGCCTATGGCCGCCAGTTTGCGCGCACCGTCTTTACCCGCCTGGGCGCGCAGGACCATACCCATTACGACCCCAGCGATTTCGGCTATGTGGCCTATGAGGGACAAGGCTATGCGATCCGCGGCGGCAATCATCTGGCCGGCACCCATATCATGGGAACGACGAAGACCAATTCCGTCGTGGACAAGAACCAGCGCAGCTGGGACCACGAAAACCTCTATCTCGTGGGCGGCGGCAGCATGCCGACGATCGGCACGGCCAATGTCACCTTGACGCTGGCCGCCGTGTGCTTCCGAAGCGGTCGCGACATTCTGAAGTCTCTGCATTGAACGAAGACCGGCATCCGCTGCGCGGAACCGATGCGACACAAAGCCGGCCGGTGCACCCAACTTATCTTTCATGGAGCTTGAGCATGGATTCCTACAGTATCAAGACGCTCGATGAGCTGAAAGAGTTTCTCTACCGGGCGATGCAGCTCGAACATGCGACGATTCCGCCGTATCTGACGGCGCTTTACTCGATCAAGCCCGGCGTCAACCAGGATGCGACCCAGGTTCTGCGCGTGATCGTCGTGGAAGAAATGCTGCATCTGACGATCGCGGCCAATATTCTCAATGCCATCGGCGGCAAGCCGGATCTAGTCAGGCCGGACTTCGTAGCCAGCTATCCGGCCGCCCTGCCGGACGGCGAGACCGATTTCAAGGTCGGCATCCAGGCATTCGGCCGTGAGGCGCTGGCGACTTTCCTGAAAATCGAGCGGCCGGCCCACCGTCCCGAACATCTCGTCGGCAAGGGCCTGATGTACCGCAAAACTCCCGCCGACATCACCGCGCTTGCCAGCCATCCGAGCCATGAGGACCTCCATTTCTACAGTATCGGCGAGTTCTACTCGGCCATTGCGGAAGGCATCAAATATCTGGAAGCCGAAGCGCATGGGGCGGGCACAACTATCTTTACCGGCGACAGGTCGCGCCAGATCACCTCGGAATATTATTACTCCGGCGGCGGCGAGCTGTTTCCCGTGACCGATCTGAAAAGCGCCCAGGAAGCCATCGAGCTCATCATCGAACAGGGCGAGGGCGACGGCGGCGGTATCTACGACGACAACGACCACGAACTGGCCCATTACTATCGTTTCGAGGAGCTGGTCAAAGGCCGCTACTACCAGAAGGGCGACCAGCCCGGCCAGCCCACGGGTCCGCACTTACAGGTCGATTGGGAGGGCGCCTATCCCATAAAAGGAAACCTGAAAGTAAAAGATATACTCGAAGGTTCGGAACTGCGTGAGGCGGCGATCGCCTTCAACACGCGCTATGGCGAATTTCTCCAGCTTTTGACGCGTGCCTATAACGGCCAGCCACACCTGCTGCTGGAAGCCGTTCCGATGATGTTCGAATTCCGCAACATGATCCTCGAACTCATCCGCAATCCGCTGCCGAAGCATCCCGGCAAGAACGGCAGCCCCACCTATGAGATCCCCGGCGGTATGACACAGCCAGCCGTCACCCGGCAGGCGGAGGTGAACGCATGAGCAGCCGTTTCGAACCATTTCTGGGTCTCTCCGTCGAATTGACGGCCTTCTCCCACTTCGATCTTCTGGGAACCGGCCTGGCGGAACGCTATCTCGCCACGCTCGACAAGGTGGTCGGCAGCGAGATCACCGACGCGTTGCTGGCCGCTTTCACCGCCCTGCCGCCGCCGGAAGGTGAGGCCCGTATCCAGGCCGTTCGCACGACCATTCTCGGCAATGAATTGCTGGGAGACGTGGCCCGTGCGCTGATCAAGCTCTGGTATTCCGGCACCTGGTTCGAGTTGCCCACCGCCTGGACGGAGCGCTTTGGCCCCAGGCCTGCGAATATCACCTTCGTCGTTTCTCCCGACGCCTATATCGAGGGTCTGCTCTGGAAGGCGATCGGAGCCCACCCTGCAGGCGCCAAGGGGCCTGGTTTCGGCTCCTGGGCCTCTCCGCCGAAAATTCCGGCTTTCTCCGGCTCTCGATTCCACAACCTGACCTGACGCCGCTTCCGTTTGTCTTCACAGAACTGGATCATTGCCATGACGACACATCTGCATCGACTGACGCCCGACAAGGTCTGGCTCGGTGTCATCCCCACGCTCTGGTGGAATGACGATTTCATCAACATCGACATCGGCATCCCCTACGAGCAGGCTCTGAGTGAAATGGCGCTCGCCGGCTATGTCGGGTGCGGCGTCGGCCATAAATATCCGACGGATCCGAAAATCTTGCGCCCCGTCCTCGAACTCAGGGGATTGCGGATTTCGGAGCCTTGGGTGAGCACCTACTTCACCATCAAGGCGATGAATCGTCATACGCTTGAAAGCGTCGATGCTCAGCTCGACTTCCTCGAAGCCATGGAAGGCGGCAGCGACGATCCGCGCAGGGCCGATCTTGTCGTCGCCGAGTTTGGCGGAGCGGTCAATCCGCTTCCGGTCGCCCTGTTTCCCAATTGCCCCGAATTCTCCGAGGACCAGTGGAAACAGCTGATCGAAGGCCTGCATGCCGCCGGAGAGAAAGCCAGGGCCCGTAACCGCCGGCTCTGCTATCACCCGCATCTCGGAACCGGGGTGATGAAGACGGAAGCGATCCACCGGCTCATGGACGAGACGGATCCTCGCCTGGTCAACATGCTTCTCGACACCGCGCACCAGGCGGCTGCCGGCGTCGATCCGCTGGCGCTCGCCAGAAAATACGCCCACCGCATCAAGCATGTTCACCTGAAAGACATTCGCGGCGAGGTGGTTACGAACATTCACAATAGAGAATTGTCCTTCCAGCAAGGGATCGAGGCGGGGATATTCACCGTGCCGGGCGACGGCTCCATAGAGACCTTTCCGCAAATCCTCGATGCGTTGGCCGAGGCGGATTTCGCCGGCTGGATCTGCATCGAGGCAGAGCAGGACCCGGCCAAGGCCAATCCGCTGCAATACGCGAAAATGGGCCGCGAATATCTGCGCAAGCTGCTTGGATGGTAGCCCGGCGCAGACCGTTTGTTTCAGCCCGATGGCAATGTGAAGGAGGCGGGGACGGATCTCGCCTCATCACAATGCCAGGCGAGACATCATCCTGAACCACGCATTCCTGGATAGCCACAGCTGGAGTGATGAAGATGGAAGAGGCACGCAGGCGAGATATATATTTCAGCTTCTTTATGTTTACAGCGGACTTGAGGCCGAATGACGCGGCCTATACCCAGGTTCTCGTCAGACATCTGAAAGCTCTTACCGAGATTGGCTACACCGGCTTCGATGTGCATATCGCCCCAGGACCGGCCCATGTCGGTCATCATGCTGAGGTCGAAAGCTATATCAGCCTCAGACGAGCCTTCGATCAGGCCGGCTTCCGGGATGTGAAGTTCACAACCAATGTGGGGACCACGCGGACCTTCGATCCGACCTCGCCCTACGAGGAACAGCGCAAGCAGGCTCTGTCCTATCTCAAATCCCGCGTCGACATCACCTCGGTGCTGGGCGGGGAGAATACGATCATGTCGGGGCCGTTCCTCTACCCCTATGGCATCTTTCCGCTGACGGATGACGGTGAAGGGATATGGAGCGACGCGCTTCAGGATTGGATGAAGCCGCGATATGCGGCGGCAGCCCCCATCTTCCGGGAATTGGCGCAATATTCCGCCGAGAAGCGGGTGAAGCTCGCCATCGAACCCGTCAAGAATTGGGAAACGCCCGGGCCGACCATGGTCTCGGAAGCGCTGAATTTTCTCGAAAGCGCCGACATTCCGGTCTGTGGCGTCACGATCGATACAGCCCAGGTCGTGATGGAAAGCCAGGGGCCGGCAATCTTCAGGAAAAATGTCGCCCGGGCAGTACAGCAAAGCCGGCTGAATTACGTTCATATCTCAGCGCCGGACCGGGGCGCTGTTAGAGATAGCTGGATTCCCTGGGAGATCATGCTGGACGAAATCGAGCCGGTCTATTCCGGCCCCTATCTCGTCGAAGTCTTCAACGCGATTCCCCCTTTCGAGAGCTCGATGCGAATGACGCGCAGACGCTTCTGGCGGCCCGGCGAGGATGCGCCGGAGGCTGATGTCGACAGCGCCTACGACGTTGCGCGCGCCGCCCTGAGGACATTGGAGGAAGAGATCGCGTCCCACGGCCGTCGATCTCATCCGTGATGGCGCTCCGGCGCACATGTTGGAAACAGCCCGGGAATGCTGGGGAACCATATCTCCGCCATCCCCAGGTGAACGTCAAACCTCAGCAAACGACCTTTAAACAGGGAGATACCGATGGTGACGCAATTGCCGGAACCCATTAAAATCGTCATGCGAGCAGGCGATGTCCGTATTCATACGTTCATTTCAGCTTTCACGGATGACAATATCGCCAATGCAACGCACATCATCGAAAGCAGGAACAAGCTTGTTCTTGTCGATGGGCAATTCCTCGTTCCCTATGCGCTGCAATTCAGGGCCTATGCCGACAGTCTCGGCAAGAAGATCGACCGGATTTACCTGTCGCACAGGCACCCCGACCATTGGTTCGGCCTGGGAGCCGCATTCAGCGACATTCCGATTCATGCATTGTCGGAAACAAAGGAGTTCCTGAGGCAGCATGGGCAGGATTCCCTGAATGACCATTGGAAACTGGGCAACCTCGCTCCGACCAGCTTGGTCATTCCCGAACATACCGTCCGCGCCGGCCACGAGATCATCGACGGAGTCAAATACGTATTTGAGGAAGTCGTTGATACGGAGATCGATTTTCTCCTCACCATAGGTCTTCCTGATGTGGGCGTTTTTATTGCGCAAGACCTGATCTACAGCGGAACGCACCTTTATCTGACGAAATACATGGAGCATTGGATCGGGATTTTGCAGGGCATGCTGCTGTCCGACTATGACCTGTTCCTTCCCGGTCACGGCTTTCCCGCTGACAAAAACGAGGTTGCCAAAAATATAGAGTATTTGTCCGTCGCCATGGAGGCCGCAGGCAACGGACTCACCAATGATGCTTTCACGCGCTTCCTGCTGGAAAGATTTCCCGAACGAAAATGCCCCGGAATATTCGACATATACATACCGCGCTTATTCGATAACGCGAGCGAGTTCTAAGATTCGTCAATTCTCGTCAACAGGGGAGCCGTTGGAACATGGGCGATACATACACGGTTGGGCAATATCTGGTCGACAGACTTCGCGAACTGGGCCTGGGGCACCTGTTTTCCGTGGCGGGCGATTATTCGATCGAATGGGTGAACAGCTATGTCGAAAAAAGCGGTATTCAGGTCATCGAAGAGGTGAATGAACTGAATGCCGGTTATGCGGCCGACGGCTATGCGAGAGTGAAGGGAATTGGCGCGCTGTGCGTCACCTATTCCGCAGGCTCGCTTTGCGCAACAAATGCGATCGCCGGATCTTATGTCGAGAAGGTGCCGGTCGTTCTGATCAACGGTACGCCAAGCATCCAGAAAACGCTCACATTCGAACAAACCGGCTACAGTTCGCATCACTTCATCAGCGGACGGGAAACGGATCGTCAGGTGTTCGAATACATAACCGCCGCTGCCGTCCGCATCGACAGCCCTCATCTTGCGCCAATGCTCATAGATTATGCGCTGACGCAGTGCATCACGGAAAGACGTCCTGTTTATATCGAGTTGCTGGAGGATATGGTCGACCTGCAATGCACGCGTCCGTCGAATGCATTAAAGGCGGCGCCAGATATATCCGACGAGGACAGTCTCAATCAGTCGATCGCGCAAATCAGCGAACGATTGCAGAATGCCGCCAAACCCCTGCTCTGGATCGGCGTCGAGATCGACCGGTTTGGCCTTCACGACCAGGCGGAGCGGCTCATTCGGGACCTCAAAATCCCCTACGTGACCGAGCTTTTGAGCAAGGCCATCCTGTCGGAAGACGATGTCCAATTTACCGGCGTGTTTGACGGCAAATCGTCGTCACCTTATGTCCAGTCGTTGGTCGAAGACTCCGACTTCGTATTGGCGCTGGGCGTCTGGTTGACCGATATCAACGATTTGGGCTGGCCTATCGATCTCGCCAAGACCGCATTCGCCTCCTGGGATACGGTGAAATACGGCACGATCTTCAACGCCCAGGTTTCGCTGGCGGATCTCGTCAACGGCTTGATTGACAAAAGGCTGACATGCAAAGCCCAAACTGTTCCGGCGAAAACGACCCGGCAAGCGCCGGTGGTGAATCCGGCAGACGAAATTACCTATCAGGGCTTCTACGATTTCATTCAGCAGCAGATCGACGGCAATACCATCGTTGGTGCCGACGCCAGTTTGAATTATTTCGGCAGCCTGCTTCTTGAAGTGGGGGCTCGCCGCGGTTTCATCGTCCAGTCATCTTATTCGGCGATCGGTTATATCGGCCCGGCCGCGACCGGGGTTTCGCTGGCGAAGCAAGATAACCAGAGGCTGCTGGTCTTTGCCGGGGATGGCGGGTTTCAGATGACCGCTCAATGCCTCTCGACACAAACCCGTTTCAATCTCAACCCGATCATCTTCGTGATGGACAACGGCATCTATGGCGTGGAGCAATGGCTTGCCGACGCATCGGTTTTCCATGGTAACAAGCCGTTCTACAATTCATGCATCCTGCACCGATGGAATTACAGCAAGCTGGCAGAGGTCTTTGGCTGCCAGGGCTGGAAAGTGGATACCTATGGCGAACTGCAGGACGCCATAAATGGCGCCAAAGAAAACCTGAACAGTCCGTCCATCATCCAGGTCGTCGTGCCTCAGCGGTCAATCCCCAATAATGCGAACTGGAAAGCAAGCTAGATGTGAGCGTCCAATAGGTTGTCCATTCGGCCGGCAGGCATTGAACTGCCGTCGCTTGATCGCTTCGACGTTATCGACCGGCCCCAACAACTTCGGCCCGCTCGCAATCGAATATCTCCTGCTCCAGACGCGCCGACAGGTCGGCAAACGACTGCGGTCGTCCGAACGCATAACCCTGGAGGGTGTGGACGCCGAGAGCGGCAAGCACGTTGGCATGCTCGAGGGTTTCCACGCCTTCGGCGATCACCTCCATATCCAGCGCCCGCGCTATGTCGACCAATGAGCCCACCAGCCGGCGGCTGGGCACCGATTGCAGGATCGGCGTCACAAGCTGGCGATCGATCTTGACACGATCCGGCCGCAGCTCGAGCAAACCCAGCAAGGAAGCATGCCCGGACCCGAGATCGTCGATTTCGATGTCGATACCGAAAGACTTGATCGCCTGGATGTTCTGCCGCACCTGGTCACTCAGGCTGTCCAGGAATATCGTCTCGATCAGCTCGAAGCTCAACCGGCCGGGCGGGATGTCATAGCCGTCCAGCTTCGCCGTCAGCTCCGGATCGTCGAGACGATCGGCGGACAGATTGACGGACACCCGGATGCCCTCCAGAGGGGAAACGGAGGATTTCATGTCCGACAGAACAGCCTTCAGAACGACATCGTCAAGCTCTGCGACCAAACCATTCGACGAGGCGATGGACAGGAAATGCGCCGGGGCGAGGATTCCTCGGGTGGGATGATGCCACCGCGCCAGAGCTTCGACACCGTTCACCCGGAAAGATTTGGCGTCGACCTGCACCTGGTAGAATGGGCGGATCTGACCGAGCGCCAGTCCGGCCCGCAGATCCTGGGCGAGCTGCCTTTCATTCGCCAGCGTCGAAGCCATTTCGTCGGAAAAAATCTCGGCCCGATTCCGACCGTTGCGTTTGGCATGGTACAGCGCCAGATCGGATTGGGAGAGCAGCCTGGCGAAATCGGCGCTCATGGCGCTCGCAACGCCATCGAACACCGCACGATCAGCGTCTGATCGCCGACAGGAAGCGGGCTCTCCAGACGTCTCTGAATATGATCGAGCACCGCAATCGTCTTGTCACATTCGTCCTCGGTGATGACGACAGCGAACTCGTCGCCGCCGAGCCGTGCCGCGACGTCACCAGCGGAAATGGCCTCCAGCAGAATTTTGCTGACGTGACAGAGAACGAGGTCGCCGACCGCATGTCCGAAGCGGTCATTGATCTCCTTGAAATGGTCGACGTCTATATGAAGAAGTGCAACCTTGACGCTCTCCTGCCTGGCAAGTTCGGACAGGGCGAAATCGAAGCTGCGCCGATTCAACAGGCCGGTGAGGTGATCGTGATCGGCCGCGAACCGCGCCTCCGCCCGGCTCCTCTCCAGCTCCTTGTTGAGAAGCACATCGTCCGTCACATCCCATTCGGCGCCGACAAAGCACGGGTCGCCGGCCGCGTCGACGAAATAGCGGGCGCGCGAACGCAGATAGCGGGTCGCTCCATCCGGCCGAATAATGCGAAACTCGGATGCATAATCCGATTTGGTTTCGATCGCGCGGAGAAAGATTTCATTGGTCGGCACGAGGTCGTCCGGGTGGATACTGTCGAGCCAGATGACATCGAGCGGCGCTTTCGGAACGCCA
Organism: Rhizobium sp. M1; assembly: GCF_002531805.1. Lineage (NCBI taxonomy): Bacteria > Pseudomonadati > Pseudomonadota > Alphaproteobacteria > Hyphomicrobiales > Rhizobiaceae > Rhizobium > Rhizobium sp. M1. The sequence continues at coordinate 151,213 of NZ_NWSW01000009.1, read as the reverse complement.
TAGATCGACTTGAGCTGTTCATCCCATCGCGTCTGGTTTTTTGCGATGTTGTGCTGCCAGATCCCGATCCCGGACGCTTCAAGAGCCAGTCCAAGCTGACGAAGCAGGTTCTCAAGCTCGACATTTGTTCTGGATCGTTTGCTGCTCAAGGCGATCTCGCTATTTCGTTCGCCCGAATGTCGCATTGAATATTTTAAAGAGTGCTAATCGAGAGCAGCCGCCGGCGGCAATCCGACCGTCGCAAATCGCCGTGACCTCTGACGTCGGAACCGGAGCAGGGCCTCCGTGTCAGCTCAGAAACCGCCCGTCTCTGAAAAACGAGAGGGCTTGGCGCCACATTGTTTTATTCACCGGGAAAAACGTATGATTTGCCGGCAATACGATATGGGCGGTCGCGCCGTCGAGACGCGTGCTGTCGACCGAAACCTTTCCGTCATTCGGGACCCCAAGACCAATGATAAGGGAAGAAACCGGATCAATCGTCCGATTTCCCGCGATGATGCCAAGTTCGTAATCCACCACACCGAAGAGATCGATCATTGCGGTTTGATCCGTAACCAGCTGCTGCCCGGCCGGTCCATAGAGCTTGCGGTACAAGGGCCAGTCCCTGAGGAAGTCGGCAACCTGACTGCCGTTGTTCGGTGTTCCGACCATGACCACCCTTCCCAGATTGTGAGGGCGATAATCCTTGAGAAGAGCACGAATGATCAGCCCACCCATCGAATAGCCGAGAAAATGGACACGGCCCTCGCCCGCGTCCGCCGAAACCCCTTCTATCTCCGGGCGGATGAAACCGACGAGCTCCTCGATCGAAAATTTGGTGGAGGGGTAGGCGACATTCACGACGCGGTAGCCGTGGCCGGACAGGAACCCGGCGAGCTTCTCCATGCTCTTCTTCGTACGGGCAATACCATGAAAAAGGATAACCGTGTCGTTCATCATGTGTCCGCAAAACAGCCGCTACCGATCAAGCGTCGATTTTGCTGATAAGTCCGGCAAGTGCAACCGTGCAGCCTCCTCGACCGAACTGCTTCGACAGGTCTTTGGCACCGACTCTGCCAGGAGCGGACATTGCTGCGGCGGGCGCGTTCAGGCTTGCCCTGCATCGCAACTCCTCAGACCGAGAGCGTTTGAATGCAACGGCCCACTGGATGCTGTCGCTTTCGGCGGATGAATGCGCGCGTGAGCCTCCGAAGGGGAAGGCCAAATGTACGTGGCTGCGTATGTGCGCTGCACAAATATGGCGCGTCAAGAATGCATCCACATTCGCAATCGCACAAATCATCACCACATTTTAGACATGCACAATAAATAATCACGTCTGAAATTTCCGACTTTTTTGTTTTGTTTCATGCCGTTACTGACCCTCGTTAGAATTGGCATGCCAGTTGCAGGTTCCTAAACGCCCCGGTCAACGGCGATTGGGGCAGATGGGCGCGGCATAGGCGCCGACTTCGACACCGACGTCGCAAGGTTTTTGCCGTCCGGGATCTCCCATCCCGAACGCAAATGCCGGCGGCGTTTTTTTGCGTCCGAATTCACCAAGCAGAGGGGAACCTGCAGATGAAAAAGATTTCGACGACTGGGATTTCGACAACCGGCATCACCCGCCGCGGCATGCTGAAGACGACGGCCGCGGCCGCCCTCATCGGCGCCGTCAAGACCGCCTTTCCCTCCGGCGCCTTCGCAGCCGGAGCGGGCCCTGAAGTGAAAGGCGTCAAGCTCGGCTTCATCGCCCTCACCGATTCCGCGCCTCTGATCATCGCCAAGGAGAAAGGCTTTTTCGACAAACACGGCCTGCCGGAAACGGATGTCGCCAAGCAGGCCTCCTGGGGTGCCACCCGCGACAATCTGGTGCTCGGCGGCGCGGCCAACGGCATCGATGGCGCCCACATTCTCTCGCCGCTTCCCTACCTGATGCAGACCGGCAAGGTGACGCAGAACAACAAGCCGGTGCCGATGGCGATCCTTGCCCGGCTCAATCTCGACAGCCAGGGCATCTCCGTCGCCAAGGAATATGCCGAGACCGGCGTGCAGCTCGATGCTTCCAAGCTGAAGGCCGCCTTCGAGAAAAAGAAGGCGGAAGGCAAGGAGATCAAGGCCGCCATGACCTTCCCGGGCGGCACCCACGACCTCTGGATCCGTTACTGGCTCGCCGCCGGCGGCATCGATCCGAACAAGGATGTTTCGACCATCGTCGTGCCGCCGCCGCAGATGGTGGCCAACATGAAGGTCGGCAATATGGACGTCTTCTGTGTGGGCGAGCCGTGGAACGAGCAGCTCGTCAACCAGGGCATCGGCTTCACCGCCGCGACCACCGGCGAACTCTGGAAGGGCCATCCCGAAAAGGCGCTCGGCCTGCGCGCCGAGTGGATCGAGAAGAACCCCAATGCCGCCAAGGCCCTGCTGATGGCCGTCATGGAGGCGCAGCAATGGTGCGAAAGCATGGAGAACAAGGCCGAGATGGCGGAGATCCTCGGCAAGCGCCAATGGTTCAACGTTCCGACCAAGGACGTGCTCGGCCGCCTCAAGGGCGACATCAACTACGGCAACGGCCGCGAGGCCAAGGCTACCGACCTCTATATGAAATTCTGGAAGGATGGCGCCTCCTATCCGTTCAAGAGCCACGACACCTGGTTCATGACGGAAAATGTCCGCTGGGGAAATCTGCCTGGTACAACCGACATCAAGGCGCTGGTCAACCAGGTGAACCGCGAGGACATCTGGCGCGAGGCCGCCAAGGATCTGGGCGTCGCCGCGGCCGACATTCCCGCCTCCTCGTCGCGCGGCACGGAGACCTTCTTCGACGGCAAAGTCTTCGATCCTGAAAATCCCTCCGCCTATCTCGACAGCCTTTCGATCAAGGCCGTCTCCTGATCCCGCCTCCGGCGCGCGCGGCGCGCCGGCCTTCCATTCCCGTGAGGAGCGCGCTGATGTCCGCCCTGGCAAATAAAGAAAATCCCTCGATCGTCGCCTCCGCCAAGCCGGCGGCGAAGGTTCTGTCATTCTCCGGCAAGCAAGGGTCGCGGTTCGATTTTCGCCGTGCGGCGCTGACCGCACTTCACAATGTCGTTCCGCCGGCCGTCGTGCTGGCACTCGTCCTCATTCTCTGGCAGGTGCTCTGTTCATCGGCGGATGCCTCTCTGCCGTCGCCGCATCAGGTCTGGCAGGATAGCTACGATCTGATCGCCTACCCGTTCTTCAACTACGGTTCCCAGGATATAGGGCTCGGCTGGCGCGTGCTGGTCTCGCTGCAACGCGTCGCCTATGGCTTCGGCCTTGCCGCAGTTACCGGCATCATCATCGGGGCGATCATCGGCCAATCGGTCTGGGCGATGCGCGGCCTCGATCCGATCTTCCAGGTGCTGCGCACGGTGCCGCCGCTCGCCTGGCTGCCGCTGTCGCTCGCCGCCTTCCAGGATTCCAACCCTTCGGCGATCTTCGTCATCTTCATCACCTCGATCTGGCCTGTCATCATCAACACCGCCGTCGGCGTCCGCAATATTCCGCAGGATTATCGCAACGTCGCCGAAGTGCTGCGGCTCAACCAGTTCGAATTCTTCTGGAAGATCATGCTGCCGTCCGCAGCTCCCTACATTTTCACCGGCCTCAGGATCGGCGTCGGCCTCTCCTGGCTCGCCATCGTCGCGGCCGAGATGCTGACCGGCGGCGTCGGCATCGGCTTCTTCATCTGGGACGCGTGGAACTCCTCGCGCCTTTCGGACATCATCGTCGCGCTCGCCTATATCGGCATCGTCGGTTTCGTTCTCGACAAGCTGGTGGCCGCGCTCGGCAAACTCGTCACCCGCGGCGCCATGGCCAACTGAGGACCATTCTGATGAACGCCTATCTCAAGCTCGACCATATCGACAAGCATTTCGATCGCGGCGGCGTGCGCGCCGAAGTCCTGAAGGATATCAACCTGACGATATCAGAGGGCGAATTCGTCTCGATCATCGGCCATTCCGGCTGCGGCAAATCCACACTTCTCAATCTCATCGCCGGCCTGACGCCGGTGTCTTCAGGCGCCGTGCTCCTGGAAAATCGCGAGGTCAACGAACCGGGTCCGGAACGCGCCGTCGTCTTTCAGAACCATTCGCTGCTGCCCTGGCTGACGGTCTATGAGAACGTAAATCTCGCCGTCTCCAAGGTTTTCAGCCGAACGAAGACCAGGGCCGAGCGGCATGACTGGGTCATGACCAATCTCGACCTCGTGCAGATGGCGCATGCGAGAGACAAGCGGCCCGCGGAAATATCGGGAGGCATGAAGCAGCGCGTCGGCATTGCCCGCGCGCTTGCCATGGAGCCGAAGATCCTGCTCCTCGATGAACCCTTCGGCGCGCTCGATGCGCTGACGCGCGCCCATCTTCAGGATGCGGTGATGGAAATTCACGCCCGGCTTGGCAATACGATGGTGATGATCACCCATGATGTCGATGAAGCCGTGCTGCTCTCCGACCGCATCGTGATGATGACCAACGGCCCGGCGGCCCGCATCGGCGAAGTGCTCGACGTGACCATGCCCCGCCCCCGCAATCGCATCGAACTCGCCTCCGACCGGACATATCTCAAATGCCGCGAGGCCGTGCTCAAGTTCCTTTACGAGCGCCACCGCTTCATCGAAGCCGCGGAGTAGACCCCGCGGCGATTGCCAATCGGTCCGCGGTACGCATACTGGCCTGATGCAGCAATCAGACAGTCAACCAGCCGCCATCGACGTCGCGCTCTGGCAATATCCGCAGAACGAAGGCGATGAGAAGCGCTGGATGCGGTCGCTTTCATCGAATGAGCGGGAGCGCGCCACGACCTACCGGTTCGAACGGGACCGGACCTCGTTCATTGCCGGCCGGTATCTGCTGCGGCAACGGCTGGGCGTGCATACGCAAACTCCGCCTGACAAGCTCGTGTTGGTGGCGGACGCATACGGCAAGCTGAAAGTCGCCGGTCATGATGGGCTGCAATTCAGCCTTTCCAATGCCGACGGGCTGGTGGCGGTCGCCATCGCCTCAGGATGCGAGCGCATCGGCATCGACTGTGAACGCGCCGACGCCGAAATCGAAGCGGCGGCGTTGGGAAGCTACTGCAGTCCGGACGAACGGCGTTGGCTCGATCATATGCCTGCGGGCGCAGGGCCGCGGGCAGCCGTTGCACTTTGGACGCTCAAGGAGAGCCATCTCAAGGCACTCGGGGTGGGCCTGCGCGAAGATCCCCGCAGCGTCGCCTTTTCCTGGCAGGACGGCATCCCTGTCATGGTTCAGAGCGGTGAACCGGACCGGCAATGGCATCACCGCCTGATCGAGGGCAGCGGCCAGCACGTCGTCGCGCTGGCCGTCCGCTCCCAATCAGGCTCCCCCGGCATTCATGTCCTGACGTTTCAGGATGACAGCATGCCGTCCGAATAGCCGGCCCGGAGCTGATGCGGCATGGCCGAAGCTGCCTCCGTCGCCCAGACTAGCTGTGCATTGTCGGGTTCGGCATCGAAATGCTGCCGGCCGAGAAGCGCGTTGACGATGCTTGCACTGCGCCACGCCATCAGGCTGAGCTGAGAGTCGGCGATGCCGTGGGAGTATCGGCCGGCATTCTGTGCGAACAGCCGGTTGGTCCTCGGACCTGTCCACTGCATCGTGTAGTCGTCGTTCAAGGTGGGATAGCCGTTTCTGTCGAGGCTGATCCTTTCGCTGAGCGATCCGAGCGCATCCGGCAAACGGAACCTGTAGCCGGTTGCCAGCACCACCGCATCGGCATGCAGCACCTCGATCCCGCCGTCGAAGTGGTTGCGGACGATCAGCCGATAGGCATTGCCGTTCCGCTCCATCTGGATCACATCGCGGTTCGGCGACAGAGATGCATTCAGCGTGTTCGGCTCGAGATAACGCAGCGCGTAGAGGCGGCGGTAGATCGAGTGGATCGTCGAGATCGACAGGCCGTCGCTGGTCAGGATCGAGTTCTTCAGCGCCGCCTGCTTCTGCTCGCCGCTGAGCTTCAGATAGGCCTGCACATATTCCGGCGAGAAGACCTGGTTCGAAAACGGCGTGTCGTTGATCGGCTCGAAATTGTGGCGCCGGCTGATCCAGGTCAGCTCCTTCATCGAGCTGGCATCCCCAAGCAGCGCTTCGACCACCTCCCCGCCGCTCTGGCCGCCGCCGACCACGACGATGCGGGCGGCGCGAAGATCCTTGAGACGCGACTTGGCCTCGCTGTTGTGGAAGCAATCGGACCCAAGGAAGGGTTTCGCCCAATCGGGCACGAAGGGCGAAGATCCCGTACCGATCACCAGGTTCTTCGCTTCTTCCTGGCCGTTGTCGAAGCGCAGGACGAAACGGTCGTCGCGGTGCTCCACGTCGCGGATCTCCGTTCCGTAACGCAAGCCGTCAACGCCATTGGCGACCCAGGCGAGATAGCGCGCAAATTCCTGCCGGGGAACGGCCTCGTAATTGGCGTTCAGGAAGGCATAGAGCCGCTTATGCGCCACCAGATAGGAGACGAAGGACCAGCGGCTTGTCGGTAGGACCGGGGTGACGAGGTCCTTCAGGAAGGACGATTGCAGCTCGACGCCGGGCATCATCATGCCGGGATGCCAATCGAACGAGGCTCGCCGCTCGAAGAAGCGGCTGCGCACTTCGGGCACGGATTCCAGCAGGCAGGCAAGGCTCAGATTGGAGGGACCGATGCCGATGCCGGCAAGATCGAGCGGCTCGTTGAGGGCATCCCTGCGGGTAAAAGCGACGGTCATGCGTTATCCTTCTCTGTTTCCTTGAGACGCAGGGCAAGCCTTGAGTGGAAGGCGGGAGACCCGATCATGTGCAGATGGTTGGTGCCGGTGATGATTTCGGCCGCACGCGCCCGCGGCGACAGGCGGCGCCAATCGATCAGGTTGAGGCCGCGGTTGAGGCTGTCGTCGGCCGCCCAGGGATAGATCGGCACGTCATGGGGAACGAGCCGATGCTTGCGGAAGATCAGGGCATTGTCGATCAGCACCCAGAACGTATGTTCGCGGCTGCTGATATCAGGCCCGTCGGTCGGAAGCGGATCCTTCTCATCGCCGACGAAGCGCAGAAACTGCTCGTAAGTATCCGCGTCCATCGTCGAAAGCAGCCGGTCCCATTCGGGGCGCATCGCCGTTTTCTGCAGCCATGCCTGCACGTCCCGATGCAGCGCGTCGCGTTCGCCGGGGCGGAAGCGCGGCTTGGCGCCGATCGCGAATTCCGAGCCGAGATCGCAAACGTCGACCATCGCCATCATCCTGACGTCGACCTCGTTGCCGAGAGTGCGGGCAGCCTCATAGGCGAGAAGCCCGCCCCAGGACCAGCCGAGGAAATAGCAGGGCGCACCTTTGCTATGCGTCCTGATATAATCGACATAGCTCTCGATGATCTCTTCGATCGGCGCGCCGACTTCCTTCTTTTCGGAAAGCGAATGGCAAATGAAGCCGGTCGCCGGCTGGTCGGCGCCGAGATAATCGACGAGCTTCACATATTCGCGGGTGCTGACCAGAAGCCCCGGGAAGCAATAGAGCCGCGGCTTGGCGCCGGAGGCGCGCAGCACGATCACCTCGGAAAGATCCCGCTCTTCCCCCTGCTCCATCACGCCGGCGAAGGCGCGAATGGTCGGGTTGTTGAAGATATCGGCGACCGTCAGCGGAACCTTCGGCCGGCGCTGCCGCAGCTGCGAAAGGATGCGGATCGCGCCCAGCGAATTGCCGCCGATCGTGAAAAAATTGTCCTCGACGCTGATCGCTTCCAGCTTGAGAACCTGGCGCCAGACATCCAGCACTTCTTCTTCGAGCGCAGTCGCCGGCTCGATGATGGCGCGTTTAACCGGCTGGGGTGCCGGCAGCGCGAAGCGATCGAGCTTGCTGTTCGGATTGGTCGGCATCCTCTCGAGTTCGACCACCGCCGCCGGCACCATATAGGATGGCAGGCTGCGTTCGAGTCCGGCGCGGACCGTCTCGACATCCAGCCTTTCATCCTTCTTCGGAACGACATAGGCAACCAGCGCTTTTTCGCCGCCGGCATCGTCATCGCGCAGCACGACCAGGGCTTCGCCGACGCCGGGCTGCTGGAGCAGTGCGGCCTCGATCTCGCCGAGCTCGATGCGATAGCCGCGCAGCTTGACCTGATGGTCGACGCGGCCGACGAATTCGACCGTTCCGTCCTCACGCCAACGCGTCAGATCGCCGGAGCGATAGAGCCGGCCGCCTTCGTTGGAGAACGGGTCGGGGACGAAGCGGTCCGCCGTCGTGTCCGCTTTGCCGAGATAACCGCGCGCAATGCCCTCGCCGCCGATATAGAGTTCGCCGGTCACGCCGATCGGGCACAGGTTGAGGTCGGGGTCGAGCACATAGACACGCCGCAGCCCGACGGCGCGGCCGAGCGGGGCATAGACGCCCTGGAACTTCGTGCCGGCCCTGACCTTCCAGACCATCGGCGTCATGATCGTTTCGGTCGGTCCGTAACCGTTGATCAGCCACTCCGATTTCAGCGCCCGCGACAGAAGATCGAAGGTCGACTGCGCCAGTCCCTCGCCGCCGAAGGAATAGAGCCGCATCGGCGGCGCGCAGTCGGTGATATCGGCCCATTCCGCCAGTTGCTGCAGATAGGTTGTGGGGATGCTCGCATTGTTGGCGCCATGCTTGCGCATCGCTGTCAGCGTCTCTTCCGGCGTCCACAGCGGCTGGTCGGGAAGAATGATGCTGCCGCCTTCCATCAGCGGGTTCATCCACCGCTCATGGCCGCCGTCCGAACTGAAGGGCAGGAAGGGCAGCTCGCGCGATTCCGAGCTCATGCCATAAACGCGCGAAGTATTCTGCAGATGATGCGTCAGCGGCCCGTGCTCGACGGCGACGCCCTTCGGCAATCCCGTCGATCCCGACGTGTACATGACATAGGCGAGCTGGTCCTTGTGCGTGGGGACATAAAGCGGCGTATCCGGCTCGCCGTCGAGATCGAGCTTGTCGAGATCGAGGACGATGGCATCGAGCTCCTCCGGCAGGCGATGGCGCAGCCAGCTATGGGTAAGCACGATTTTGACGCCGCCATCGCGCAGGATGTGGTGGTTGCGCACCGGCGGATGGTCTGGCTCGACCGGAATATAGGCGCCGCCGGCCTTCAGCGTCGCGAGGATGCCGACGACCGCCTCCGGCGAGCGCTTGATGAAGATCGCGACCGTCACTTCGGCGCGAACGCCGAGCTGCCGCAGCCGATGTCCGAGGCGGTTGGTGCTCGCCTCCAGCCAGCCATGGCTCCATTCCTCGTCGCCATAGACGATCGCGGTCTTGTCGGGCGTGCGGCGCGAATGGGCCGAGATCAGCTCGTGCACCGGCCTGTCGTCGTTGACGACGTCATCCTCATAGGGCGCCGACAGCCAGTCGAGCTCGTCGCTGCCCATGAGTTCGATATCCTTGATCCTGAGATCCGGCTGAGCGACGATCTGCTCCAGCACCAGGCAAAAATGCCGGGAGACACGGGCAATCAGGGCGCCGTCATAGAGATCCCCGGCATAGTCGATCAGCCCGTGCGCGGCGCCATCGGCTCGCGCCTCGATCACCAGGGAAAGCTCGCTGTCGGCGCGTGCGCCTGAAGGCTCCAGGTTCGTCGCCTGCCTTGCGACGGGGTAGGGCTCGCGGAATTCGAACAAGGCCTTGACCACGGCCTCCTGGGCGGCGGCCTCGTCGACGACCAGCTCCTGCGTGATGCGCTCCAGCGGCACGAGGCGGGCAAGCCCCTCCTCCGTCACCGACGAGATCGCCGCGACGACATCGTCGAGAGAATGCCTGGAGGTCAGCGAAAGCACGAGGGGAAGAACCTGCTCGGCGCGGCCGCGGCTGGCGAAATGTTCGGTGCGGGGCCGCGCGACGAGGAGGCCGGTCAGCAAGGCGTAGTTGCCGCTGTAGCGCGCCAGCAGAGCGCAGAAAGCGGCATGAAGCACGCGCTCGACCTGAACGCCCTTCCCCCTCGCATGCCGTTCGAGTTTATCCCAGAGGTCGGGCTCGATCGAAAACCGATGTTCGGCGCGTGCCACACCGGCCAGGCCGCCGCTGTTGAAGCGGGTCGGGAAGGTGGAGGCCGCATAGTCGAGGCCGATCGCATCGCGCCAATAGGCAAGCGCTTGCCGCGCCTCATCCGTCTCCAGCCAATCGGCCTCCCGCGCCCCGGCGGCGATTTCCACCGGATGCATGTCGCCGGCGGGTTCGCCATCGAGAATGCGGGCCAGCGAGCCGGCAAGAACGGTTTTTTCGCAGTCGTCGCAGATGATCGGATGCAGCACGATCGTCAGCAGCGACTGCCCCTCGGCAAGCCGGATGACCTGGATACGCGCACCGGGACCTTCCAAGAGATCGAAGCGCTTGTCGCGGAAAGCCTTCCGTGCGGCCGCTGCATCCGGTTCGGAAACGGCCGCGTCATCCTTGCCGAGGATTTCGATCGGCACCGCGTTCGATGCGGCGCGGTATTGCTCGATGCGGCCGCCCGCCAGCCGGCGGAAACGCGAGGCAAGTGACGGATTCTGCGCCACGAGCGCCCGGCAGGCCCCGGCAATCGTCTCGACGTCGATTGCTGCGCTCAGTCGCAGCCCGATGACCTGGTCGGGAAAGACGGTGTAATTGCCGATCTGCTCCAGCGACCAGATGCGCTTCTGCGCGATCGTCAGCGGAAAACTCTCGAAGACGGCATCCACTGCGTCGGTCGGGCGGGCATCGGCGAAATTGGTGATCTGCTTGTTCATCTTGCCATCCAAACGGTTTTCAGAGACGTGCGTCAGCGGCCATTGCCGAGCGCAGGGAGAGCGGGCGGGGATCGGTCCAGATTTCGCGGATATGGGCCAGGCATTCCTGGCGCGAACCGGCAAAGCCCGCGGCCTCCCAGCTCACCGGAATCCGCTTGTCCTGCGGCCAGACCGAGTAGTGGCGCTCGGTGTCGTAGACGACGATCCAGAGATCGTCGCGGGGCTCAAGATTGTCCATTCGAAGCTCCTGCTGAGATTGACGTCATGCGCAAATGACGGATCGGGCAGGTTGCAGTTTAGAAAATTGATGAGAATTTTTTTCTTCGCTTAACCCTAAATCGGGCCAGAGATGGATCGTCATTCTACCAAATCGGCACGGGAGCGGGCTTCATGCTCGCAGCATCAAAAGCCCTGTCGATCAAGGAGAACATCATGGATTTCGACGCCGCCAAACAAAGGCGGGCTCTGCAGTCGCGGAGCTACATCAAACTCGCCCCTAATCTCGTCCATCTGAAAGCCGCGCACGGACACCACGAAGCCGCCTTCGAGGTCGAGGCCGGCGTCGCAACGATTACCTTCTACCACGGCGAGCCGCCGCAATCGGCGGAGCTTCTGATGGCCGCCGCCGAAGCGGTGACGGCGGAGGATCGCTCGATCAAGTCGGTCGCCTTCGAAGGCCATCAGGCAAGTCTTCCCAGACATATTTCGAGCGCGGGAAAGCTCGATTCCGCGATCCTCTGGCAATGGCCGTCGCTATGGCTGCCGCAGCTCTCCTATCCGCTGCCGCCCGTACGCGAGATGACCGCGGGCCGCTATCATCCGCGCCGGCCGGCAAAGCCGAAGGGCACCGTCTACCAGCGGTTCATTCCCTGGCTGGAGCGGGACATCGCCTTCCGGGTGGCCGATCCCGAGACCGATCTTGCCGCCTTTCACCGCTGGATGAACGACGAACAAGTCAACACGATCTGGGAGGATGCGGGCTCGCTCGACAAGCACCGGGAGATCCTGGAAGAACGGCTCGCCGATCCGCATGTGCTGCCGCTGATCGGCAGTTTCGCCGATATCCCCTTCGGCTATTTCGAGATCTACTGGGCCAAGGAGAACCGCCTCGGTCCCTTCTACGATGCCGACGATTATGATCGCGGCTGGCACGTGGCGATCGGCGAACCCGATTATCGCGGCAAGAAATGGATCAGCGCCTGGCTTCCCTCGCTGATGCATTTCATCTTCCTCGACGATCCCCGCACCCAACGCATCGTCGGCGAGCCGCGCGCCAGCCACGAGCAGCAGATCCGCAATCTCGACCGCTCGGGCTTCGCCAAGGTCAAGCATTTCGATTTTCCGCATAAGCGGGCGCTTCTCGTCATGCTGACCCGCGAGCGCTTCTTCGGCGATCATCTCTGGGTGCCCGCATCATGAACGATATGAGCGAGATGAGCGGCAGCCTGCGGAAGCGGCGGCTTGCGCCGGAAGATCTTGCCAGCCCGCAGCTGTTCAGGTTGCTGCTGCGGCTCGGGCTGCCCGCCATGTTCGGCCTGTCGATCAACGCCGCGCATCACACGATCAACATGATCTTCGTCGGCATGATCGGCGAAGACCAGATCGCCGCGATCATGATCGTGCTGCCGATCCTCATGCTCGTCGCCGCCTTCGGCGAAGGCATCGGCGTTGGTGTGGCGACGGAGGTCGGACGCGCGCTCGGCGCCGGCAACCGGTCGAGAGCCAGCACCCTTGCCTCGGTCAGCCTTGCCGCCGGCATCGCCTTCGGCGCGGCAAGCGCGGTGGCGATCGTCGCCTTTCCCTCGGCCCTGCTGTTCGGCGCCACGGCCGCGATCGAGCCGCTCGCGCAGCATTATCTCCTCATCATCGCGGTCTCGATACCGCTGACGATGGCGCAGATCATTCTCGATTTCCTGGCGATCGCCGAGGGCAATGCCCGCTTCAGCATGTGGACGCTGGTCGCCTGCTTCGCGCTGAACATCATTCTCGACCCGATCATGATCTTCGGCTTCGGTCTCGGCCTGCAGGGCGTGGCGATGGCAACCATCCTCTCCCAGCTCGTGGCGCTCTCAATCTACGGCGCCTATCATGCGAGGCGGCTCGGGACGATCCGGCTGACGCTCGGCTGGCGGATCGCCGATATCAAGCACCTCAAGCCGGTCCTTGCGGTCGGCGCGCCGACGACGCTGACGAGCCTCGCAACGGCTGGCGCGATTGCTGCGATGCTGTCGGTCGCCGGCACTTATCACGGCGAAGACGGCATCGCCGGTGTCGGCATCGCCTTGCGGCTGCTCGCGGTCGGCGCACTCCCGGTCATCGGCATTTCACTCGGGGCGCAGTCGATCCTGAGCTTTGCCTGGGGCCGCGGGGATATATCCCGGGTGCTGGCGGCAGCCCGCATGCTTTCCGTGGTCACGAGCGCGGTCGGCGGCGTCTATGGACTGACGGCGATCATCTTTTCCGAGCGTCTTGCCTCGTTCTTCACCGACGAAGCTTCCGTGCTGACGATCGCCGGCCAGGCGATCATTGCAACCCATCTTCCCTTCCTGCTGTTCGGCCTGCGGCAGACCGTGCTGATCCTCTTCCAGGCTCAGGGCAGGCCGAAAGCCGCGCTTGCCGTCGGCCTGGCGCAAAACGGGTATCTTCTCTTTCCGCTGCTTGCACTCCTGCCGCCTTTCTTCGGCTTTTCCGGTCTGCTCGCGGCCATGTTCCTGGCCTCGGCGCTGACCGGCCTGCTGTCATGTTTCTGCCTGGCGAGATCGCTCAGCGCGCTCCGGCAGCCCTCGGCCGACGATCTGGCCGCCCTCAATCCCTATCCCAGCTTTTGCCCATGAGAGGATTATCATGAACCAGTCGTTCAGCCCCCGCGACCTTGGCGCCCATGCGGCCGCCGACGATCTCTTCACCCCCGTCGATCCGGCGGCATTCAACGCCGTCTCGCCGCCGATCTTCCAGACCTCGCTCTTCACCTATGACAGCTACGAGGCGATGGAGGATGTCTTCGCCGGCCGGACGCGCAACTTCATCTATTCGCGCGGCGACAATCCGACCGTCCGCGAGTTCGAACTGCTGGTTGCCCGCCTCGAGGGCGCCGAAGACGGGCGCGCCTTTTCCAGCGGAACGGCCGCCATCACCGCGACCATTCTCAGCCTGGTGGAAGCGGGCGACCGGGTCGTTGCCGTCCGCCACCTCTATAATGACGTCTACCGCCTTCTGGTGAAGCTGCTCGGCAGGCTCGGCGTCACCGTCGATTTCGTCGATCCCTCCGATCATGACGAGGTGCGCAAGGCGCTGCCGGGCGCCAAGCTGCTCTATCTCGAAAATCCGTCTTCCTTCATCTTCGAGCTTCAGGACATCGTGGCCCTGTCGGCCATGGCGAAAGAGGCCGGTGTCACGACCATCATCGATAATTCCTGGGCGACGCCGCTCTTCCAGAAGCCGATCCAGCATGGCGTCGATATCGTCATTCACGCCGCCTCGAAATATCTCGGCGGCCACAGCGATACGGTCGCCGGCGTCGTCGTCGGCACGAAGGAGGCGATCGCGAAGATCAATTCGACTTCCTATCCCTATGTCGGCGCCAAGCTCTCGCCCTTCGAGGCCTGGCTGCTGCTGCGCGGCATGCGCACGCTGCGCGTCCGCCTCAAGGAGCACGAGCGCAGCGGGCTTCTGCTCGCCGATCGGCTGAAGCAGCATCCCGACATCGCCCGCGTCCGCCATCCGGCCTTTCAGGATCATCCCGGGCGGGCGACGCTGTCAGGTTATGCCGGCCTCTTCGCCTTCGACCTGACGCCCGATATCGATGTCGCGCGCTTCGTCAACGCGCTTCGCGAAATCCGCCTCGGGGTCAGCTGGGGAGGGCCGGAAACGCTGGTCGTTCCGGCCAAGGTCGCACTGCAGATCCCTGACCGGATGACCACCTTCATCCGGTTCGGCGTGAGCGAGCAGACGATCCGTTTCGCCGTTGGGCTGGAAGAACCGGAATTGCTGTGGAGCGATTTGCAGCAGGCGCTGCACGCCGCGAAGCGGTAATATCCCGCAGGCGCTCGTGATCGGGGCGGCCGGGCTCGGCGATTGCCAGGTGGCAATGCTGCTCCGCCGCCTTGATCATGAAGTTGACGAGGGTTCTGGAGACGCCGAGTTCGGCGGCGATATCCTTCTGCGGCACACCGTTCAAACGATGACGGATGAAGGCGTCGTTGGTGCGCTTCGGCAGCGCCTCGAGCGAGGCAAGTACATCGCGCAGGGTCTCTGCGGCGACCAGTTGATCGAGAACGGTGGGGATGGGCGCCGTCATTTCTTGAACCTGGTCAATCGACCTATAGTTGTTCACCTGCTGGCGTCGTCGGCGGCTCTCGTCGAGGGCGAGATTATACACCATCCGAAATGCGTAACCGATCGGGCAACGGATGTCGTCGGTTTTGACCCCGTAAGCTTTTATCACTCCGTCCTGAAATATATCCTCAGAATATGACCTTGATTTGACAACGCTTTCAATCGTTTTAAGGAGTTTATCCTTGTTTTCGATCATGGCGTTGACCACGGCATTTCCATTCACATCACGATGCGATGCTCGCATTGTCCTGTACCCTTTTTACAAATGGAAAATCAGGCTCTGTCGTTGCTGGTGAGTGCGGTCTTGGCGTTCCTTTCTCGAAGGAAGCTACACGATGTGATTGCAGTGTCTATTTTAAGGTGATAACAGGAGTCAAGTTTAAATCGACCGAACGAAGGCGAGAAAAAATGGGACGAACAGTTGAGATCCTGACGGGCAAGGCAGAGCTCTGCCGATCGATCATGGGGGCCCTGCCCGACTGGTTTTCAGAGCCGGAAGTGATCGAGGCAAGCGCCCTTGCGGTCGAGGACCTGCCGGTGTTTGGATATATCGAAGCGGATGTCGTCACCGCCTTGATCGCCCTGAAGCCGCACCTGCCCGGCGCCGTCGAGATTGCGCTGATCGCGACGCG
This sequence comes from Rhizobium sp. M1, assembly GCF_002531805.1. NCBI lineage: Bacteria > Pseudomonadati > Pseudomonadota > Alphaproteobacteria > Hyphomicrobiales > Rhizobiaceae > Rhizobium > Rhizobium sp. M1. Next base: position 135,524 of record NZ_NWSW01000009.1, on the reverse strand, counting down.
GCCCGAATATCATGGCCGTGGCGCCGGGCGCCATCTCGTCGATGCGGCCGAGCGCTTCGCCCATGACTCCGGCGCCCGGCTGCTGACGGTCAAGACGCTGGCGCCGCGCGGCCGCGACGAGCCGCAATTCGAAGCGACGCGGCGCTTCTATGACCGGACCGGCTTCGTCAGGGCCGAGGTCTTTCCGAAACTCTGGCATGAGGACCATCCGTGCCTCTTCATGGTCAAACCGCTCGCGGAGACGCAGCCGGGCAGGACCGCGCTTTGAGACGACGTGACTTTCTTCTTGGCGCGCTGGCGATGACCGGCGCGCCCACCATCGCGCGCGCCGGCGATGCCAACATCGTTTCGCTCGACTATGGACTGGCATCGACGATGCTGGCACTCGGCAGCGTGCCGCGCGCGATCGCTTCCCTCAGGAACTGGCCGGAATGGGTGGTCGAGCCGGCGATGCCCTCAGGCGTCGTCGATATCGGTACCACCGCCGAGATCAATCTCGAAGTCCTGACAAGTCTGCGGCCATCGCTCATCCTCAGCACGCCCTTCCTTGCGGCGCTGGACGAAAAACTGTCCCGGATCGCGCCGGTCGAAACCTTCACCGTCTATGCCGAGAATGGCGACGCGCTCGACCGCTCTTACGCCGAAACACTGCGTCTCGGCGCCATGATCGGGCGGCAGAGGGAAGCGGAGGCATTTCTGTCCCGCGCCGACGCCACGTTCGGCCGGCTGCGCGACCGGATGAAGAGCCTGTCCGCGCCGCCAGTCGCCGTCATCAACTTCATCGACCAGAGGCATGCGCGCATCTATGGCGGCCCCGGACTTTACGGCGGCGCCATGCGCCGGATCGGCCTCGAGAACGCCTGGAAAGGCGAGGCGAGCTACTGGGGATTTCAGACGATCGGCCTGGAACAGCTCGCCGAACTCGATGAAGAGGCGCATCTTGTCGTCGTTTCGCCACTGCTTCCGCCCGATGTCCTGACCCGGCTTTCCGAAAGCCCGCTCTGGACCAGCCTTCCCTTCGTCCGGCGGCAGCGGATCTCGGTCGTTCCAGGCGTGCTGATGTTTGGAATGGCCCAGGAAGCCCTGCGCTTTTCGACTTTGATGGTCGACGTTCTGGAGACTGCCGCCTGATGAAAGCGCAAATTTCCGGCTTTGGCGCGCCCGCCCTCGCGGCGCTGCTGCTGTTTTCGGGCCTCGGCCTGGCTCTCCTCGACCTGCTGCCGGCGCTGCCGCATCTGGAAGCCGCCGGCGGATACGACGCCCAACACCTTCTCCTTCTCTATTCGACGCTTCCGCGCATGGCGACGGCCCTGATCACCGGCGCCGCCCTCGCGCTCTCGGGCACGATCCTGCAGCAGGTGCTTCGCAATCCGCTCGCTTCGCCGACGACGCTCGGCGTCTCGGCCGGCGCCAATCTGGCGCTGGTATCCGTCATGCTCGCCTTTCCGTCGCTGACGGGATGGGGCCGCGACGCGGTCGCGCTTGCCGGAAGTGCTGTTGCCGCATTCGCCATCTTCTCGATCAGCGCCCGGCACGGCTTCTCGCCCTTTTCCCTCATCCTGTCGGGCATGATCATCGGCCTGTGGTGCGGCGCGGCGGCGGCCATTCTCATTCTGATGAACGATCAATATCTCTCCGGGATCTTCATCTGGGGCGCCGGATCGCTCTCGCAGCAAAGCTGGGCGATCCCGATATCGCTGCTGCCTAAGGTCGCCCTCCTCGCCGGCCTTGCCTTTCTCGCCGCGAGGCCGCTGGCGCTGAGCCAGCTCGGCGATGCTGGCGCGACGAGCCTCGGTCTGCCGATCAAATGGTCGCGCGGCGTCATCCTGGCGATCGCAATTGCGCTGAGCGCGCTGGTCACCAGTGCCGTCGGCGTCATCGGCTTCATCGGGCTGGTCGCCCCGCAGATCGTCCGGCTGGCCGGCGCACGCCGCGTCGTCAGCCAATTGATCTGGTCGCCCATTGCCGGCGCCGGCCTTCTTCTTCTGACGGATGAGGCGATCAAGCTCCTTGCTCCCGGCGACTTCGTGCCGACGGGGGCAGTAACCGCGCTGCTCGGCGGACCGATCCTGATCGCTCTGCTGCCGCGTCTGGCGACAACAACGCGCGCGCTGCCCGAGTTGGCCTCCCCACGGCATGTGGCCAGCAACGGAGCAGCAAGCTTTGCTCTGCTGTTTGCCCTGGTCGTCACATTGGCGATTGCCGCAATCTTCTTCGGCCGCGCGCCTGATGGAGCCTGGACATGGCTGCCCGCAGCCTCATGGGATGACATCCTTCCTCTTCGGCTACCGCGAGTCGCCGCCGCCTTCGGCGCGGGAGCCGTGCTTGGCGTCACCGGCCTCATTCTGCAGCGGCTGACCGGAAACGAAATGGCAAGCCCCGAGGTGCTCGGCGTATCAGCGGGAGCAACACTCGGCGTTGCCGCCTCCATGTTCGTCTTTGCTGCACCGGGACTGACTATTCAGCTTTCCTTTGCCGGCGGCGGGGCTCTCCTCGTGCTGACCTTGATCTTCCTCCTCGGCGCGCGTTCGGGCTTCGGCCCGATCCGTGTGCTGCTCGCCGGGATTGCCTTCGGCGCGATCCTCGACGCCGGGATCGGCGTTCTTGCCGCCAGCGGCGACCCGCGCGGATTGGCGCTCATCCGCTGGATGTCGGGCTCGACCTATTTCGTCGACAACACCGTTGCCGCAAGCGCCCTGCTGGTCGCGCTCGCCTGCCTGGCCGCAGCCTTCCTCGCCAGTAGATGGCTTTCCCTTCTGCAACTCGGATCGGAGACGGCGAGCGAACTCGGGCTCAGGATCGCTCCCGCACGCGGCACGTTGTTTGCGCTTTGCGCGCTCATGACGGCCGCATCCACGCTGGTCGTCGGCCCCTTGAGCTTCATCGGATTGATGGCTCCTCACTTCGCCCAAGGGCTCGGTCTTCGCCGGCCCTCCGGCCAGCTTCTCGCGGCCGCCCTGATCGGGGCGATCCTGCTCGTCATCGCCGACTGGACCGGGCGCATGATCGCCTTCCCCTATCAGCTCCCGGCAGGATTGATCTCGGCTCTCGTGGGAGCCCCGATGTTGCTCATCATTCTCAGACGAAGGTCGTGATCGCGGCCGTCTCCGAGACGGCCGGCATCTGCGTCAATGCCGCCCGTCCGGCAGCGGACAGGCTTCGCCGCAGCCGCCGACGCCCGGCAGATTGTAGCGCAGGCAGCAGACTTTACGGCGGGCGAATTCCAGCCCGCATTGCTGGCGCGCCATGCGGATCATGCCGAACATCGGGTTGCGCCCGCCGCCCGGCCACTCGGCATCGTTCAGCAGCGCCATGCCGCCCTCGACAAGGGCGGGCTCTTGGCGGTGAGCGATCTCTTTCAGGATCCAGGAGAGATAGGCTGCGGCGTTGTTCCAGAGCAGCTTCGGCGCGACGCCGGCATTGGCAGCGATCGCCGCAATGACAGGTTCGGCATGGCCGAGCATCAGCCGGTGAAGCTCGGCTGCCGGATCGGCCGCAGCCTCCGGCCGATCGGACATCACGAATGCTTCCGGCTCGCCTGTCTGCTCATTGCAGACCAGTGACAGCCGGTCCATCTCCAGCGGCAGCGCGATGCGGTTCACGAACATATGGACGCTCGGAGCGATCGTCAGCATGCTGAAATAATAGAGCGTCCACATGGAGACGATCGCGCGGCGATCGCTGCCCGGAAATTTTTCGGCATAGCGGGCGATGATGCCGTCAAACACGTCCCGATCGCCGAGATCCCTGCAGGGAATGACAATCCCGGTAGGCGGCGCAGAGGCAAGCAGCTTGCCGCGGCAATAAGAGAACGGGCCATCGCCCACCAGGCCGTCGAGGTCGACGGCCTGGTGGGCGACAGAATGATCGGCGATCGAAGGGCGAGAGACCGCCCCGTTCATCTCTGCCGCCATGGTGCTACCACCGATACTTCAGGGTGCCGGTCATGTTGCGACCCTGGCCAAGGTAGCAGAAGCCCTCTTCGCAGACCGTTTCGCGCTCATCACCGATGTTGCGGATGTTGAAGGCTGCCGTAAGTCCTTCATATTTCTTGTCGACGGCCCCAAAATCATAGGCGAGGGCTGCGTCCACATAGAAAGTTGCGGGATTCTTCGAGGTGTTGGCGACATCCGTCCAGGTCTCGCTGATGTAGCGTACGCCGGCGCCCATCGACAGACCGTTGAAGGGGTTGCTTTCCTGGAAGGTATAATTCGCCCAAAGGCTCGCAACATGGGTCGGGGTGATGGCGGGCGTATTTCCGACGTTGTCGCCCCCGGTTATTTCCGAGTCGTTGTAGGTGTATGCGGCAATAATATCGAGGCCGTCGGCGATTGCCGCGCGGGCTTCAAGCTCGATACCTTTTCCCGTCACCTCGCCCTGCGAGTCGTAGGCGAAGGTCAGCGGGTTGGCGAGCCTCGGCTTGTTTTGCTCGACGATGTGATAGGCGACAGCCGAGAGCAGGATGTCGGAGCCGAGCGGCTGGTATTTCACCCCGAGTTCGAATTGCTCGCCCTTCGTCGGCGGAAGAATCGTGTTGGTTGCCGACCGGTTGGTGACCGGATCGAAGGAGGTAGCGTAGGAAGCAAAGGGCGCGATGCCGTTGTCGAAGAGGTAAAGCGCGCCAGCCTGCACGGAGAAGGCATTTTTGTCGACGTCCTCCGAGCTGACCGTGGGCAAGGTCGAATCTCGCGTCTGGTTCACCCAGGTCTGCCGGCCGCCGAGGTTGAAGCGCCAGTTTCCGGCCTCGATCTGGTCCATGACATAAATGCCGAGCTGCCGCATGTCGGCATCGGACGCCAATATATTATAATCCGGCGTAGCGCCCGAGACTCCATAGGTCGGATTGGCGATATCGAAGTCGAATGCCGGATCTGCGGCTCCGGCGCCGTAGCCAAAGCTCGACTGGAGATTGGTGTAGTCGAGCCCGAACAGCATCGTATGCGCAAGCGGGCCTGTATCGAACTTCGCCTCGAGCTGATTGTCGACCTGGAAAACGTTCATTTCGTCCCGGATCGCGTTGGTGCCGCGATGCGCGACGGTCCCGGTCCAGCTGGTAACACCCAGGTAGCGAGCCTCCAGATCGAGATGCGAATAACGCAGGTTCTGCCGGAAGGTCAGGCCGTTGTCGAATTCATGCTCGAATTGATAGCCGACTTGCTGCTGCTTGACCTTTTGATAGTCATAGTCGGGATCGCTCGCCCTGAGATCGAGAATCCTGCCGTCCACCGTTGTGATCGCGCCGACATTGGCGTCGATCTCGTCGGACTGCGCCAGACCATACACTGTGAAAGTCGTGCCTTCATCAGGCTTCCAGGTGAAGGACGGCGCGAACAAATAGCGGTCGTCGGCAATATCGAAATTCGTGTCGCCGCGGCGGGCGACACCAACGATGCGATAGAGAAAATCGTCGTTGCCCTCGCTGATCGGCCCACCGAAATCGAACATCCCCTGCACCCGGTCCTTGGTGCCGTAGGTAATGCCGACTTCGCGGATCGGCTCCTCGGTCGGAAGCTTCGATATCTTGTTGACGAGGCCGCCCGGCGAACCGGAACCGTAAAGAACGGAAACCGGTCCCTTGATCACCTCGACGCGCTGCAGCTGATAGGGATCGGTGCGGAACATCCCATAATTGATGTAGGGCTGGCGCAATCCGTCACGATAGTCACCGACCGTCGTGGCGTTGTAGCCGCGAATGTAGATCTGGTCGAAACGCGGGTCGAAGCCGCTCGTTCCCGTCGTCACGCCGGCGGTGTAGCGCACCGCCTCGATGATCGTCTGCGCGCCGCGCTGCTCGATTTCCTTCTCGGTGGTGACCGACACGGAACGCGGCGTCTCGACGAGCGGCGTGCTGATCTTGGTCGCGCCGGCGCTGTTTTTGGCGGTGACCGACGTCCGGTCCGTCTTGCTATCAGAGGCTGCACCATGGATGACGATCGGTTCCAGCGTCGTCGCCGTGTCGCCGGTGGTGGCGCTCTGGGCGGAAGCCGGCGATGCCGCGATGCCGGTCAGGACGATCGCCGTCGTGGCAAATAAGGTATCTCTATAAATTCGTGATACATTATTAGAAACGTTCAAAAAAACACGCGCCATTGCTTGGTCCCTACGTCATAGATGCGCGCGGAACCTATGGAGCGAAGAAAGCCTTGTCAACATAAGATGATTATTTTTGTCATCTTTTAATCGATGATTTTTGCATGTGCGGCGTTCCCGAACAGGTTGCACGCGTCTTCGAGGCTCGGCCCGGTCTCTGCCTTGGGTTCAACCGCACAAACACCAAATTGGAAGTGGACAATGCGCTCGCCGGGGACGCCGTTTTTCGCGAGGGATATGCCCGACGCGCCACCACCAGCCTGACCATTTGACAGATATCCTACGGTCAGCCTTTATCGGCGATGCGAGAAAGCGACCCGGCATTGACATTGAAATCGATGAAGCCGCTCACGCGCGCACTGCTTTACGGCGGTCCATGATATCGACCTGACAGTTGCCGCCGGGAGACGCTGCCTAAGTTTGCTTAACAAACGAGCTGAGCTTTGGTTCGCCAGAGGGGCGTCGAACCGAAAACCTCTACCATCCCAGTCGGGCCGATATCTTGCTGGCGGCCTCCTTCAGCAGAACGATAAAGCGGTCGACGTCGCTTTTTTGCGTGCGGAAGGCCGGTGCGCCGACATTCACCGCGGCGATCACGGATCCGTCGAATGCCAGAACCGGCACTGAGACGGAGACGAGCTGCTCGCTCACTTCACCGTAACTCACGCAAAATCCCTGGCGGCGGATCTTATCCAATTCAGCAACCAACTTGCTTCGATCCGTAATCGTACGCTTGGTCAGCCGCGGCAAGGTCTCGGGGATCATTTGCATCTGCACCTGGGGCTGGAGATAGGCGAGAAGCACCTTGTACGAGCCTGCCGTGAGCGGCCGTCTTCGACCGATCATTGCCTGCACCCGCAAGTCGCGCATCGGTTCGAACTTTGCAATACACAGGGATTCCCCATTGTCGATGATCCTGAGCTGGGTCGTTTCATTCGCCTTCTGGCCTACTTCTTCAAGAACAGGATTGGCTATTCGCACCAGATCAACCTGCGTCGACGCCGCGGTTCCGATAATGATCGCAGTCGTCCCCAGCCGGTAAGTGCCGGTATCGCTCTTCCGCACCAGGCCGCGCCGTTCCAGTGTGCGTAACATACGCAAAATTCTCGGCTTGGTTTCACTGAGGTTCTGCGCCACCTCGGTCAGTCTGATATCCGGGTTTTTGGCGACATTCAGCAATACCTCGATGCAGACATCAACAGATTGCACGATATCGCTTTTCGACGGTGGTGTTTTGTCCATGGGATCAAAGTTTTCTCCGTGAGGAATTCCGAAAAAATGGCGGCTTCTCGAATTACGCCTATCGTAACGCGCTTGTTTTGCGTTTGACAGCCCCTTGAGGCCTCCTTACCAATTTGTGTCGAGAGTAGACGGGAACCTGCTCGCACCGACCAAATTAGGTCGGCCTAAAAACGCTAAACCGGGATGGAAGAAATGGCCGCAAAAACATTGACGCGGGCAGCGATCGGGCTGCTCGGAACGATCGCTATTCCTGCAATGGTCGCAGCACAGGAGGCCCCGCTGACGATCGGGATGTCGACGACGCCGACGACGCTGGATCCCCATGAAGACAGTTCGGCGCCAAACAATGCGACCTCGCGCCATATCTGGGACAGCCTCATAAACCTCACGGGAACGTCGGCAAATGCGCCGGAACTCGCCACCGAATGGAAGGTCGTCGACCCTACCCACTGGGAATTCAAGCTGCGGAAGGGCGTGAAATTCCATGACGGCAGCGAGTTCAACGCCGATGACGTCATCGCTTCGCTTCTGCGTGCCCGCGACAAGCCCAGCCAGAGCTTTGCTTCCTACACCCGCAATATTGTCAATGTTACGGCCACGGATCCCTATACCATCGTCGTCGAGACCAAGGTTCCGGATCCGATCCTGCTGAATTCCGTCAGCCGAATTCGCATTATCAGCGCCGATTGCAAGGAGGCGCCGGTCCAGGATTTCGACAACGGCAAGTGTGCAATCGGAACCGGGGCATATTCCTTCGTCTCCTATTCGCCAGGCAGCAACCTGACCTTGAAGCGCAATGACAGCTATTTCGCCGGCCCCTCGCACTGGTCGAACGTCACGCTCCGCTTCCTGCCCGATGACGGCGCCCGTCTGGCATCGCTTCTTTCCAACGAGATCGACATTGTCGAAACCCTTCCTGCCGATGGAATGGCACGCGTGGAAGCGAGCGATAATCTGCAGATCATCAACGGCCTGTCTTCCCGCTTCGTTTATCTTGGCCTGGATGTCAGCCGTGATGTTTCGCCTTTCGTGAAGGCTGCGGATGGTTCCGATCTCGACAAGAACCCGCTCAAGGACGAACGGGTGCGTCGCGCAATGTTGATGTCGATCAACCGGCCGGCAATCGTCGACCGCGTCATGCAGAAGAACGGCACGGTGGCCGATCAATTCGTCGCCCAAGGCTATGCGGGCTATTCCGAAAAAGTCGAGAAGGTGAGCTATGATCCCGCCGCCGCCAAGGCGCTTCTGGCCGAGGCCGGCTATCCGAATGGCTTCAGCCTGACCCTGCATGGTCCCTCTGGCCGTTACGTCAAGGATGCCGAAGTTCTGCAGGCGGTCGGCCAGATGTTCACGCGCATCGGCATCAAATCGAAAGTCGAGGTCCTGCCCTGGTCGATGTATTCGGAAGCCTATTCAAAAGGCACCTACAGCACCTATTTCGGCTCCTGGGGTGTGAACACCGGCGAAACCACCAATCCGACTGTTGCGCTCGTCGCGACGCGCGACGAGAAAAAGGGGACAGGCAGATATAACGGCGGCGGCGTGTCCGATCCGAAGATCGACGAGGTGCTGGCCAAGGCCAGTTCGACGCTCGATGAAGCCCAACGCGCGCCGCTTCTCGAGGAGCTGTCGACCGAGACCTTCAACAACCTCTGGCTCCTCCCGATGCACTACGAAAACGTCGTGCTGGGCGCAAAGAAGACCGTGTCCTACACCCCGCGCGGCGACAAATATACGCTCGCTTACGATGTAAAGCCGGCGGACTAATGCATGTCGTCCAAAAGCGTGCCGCAGTTTTGGGACAAATAAAGATTTGAAGTGCGTCGCGTCGATCCATTCGATGCGACGCGGTTTAAAACAGCAGCATGGGGCCGCACCAGGGGCCGTCCCTTTTCTTCATCTCCCAGGAGACATTCATGCAGGAACTTGGAACGGGCGAAGCCGTCGCCCGGGCGAAGGCCATCTATGACTATGGCCAGACGGCCATCTTCGCCTCTCAGGCCGATCCCCGCCTCCATATGGTGCTTTATGTGCCGCCGACGGCGGCAGATGGCCGCAAGCTCGACCTCCTGGTCGCGGTCCACGGCACCGGGCGCACGTCAGCCATCGATTTCCGCGACGGTTTTGCCGAATTCGGGCTCTACAACGACTGTGCCATCCTTTGCCCGATCTTCCCGGTTGGCGTTCTCGGTGATGGTGCGCGTTCGGGCTACAAGTTTCTCGAGGAAGGCGACATCCGCTACGATCGCGTCGTCCTTGCCATGGTCGAGGAAGTGGCCGAAAAATACCGTCAGGACTGGTCTAAATTCGCCATGTTCGGCTTCTCCGGCGGCGGCCATTTCGTGCACCGTTTCGCCATCCTGCATCCGGAAAAGCTCTGGGCGGCATCGATCGGCGCACCGGGTTCCGTCACCCTTCTGGATCCGACGCGTGACTGGTGGGTCGGCATCCGGGATCTGGAGGCGCGCTTCGGCAAGTCTTTCCGGCCCGAAGAGCTCGCCAAGCTGCCGGTGCATATGATCGTCGGCGACGCCGATCTGGAGACTTGGGAAATCACCCATAAGCCGGGCGGCAAATACTATATGGATGGCGCAAACGATGCCGGCAAAACGCGGCCCGAGCGGCTTGCCGCCCTGGCGAGCTCATTCCGCGAAGCGGGTGTCGTTGTGACGTTCGATCGTGTTCCGGGTGTCTCTCACGACCGGATGAAAGTTCTCGGTCACGTCAAGGCCTTCCTGGCAAAGGTGCTGAAAGATCGGCGCGCGAAATGAGAAATGCAACGATCGTGGCGCCTCAGCCGGAGGCAGTCGAAGCCGGCGCGGAAATTCTCGAGCGCGGCGGCAATGCCATCGACGCAGCACTCGCCTGTGCCTTCGTCCAGGGCGTGGTCGACCCGCAAATGGCGGGCATCGGCGGCTTCGGCTCCATGCATGTCTACATGCCGAAAAAGGGCGTGCACGAGATCCTCGAATTTTATGCGCGCGCGCCGCTGAAGGCTGCGCCGGACATGTGGCTCGACAAGATTAAGCACCAGAGCCGCGACGGCTTCGGCTACGTTCTTGAAGGCAATATCTCCGATATCGGCTACCTTGCCGTCTGCACCCCCGGCTCGCTGAAGGGCTATGAGACCGCGCTGCGCGACTACGGCACCTTCGAGTGGGCCGATCTCATCAAGCCGGCCATCCGGCTGACCCGCAACGGTTTCATGATCCGAAACCACATGCATTGGTATTGGGCCAAGGACCAGGCGAACGACGGTTTCGCCAACACGATCGACAAGCTGCGCTTTTCCGCAACGGGGCGGAAAACCTACTTCGACGCCGACGGCATGCTCAAGAACGTCGGCGACCTGCTCGTCAACAAGGATATGGCGCAAACCCTCGAACGCATCGCGCAAAGCGGCGGGTCGGACATTTTCTATCACGGCGACCTGGCCGAACAGATCGCCGACGATTTCAAGGCAAATGGCGGTTTGATCGATCGGGAAGATCTGGCGCGCTACGAATTGTCGAAGGTAAAGCCCGTTTGGGGCGACTATCGCCACAACCGCATTGCCACCTCACCGCCCCCGGGCTCAGGTTTCCCGATGCTGGAACTCCTGCATATCATGGAGCAGTTCGACGTCGGCTCGCTGCAGCATGGCAGCGCCGAGCATGTCCGCATCCTGTTCGAAGCCATGAAGCGAATGACGATCGACAAGGACGCGCATATGGGCGATCCCGCCTATGTCGACGTGCCTTATGAAAGGCTGCTGTCGAAAGAGCATGCGCAGGCGCATGCCCGCGCGATCAAGGCAGGCGAGGTCGCCAGCGTTTCGCGTCTTGATGGCTCGCAGCGCGACACCACCCACATCTCGGTGATAGACAAGGACGGCAACGCCGTCGCGATGACCCACACCCTCGGCAGTCCCTCGGGCGCGATCACCGATGGCCTCGGCTTCATGTATAATGGCACGATGAGCCGCTTTAATCCGGTTCCGGGCAAACCCGGCTCCATCGCGCCCGGCAAGCGGCGTCCAAGCTCGGCGGCACCGACGATCGTCTTCAAGGGTGACGAGCCCAGCATCGTCATCGGAGCGCCGGGCGGCAGCTATATCGCGCCGGCCGTTGCGCAATGCCTGATGAACATGATCGATTTCGACATGTCGGTGCTCGAAGCCGTCTCGGCGCCGAGGATCGTAGGGGTGTCAAACACGATCGACATCTGCAATCGTATTCGACACTCTGTCGAGGACGAGCTGCGGACGCAGGGCTACCAGGTGGCGCGGTCGCCGCAGACATACGCATTCGCCGCCGTCCACGCGATCAAGATTGAAGGCGGCGTCTCTAAAGGCGCCGCCGATCCGCAGCGCGACGGGATGGCGATCTCCGTCGCCTAAGGAGAGGTTCTATGATCACATCCATTATCAGGCGATTGATACAGGCGCTCTTTGTCATTGTCGCGATGACGATCATTGTCTTCATCGGCGTCAATGTGATCGGCAATCCGGTCGACATCCTCATCAACCCCGACGCCAACCAGGCGGAGCGGGCACTCGTTATCGCGCATTACGGTCTGGATCAGCCGCTCTGGAAACAGTATCTGCTGTTTCTCCAAGGGCTTCTGCACGGGGACTTCGGCAACAGCTTCGTTTATGGGCGGCCGGCGCTGGGTCTGATCCTCGAACGTCTCCCGGCAACGCTCGAACTGGCGATCACGGCTCTCGGCATCGCGCTCTTGTTCGGCTTGCCGCTTGGGCTGTATGCAGGGCTTTACCCCAATCGGATTTCCTCCAAGCTCATCATGAGCGGCTCGATTCTGGGCTTCTCGCTTCCGACCTTCTGGGTCGGCCTCATGCTGATCATGGTGTTTTCCGTCGAGCTAGGCTGGTTGCCGACGAATGGCCGCGGCCCGACGCAGGAACTACTTGGTGCACAATGGTCGTTTCTGACCGGGGACGGCATCCGGCACCTCTTATTGCCGGCCTTCAACCTGGCTCTGTTCAAGACGTCGCTCATTCTGCGGCTGACCCGTGCAGGTGTGCAAGAGGTCCTGCCCCAGGACTATGTGAAGTTTGCCCGCGCCAAGGGGTTGCGAGAGCGGCGGATCATTTCCGTGCACGTTCTCAAGAACCTGATGATCCCGGTGGTGACCATCATCGGCCTCGAGTTCGGCTCGCTTATCGCCTTTTCGGTCGTCACCGAAAGCATCTTTGCGTGGCCGGGCATGGGCAAGCTCATCATCGACTCGATCAACCTTCTCGATCGCCCCGTCATCGTCGCCTACCTGATGATGATGGTCCTGCTCTTCGTCGTCCTCAACTTCATCATCGATATCTGTTATACCCTTCTGGATCCGCGGGTCCGGCTGGAAGGAAAGGCTTGACCCATGGCCGAACCAAACACGCAAGACACAAGCGCTCCAACGCCCGAGCCCAGTCGTCTGTCGAAAGGGATCGCGGATTTCTTCAGCTCTCCGGCAGCCGTGATCGCCTTCCTCACGCTGGTGATCATCTGTTGCCTGGCGCTGTTTGCGCCATGGATCTCTCCGCAAAATCCCTATGATTTGATGCAGCTCGACATCATGGATGGTCGCCTGCCGCCGGGGTCCGAATCCATGACCGGGCTTGTCTATCACCTCGGCACCGACAGCCAGGGCCGCGATATCCTGTCCGGCATCCTCTATGGCCTGCGCACCTCTTTGCTGGTAGGCGTTCTGTCGGCTTTCGCTGCTGCCATCATCGGAACCTCGGCCGGATTGTTCGCCGCTTACATGGGAGGGCGCACGGAAACCGCGATGATGCGGCTCGTCGACCTGCAGCTCTCTTTTCCCACCATATTGATGGCGCTGATGATGCTCGCCGTGCTCGGCAAGGGCGTGCCCAATGTCGTGATCGCACTGATCATCGCCGAGTGGGCGACCTATGCCCGCACGGTCCGCGGCACCGCTCTGGTCGAGCGCGAGAAGGAATATATCGAGGCGGCCCGGATGCTGCGCCTGCCCGGATGGCGCATCCTCTTCAGGCACCTGCTGCCGAACTGTCTTGCGCCGGTCATCGTCATCGCCACCATGCAGATCGCCAGGGCAATCGGTCTCGAAGCAACCTTGTCCTTCCTCGGTCTGGGTGCATCCGTGACCGAACCCTCGCTCGGCATGCTGATCTCGACCGGCTACCAATATCTTCTGACGGGCCTCTACTGGATCAGCTTCTTCCCCGGCATTGCGCTTCTAATCACGATCGCGGCGATCAATCTCGTCGGCGACCGGTTGCGCGATGTGCTCAACCCGAGGAACATGTCATGACCCCATTGCTGCAAGTGAGCAATCTCGTCACCGAATTCGGCAGCGGCAAAGGTCGCCCCAGTCTTTGCGCCGTCAACGACGTATCGTTCACGGTGGAGCGCGGCAAGGTTCTTGGTCTCGTGGGGGAATCCGGATCCGGAAAGTCGGTAACCGGCTTCTCGATCATGCGGCTCCTCGACAGGCCCGGCCGGGTGGCCGGCGGCCAGATCATCTTCGACGGCGCCGACATCGCGAAATATTCGGACGAGGAGATGCGGCAGCTGCGCGGCAAGCGGATCGCCATGGTATTCCAGGATCCGATGATGACGCTCAACCCGGTCCTGACCGTCGGTACGCAGATGGTGGAAGCCGTCCAGGCGCACGACCGCGTCTCGAAGGATGCAGCCCGGCAGCGGGCGCGGGATGCTTTGGCGCTGGTCGGCATACCAAGCCCCGAAGAAAGGCTTGCCGCCTATCCTCATCAGTTTTCCGGCGGAATGCGCCAGCGCGTGGCGATTGCCATTGCGCTTCTTCACAAGCCGGACCTTATCATCGCCGACGAACCGACAACGGCGCTTGATGTGACGATCCAGAGCCAGATCATTTCCGAATTCCAGAGGCTCACGGAAGAAGGAAATACGGCGGTGATCTGGATCACTCACGATCTGGCGATCGTTTCAAGATTGGCCGACGAGATCGCCGTCATGTATGCCGGCCGCCTCGTCGAGACCGGACCAGTGGGCAAGGTTCTGACCGATCCTCACCATCCCTACACCGCCGGCCTGATCGCGTCCGTTCCTTCGCAAAACAGACGCGGAGAGCCCCTCCACCAGATTCGCGGCATGACGCCGGCAATCAGCCGCCTTCCACAAGGATGCAGTTTTCGTACGCGCTGTGACCGGACGACCGACGGCTGTCTGGTCATGCCGGCGCTCATGCCGGAAGGCGACCGCTCCTTCCGCTGCATTCATCCCGTTACGAAAGAGATAGCATGATGACGGCGATCGCCACGCCCCTGATCGAAGCGAGGAACGTGTCGCAGCGCTTCGGAGCCAAGCCCGACCTCGCCGCCAAGATCGCGCTCAAGCTCAGGCTGGCCAAACCGGCACCTGTTGTTCATGCGCTTGATAATGTCAACCTGAGCATTCGACCCGGAGAGGTTGTCGGCCTTGTCGGCGAGAGCGGCTGCGGGAAGTCGACGCTCGGCCGCGCCATTGCAGGGATCACGTCGCCGAGCCAAGGCCATATTCTCTGGAAGGGGATCGACCGAAGCGCCATGTCGAAAGGCGAGCAGCATCAGTTCGGTCTCGCCAGCCAGATGATCTTCCAAAACCCGATGGCCGCTCTCAATCCGCGCATGACCGTCGAGGAGCTTATCTGGGAGGCGCCTCGCACGCATGGACTTGCCCGCTCGACGGAACGCGACGCCTATGTCGACAGATATCTGATGCTGGCCGGTTTCGACCCGTCTATGAAAAAGCGATACCCGCATCAATTTTCCGGTGGCCAGCGGCAGCGCGTCAATATTGCGCGCGCGCTCGCCGTGCAGCCGAAGTTCCTCGTCTGTGACGAAAGCGTCGCAGCGCTCGACGTCTCCATCCAGGCTCAGGTCATCAACCTGTTCATGGAACTTCGCGACAAGCTTGACCTGACCTACCTGTTCGTCAGCCATGATCTCGGCGTCGTCGAACATATTTCCGACCGCGTTGCGATCATGTATCTCGGCCGGATCGTCGAAGAGGCGCCGGTCGAGGAGGTCTTCAGCCGGCCCAATCATCCTTACACGACAGCGCTCTTGGCCGAGGTGCCGCGCATTGAACCCGGCAAGCGACGGTTCAAGCCCGTCGATGGCGAACTCCCCAGCCCGATAAACCCGCCGGAAGGCTGTCACTTCCATCCGAGATGCCCGTTTGCGATGGATCGCTGCCGTCTGGAAGCGCCGGTGAAAAAGGAAATTGCACCGGGGCACCTGTCGGCTTGCCATCTCAACGATGCATAACCCGAACAACGGCACTCGCTCCTGGAACCGCGAGCGCGGTCGACCGCATACGCAGATATTTTCGAAGCGGTGTCAGGACTGCTGACAAGTATCCATCCGTTCAAATGGTCTGCGGGTTTGCAGGGTGTAGCGTTCTCCTCCCGGGTAACGATCGAAGCAAATCTATCCAGAAGACCGCAACTCGATCCCGGTCTTTAGGAAGGAGAATAATTTTCTGTTGTCGCCAATGAAAAATCTGATTTACTGATATTCCGCTGCTTGGCTTTAAGGGGGATATTGCCGATGCTGGGGACACGCAGGGAAATTTTGCTTGGTGGTTTGGCGTTACTTGGCGCCGTTGCAGTTCGGAAACCGGCATTGGCCGCGGCGTCGTCCTATTTTGACGGCACCCTCGTCGACAATGGCGTGACGTTCCGAAGGACCAACTTCGCCAAGATCGACAGGAAGTGGCACCGCCAGGTCGTCAAATATTTCAGCAGCGAGCCGATCGGCACCGTCGTCGTCGATACAAGGCACCATTTTCTCTACGTGATCATGGAGAACAAGACCGCCATTCGCTATGGCGTCGGCGTCGGCCGCGAGGGGTTCAAATGGTTCGGCCGCGCCACGATCGACGCCAAATCGCTGTGGCCGCGCTGGACGCCGCCGCCGGAGATGCGCAAGCGCCACCCCGAACTGCCTGAATTCGTGGCGGGCGGCTCTCCGAAGAACCCGCTCGGCCCCCGCGCCATGTATCTGCATCGCGACGGCGTCGACACCGGCTATCGGTTCCACGGCACGCTGGAGCCATGGAGCATCGGCAAGGATGCCTCCAGCGGCTGCATCCGCATGTTCAACGAAGACGCCATCGACCTCTACCAGCGTTGCCCGATCGGCACCGCGGTACAGGTTCTGCCGCATATCGCCGACCAGGCCGAAAGCGCCACGCAGGTCAGCCAAACAACCCCGGTCGAATAAGGAATATCCCCTGATGTCTGCTACGACCGGATACACGAGCCGCCTTCTCGCCGCGGCCATGCTCCTGGCGCTCGCCGCCTGCTCCACCACCGAGATCGCCTCCCTGGAAGAACCGACTGCGGCGCCGATGACCGGCCAGACCAATGATCCGGCGCCGGGGTTTGAAAACGTCGCGGCCGGCAGCGAAGAGGATTTCATCCTCAATGTCGGCCGGCGGATCTACTTCAAGCAGGATTCCGCCACCCTCGATTCCGTCGCCATGGCAACGTTGGATAACCAGGCCGCCTGGCTCAACAGGAACCCGACCTGGCTGCTCAAGCTGCAGGGATTTGCCGACGATTCCGGTTCTGCCTCCCAGATGGAAACGCTGTCGCAGAAGCGCGCCGACGCGGCGATGGCCTATCTCGCCTCGAAGGGCGTCGACCCGAAGCGCATGTGGGCCAAGGGCTATGGCAACGATCGAGAAGTTCGCGACTGCACGGACCGCTCCTGCAAGGTGCAGAACCGGCGTGTCGTCACCAACCTGCGTGCCCAGCCGGACGCGGCTTGATCGCAGATTGGACCACTCGACGCTCGCGTAGACGCGCCAACCGTATCCCGGGCCTCCTATTCTAAGAGGGCGGCAACTCGTAGCTGGATGGTGACGGCAGATCGCGCACGAACCTGATATCCGCAGCATTCGCCGCCACGACCAGCTGGTAATTGCCGGCTTCGGCACGGAAAGCGCCGGCTTCGACGTCGAAATAAGCGAGATCGCGCGGCCGGATTTGCATTATCGCCGTGCCGGTCTCGCCGGGCTGCAGCGATAACTTGGCGAAGGCGCGCAGCTCCTTGTCCGGCCGCGCCACTTTGGTCTTCGGCGAACGCACATAGAGCTGCACCAGTTCTGAGCCGGCCCGGTCGCCGATATTGGTCAAGTCGAGGCTGACGGTGACGCCGTCGGAACCCATTTCGCCGGCCGACAGCCGCGGCTCGCTCCAGCGGAAACGGGTATAGCCGAGGCCGAAGCCGAAGGGGAAGAGCGGCTCGACGGCGTGTGTATCGTGATGACGATAGCCGACGAAGACGCCTTCGGCGTAGCGCACATGCCCATCCCGGCCGGGATAGACGGCGGGATCGCCTGTCATGGCCGAATTGTCGGCAAGCGTCTTCGGGAAGGTCTGCGGCAGGCGTCCACCGGGCTCGACGTCGCCGAACAGCACGTCGGCGACGGCATTGCCGAGTTCCTGCCCCGGATACCAGATCTGCAACACGGCGCGAACCTTGTCGAGCCAGGGCATTTCCACCGGACCGCCGGTCTGCAGCACGACCACCGTGTTGGCGTTGGCGGCGGCAACCCGCTCGATCAGTTCCTCCTGTCGGCCGGGCAGCCGCATGTCGGGCAGGTCCAACCCTTCCGTATCCCATTCGCCGTCGCGGCCGACAAAGAGCAGCGCCACATCGGCATTGCGCGCCGTCTCGACGGCCGCCTCGATATCGGCCTCGCTGAGCGGCTTTTCCACACCGAAGCGCACGGCGATGAGGTTAATGCCCTCCTCGGTCGCGGTGGACGGCTCATATTCGACGATGATTTTGTATGACCGGCCGGCCTCGAGCGGCACTGCCCCGCGCTGTTCGTCATTGGCCGTGCCGAAATAGTTCTCGCCGCGCGTCCAGCCGTCGCGGCCGTCAACCATCAGTGCGCCATCGACGAAGAGCCGCGCCAGGCCGGCATTGGTCATGCCGAAGACATGCTCGCCGCTCTCCTCCGGCACGAATTGCATCGTCATCCGGGCCGAAAAATCGGCAGGGTCGAGATCGCCCGACGGCAGCTCGAACCAGAAGAATTCGCCCTTGTCGACCGTTTCGACATGCAGCGGCTCGCCCTTGCAGCCGCGGCCCTTGAAATATTCGACCGCGATCTTGCCCTTGAACACGTCGATCAGGCGGTTGTGGCGGCAGCCGACCGCGTGGCTGATGCTGTTGGCGTTGGAGAGGGCGGCGCGGATGCCTTCGAGCGGGCTCACTGTATAATGCGCCGCGATCTGCGCACTGCCGCCGCCCATGACGCGCGCGCTTGCGGCGTTGGGGCCGATGACGGCGATGCGATCGAGAGAGGTTTTGGCAAGCGGCAGGATGCCGTCATTCCTGAGGAGCACAGCGCCTTCCGCGCCGAGACGCCGGATCAGCGCCCTGTCTTCCGGCAGGTCGACCGCCCGCTCGCGCAGATCGGGTTTCTTCTCGAACGCACCGACCCGCTCGAGGAGAAGCAGCATGCGCCGCGCCGCAGCGCGTACCGTCGCGGCCTCGACCTTGCCCTCGCGCACGGCCGCGACCAGTTTGTCGCCGCGGTCGCGCGCCGGACCCGGCATTTCGAGATCCAGGCCGGCATTGATCGTCTCAGCCGTCGAATGCGAACCGAACCAATCGGACATGACGATGCCGTCGAACCCCCACTCCTCGCGCAACAGCTTGGTCAGCAGCCAGTGATGCTCGCTCGTATAGGTGCCGTTCAGGCGGTTATAGGAGGACATGACGGCCATGACGCCGGCGCGACGCACCGCCTGTTCGAAGGGCGGCAGATAGATTTCGCGCAGTGTCCGCTCGTCGATATCGGAAGACATGGTCTGCCGCTCGATCTCGGATTCATTGCCGGCGAAATGCTTGATCGTCGCCGCGATCCCCTCGCCCTGCACGCCCTCGATATAGGCAACGGCCAGTTCGGCGGTCAGCATCGGGTCTTCGGAGTAACATTCGAAATTGCGCCCGTTGAGGCCGGAGCGATGGATGTTCACCGTGGGCGCCAGCAGCACTGCGGCACCCTTGCTCTTTGCCTGGCGCGCAAGGGCTGCGCCCATCTGATGGATAAGTTCGGGATTCCAGCTGGCGCCCAGCGCGATGGCGACGGGAAAGCAGGTCGCCTTGACGCCGGCGACCAGCGAGCCGGCGCCGCGCGCGCCGTTCGGTCCATCCGTCACCTTGATCTTCGGCACGCCGAGACGTTCGACCGGAACCGTCGTCCAGAAATCGGCGCCGGACAGCAGCGAGACCTGCTCTTCGAGCGTCATCTGGTCGAGAATGGAATCGATCATGCAAACCTCCCTGCTACGACTCCGGATCCAAGACGCGATCCGGGCGCTCTGATCCTTAAACCTACCGATTACTCGATATTTTTAAGATGTCAACTGCCACTGTCTGGTGTATGGGTAGAGAGCTTGCAGGGCTGCAGGCTTGCCGATTGGCGCGTCGCCGTTAAAAGGAGGCAAACGGAAAGAGACGATGGCAGAACAAGGGACCGGCCCGAGGGAAAAGCAGCGGCGCAAATCCAGCAAGGGGGAGGCGCGCCGAGCGGAAATCCTTGGGGCGGCGATGCGCCGCTTTGCCGAAGACGGCTATCAGAATGCCGCCATTGGGGATATCGCCCAAGATGTCGGCCTGTCGCTGCCCGGCCTGTTGCACCATTTCCGGACCAAGGTCGATCTCCTGCTCGCCATTCTGGACAAGCGCGATTTGGAAAGCGCAGATTTCATCGACCACTATCGTTTGGACCTTCGGGGCCTGCTTGAAGGCATGGTCGCCGTCTTCCGTCGCAACGCCGAAATGGTCGAGGTCACCAGGGCTTTCGCCATCCTCAATGCCGAAAGCCTGATGAAGGACCACCCCGCCAAGGCCTGGTTTCTCGATCGCGCCACGCAGATGCAGAAGCATATCGCCGCGACCTTCGAACGCGCCGCCGCCGATGGCTCGTTCGCCAAGAACATCGATAGCAAGGCGATGGCGGCCGAACTGATCGCCGTAATGGACGGCCTGCAGATGCTCTGGCTGCGCGACCCCGATCGCTTCGATATGGTCGGCGGGCTCGAAGCCTATGTCAGCCGCCTGCAGACGAGCCTCGGTCTGGATGGCTGAACGAGGATGGGGTGCAGATCGAAGGGCCTGGCATTTGTCGCCTGCCGGCGGTTGCCTGCTCCCCTCATGCGTCCCCTGGCGGTTACTCATTCCTTGCCGGCGGCGACTTCAAGCAACGGACATCCTACCCGACATTGCGCGGTGGCGGCTGAGGGACTTGGTAAGGCGGCGACATGCCTTTGGAGCGTTCTCGAATATAGCAGGCACAGAGATCCTTCAGACCGCGGTATGATCCAATTCCGAGAAAGCTGCTCAGCCGTATAACTGTCGTTTGCGAGACGCCGCATTTTTTTGCGACTGAAGCAGCACTTTCGAAGGCCACCATCTCCGGATGCTCAAGCATCCGCCTTGCAACCTGTTCCACCTGGTTAGGGAAAAAGATCCTTCCTTCGGCAATGGACTGCTTTAGTTCCTGAAAGGTTTGAGGACGTTGATCTTTCATAGGACGCGTGGCTGACATTTGGCGCCTCCGTGGCAGATGCATTTCGCGCAGCACAAGTCGATTATGCATTCGTGGAGTCGGGCGATGCAGGCGAGCCACGAGGAGCGAACTGCACCGCCTTGACGTCAATCGACGGCAACTGGCCTGCCTGTCTGCCAGCTCACTGTGGCGGCCTCCGCTAGTTTTTGAGCCTGAAGCCCATCCAATCCACCTGGCCTCGGCGATGGGTTGCCGCTGTCGATCGCTTCGATGAAGGCATTGATCTCGTTGGCATAAGCCTGCGCGTAGCGTTCGAGAAAGAAATGTTGAACGGGATCGCCGCTGACGCCGTTCGCATTGGAAAGCTCGACGCTCGTCGCGGCGATATTTTTCGCTGCAAGCATACCGGCAGCCCCATGGACTTCGATGCGCTGGTCGTATCCATAAGTCGCCCGGCGCGAATTGGTGATGACAGCAATGCGGCCCGAAGCCGTCTGCATCTGGACGGCGGCGGTATCCACATCGCCCTCGGCCCCGATCGCCTTGTCGACGAGCGAGGATCCGAGTGCGTTCACGACCACGAATTCCTCGCCCATGAGGAAGCGGGCCATATCGAAGTCGTGGATCATCATGTCACGGAACAGGCCACCGGAGGATTTGACGTAGTCGGCAGGCGGCGGCGCCGGATCCCGGCTGGTGATCGTCACGATCTCGATTGCGCCGATATCGCCGGCGCGCAGACGGGCCTCCAAACTTGCGAAGTTCGGGTCAAACCGGCGATTGAAGCCGATCATCAAGGTCGACCTGTTTTTCTCGACAATCTCGAGGCAGGCATTGATGCGGTCGACCGACAGGGATACCGGCTTTTCACAGAGGATGGCCTTGCCGGCGCGCGCCGCCGCCTCGATGAGATCGGCGTGGCTCGGGGTCGGCGTCGCGATGAGGATCGCATCGACGTTCGAGGAGTTGATGACATCCTCCGCCTCGGCAACCTCGGCGCCCGTCCGTGCGGCAAGCTCTTCTGCTGATGCCTTGAAGGCATCCGCGACATAGGCAAGCTTCGCATTGGGGTTCGCCGCGATCGTTGTTGCATGCACTTTGCCGATCCGGCCGGCGCCGATCACTCCAAATCTGATCATTGATATCTCTCCATGATATGTAAATCTTGACTATCGAAACATTCAAACGGTGAAGGCGTCGCGGAAGCGGGCAAGCGCCGTCTCATCGTCTCCGGACGCCCATGCCTCCATGCCGATCGTGCCGCGATAACCCATGTCCTTGAGCGCGCGGGCAATTGCCTTGTAGTTGATCTCGCCGGTTCCCGGTTCCATGCGACCGGGCACATCCGCCACCTGGATTTCGCCGATATAGGGCAGCGCACGCCGGCATAGCTCGATCAGGTTTCCTTCGCCGATCTGGGCATGATAGAGGTCCAGATTGAGCTTCAACGCCGGCCGGTTGACGGACGAGACGAGCGCGAGCGTATCCTCGGCCTTGGCAAACGGCGTCCCGGGGTGATCGACTGCCTGATTGAGGTTTTCGAGCACGAAGGTCACACCCTCCTGCTCCCCGAGGTCGGCGATGCGGTTCAGTGTATCGCGCGCCTTGAGCCACATGGCACCAGTCACTTCGTCAGCCTTGACGACCGGCAGTCCATTGCCGTCGAGACCCGTACCGTGCAGGTTGAGACGTGGGCAGTTCAGCTCCCGGGCAATCGGGATCGATTGCTTCGCAGTTCGCAGCAATTCTTCTGCGCCATCGTCGTCGGCGAGCGTGCCGGTCACATAGCCAGTCATCGACGAGAAGACCGCCCCGGATCTCGCAAGGGCTGCGATGTCATGCTTCGTCCAGTCCCAGATCTCGGCTTGGAAGCCGAGTTCGGTGATCCGCTTCAGCCTGTCGACAACAGGAAGCGACTTGAAAACCATCTCGGCGCAGACCGCGAGCGTGAAGGGGGATGAGATATTCGATGAACCGTCGTTCATGACCGTTTCCATGTTTGATGACTGAGAAAGCGGGCAGCCTTTGAAAGCCAATGGTCGCCGCCTCCGGGTAAAGCCAGGACGCTAGATGGTACCGCCGAGTTCATCGGAGAGTTGCTGCAGTTCCTTGCCGCCGGCCATGAGGTTCTGAAGCTCGTCCATCGCGATATCCGCCTTGGCAAAAGTGCCGAGCGTCTGGCCGCGATTGAGAATGGTGAAGCGGTCCGCCACGGCATAGGCATGCCGAACGTTATGGGTGATGAAAATCACGCCCAGTCCGTTCTGTCGGACCTGGTGGATGTATTTCAGCACCATCGAGGTTTGTGCCACGCCGAGCGCCGATGTGGGCTCGTCGAGAATAAGGATCTTTGCGCCGAAATAGACCGCGCGAGCAATCGCAACGCATTGGCGTTCGCCACCGGACAAGGTGCCCACCGCCTGATTGGGATCGCGGATATCGATGCCGATCTTGCGCATCTCATCACGCGTGACATTGTTGCAGTGCGCGAGGTCGAAGTGACGGAATGGGAAGATGCCTTTGCGCGGCTCCCGCCCCATGAAGAAATTTCGGGTGATCGACATCAGCGGAATCATGGCGAGATCCTGATAGACCGTCGCAATCCCTGCATCGAGGGCGTCGCGCGGGCTGCGGAAATTGACCGGCTTGCCTTCGACCAGAAACGCACCTCCGCTTGGCCGGACGACACCGGACAGCGTCTTGATCAAGGTGGATTTGCCCGCGCCATTGTCTCCGAGGAGACAAAGTACCTCTCCGGCCGACACTTGCATCGACACGCCGTTGAGAGCGATCACGGAGCCGTAGTGCTTGACGATATCGGTTACTTCGATGATCGGTGTTCGGTTGTTGACGTCTGGCATGATCAGCGCTCCCCGGTAACCTTGCGGCGGATGAAATTGTTGAAGAGAACAGCCAGCAGCAGCATCGAGCCGAGGAAGACCTGAAACCAGTCGGAGTCGAACTTGGTATAGGTCAAGCCGATGGAAACCGAGCCGAAGATGATGGCTCCGAAGAAGGCGCCGATCGCCGAACCATAGCCGCCCGTGAGCAGGCACCCGCCAATGACGGCGGCGATGATTGCCTCGAACTCTTTCTGAAAACCGCGTCGGGCGTCGGTTGAGCCGGCGTCAAGCACGGTGATGATGGCGACCAGCGCGGCAGCACACGCCGTCAACGCGAACAGGCCGGTTTTCACCCTATGGACCGGGACACCTGAATTTCTTGCTGCATTCGGATCGCCGCCGGCTGCGAAGATCCAGTTGCCCATGCGGGTGCGCAGCAGGACCCATGTTGCAGCCAGGGCAAGCACGACGAACCACAGGACCGACACGGGGATGCCCGTGACCTTCGGCAGGCCGTTCGGGAACTTGCCGATCAGGTCGTGATCTGCGAGCCAGACGAATACGCCCTTCAGCGCATCGCCGGAAAAGAGCCCGAGCAGCGGACTGTCCTTCACATGGTCGCCGATGCCGCGAAGCTGCGTGGAGCCGCCGGTGGCCCATTTCAGACCAACGAGGGTCAAGCCGCGCAGTATGAAGAGAAATGCCAGGGTCACGATGAACGACGGCAGCCTGGTGTGAATGACGATCTGCCCATTGATCGCGCCCATGAACGCCGCAAACAGCATTGTCATGACGATGGCAACCGAAAGCGGTTGACCAAAATTGGTCAGGATGACGCCGAAGATCAGTCCTGCGAAAGCCACCATCGAGCCGATCGAGAGATCAAACTCACCGCCGATCATGAGCAGTGCCGCCGCAATGGCGAGGATTCCCAATTGCGATGCCGGCGCCATGATGGTCATCAGGCCCGAAAGAGAAAACATCGTCGAATCTGCAGTGAGAAAGAAAAAGACGATGACGAGAACAAGGCCCGCCACGGCGCCCAATTCGGGCCGCCGCATCATATGTGTTAAAAAACTCACTTGTTTGACGCGCTCATCGACCGTCGGCGCGGCCGCCGTGTTCTGCTCAAGCGAAGCCATAACTCCTCCCGTGGAATCTTTGTTTTGAGGTAGCGGCGGCGCTGCTCGGCAGCGCTCTGTCAACGAACCCCCTCCCCTTGAGGGGGAGGAGATTCTGAGAGAATGCCTTCCGTCAGTTCTGGTCAGCGAATGCCCTTGGCGGAAAGATCGACCACCTGGGCGGCCTTTTCCTTGGTGATAAGATTGGGGCCGGATGGCACATTGCCTCCAGGGATCAGCCCGTATTTGGCGTAGTTGGCCAGAAACACGACGGGCAGATAGCCCTGCAGGAACTGCTGCTGATCGATCGCGAAGGCTGCCTTGCCGTCGGCCACTGCCTTCAGGAAATCTGCCGAAAGGTCGAAGGTCGCCACGTTGACCTTGCCGGTCATTCCGACATCCTCGACAGCCGCCAGAGACGGCTCGCCGGCGGTGCCGGCGCCGAGCGCCATGACGGTATCGACAGCGGCATTGGAACTCAGCGCCGCTTTGACCTTTGCCCGGACGTCGGCCGGATCGTTGCTGACGGGCAGAACCGTAACTTTGCCGCCAAAACCGTCTGCGAAGCCCTTGCAGCGCAGATCGAGCGCGACATTGCCGACCTCCTGATTCACGCACAAACCTTCCTTGCCGCCCAACTCATGCAGCTTTGCACCGGCGGCCTTGCCCGCGGTGTATTCGTCCTGGCCGACATGCAGAAGCGCCCCCAATTCCTTCGAAACGTCGGATCCGGAGTTGATCGAAATAACCGGAATGCCGGCGGCCACGGCCTTCTTGATGGACGGGCCGAGCGCCGAGGCGTCCGGAATGGAGACGATAAGGCCGTCAGGCTTCTGATTGATGGCCGCATCGATGAGCTGCCCCATTGACACCATGTCGAACGTTTCCGGCGCCCGATAGTCGACGCCGACGCCGATATCCTTGGCAGCTGCGTTGACCCCGTTCTTAACCACGGACCAGAACGGATCATTGGCCTGGCCATGGGTGACGGCAACGATGCGAATGTCCGCTGCGTTGACGA
The DNA here is from genome assembly GCF_002531805.1 of Rhizobium sp. M1. Lineage (NCBI taxonomy): Bacteria > Pseudomonadati > Pseudomonadota > Alphaproteobacteria > Hyphomicrobiales > Rhizobiaceae > Rhizobium > Rhizobium sp. M1. The sequence continues at coordinate 109,681 of NZ_NWSW01000009.1, read as the reverse complement.
TTGCTGAAGAGCACATGAACGCGACCGCGGCCCCCGCGAGAAGCGATTTCAAACCAAATTTCATTTAACCCTCCCAAAAACAGTCCGCGTCATGCGGACCCGCGATTGCTACCGGTTGCAACTCCTTTGCTACCGGTAGCAAACTCCGACAAATTACTTTATTGTCGGCAAAAATCAAGCATCCATTCCATTTTTATTTTTTTGTGGAATATTCATTCCAGTCGGCAGGAGATAGGCATGCGCAAAAGGGCGACAGCGAAAGAGGTGGCGGAAGCCGCCGGCGTATCGAAATGGACCGTTATCCGCGCGTTTACACCCGGTGCATCCATCACCGACGTCAGCCGGCAAAAAGTGCTTCAGGCCGCCGAGGCGCTGAACTATTCGCCGAACCTGCTTGCCCGCAGCCTCGCGACAAACATCACGCATCAAGTGGCGGTTTTCGTCGACGACTTCGCCAATCCGCACAAGCTTCCGGTTCTGGAAATGCTCACCGAGCGCTTGCAGGCGGAGGGACTATTGACGGTATTGATCAATATCAATCGGCATTTCGATCACGTTCACGCGCTGATCAATGCCGACCAACGGCAATTCGACGCCGTGATTCTGTTCGGTACGGCGTTTCGCGAGGAAACTCTCGGCGATCGACGCCTCGGCCCAGGTTTTCCGCCGATGTTCGTTCTTGCAAGAGACAGCCAGATTCCCGGTGTCCCTGCAGTCGCCTGCGATGCTGAACTCGCCCTCAGCCAAATGGTCGATTACCTGTTCGACAAGGGGTATCGCCGTCCGGGTTTTATGACGGGAGCAAGAACCCTGTCGACGGCACTCGGCAGGCGCCATCACTACGCGAATTTCTGGCGACGGAAGGGCGTGGGGAGCGTCGTAGAGCTGAACGCAGACCGGTACAGTGCCGATGCGGGCGCCGAGGCGGTGCGAGCCTATCTAAGCGCGACCCCCTCCTCCTCACGGGTCGATGTATTGATGTGTGAAAATGACATTCTGGCGTTAGGAGCCATGGCCACGGCCCGCAGTGAATTTGGTTGCCGCGTTCCGCAAGACCTTGCGGTGGTCGGCTTCGACAATATCGAGCTCGGCGCGGCGCCCGCCTATGGCCTGACGACTTACGAGCAGCCCACTTATGAAATGATCAACACGATCGTAGAGATGATTATCGGAGCCCGCGCCGTCGAAACAGTCACCTTGCCAGGGCATCTCGTTCCCAGGCTATCCGCCTGATTGCCGGTTGAAGGGAACCGCGCCAGATACGACTTATGGCATCATGAACGGCCCGAAGCTTCGGTATTGTCGCGCCTGGAAGCCTATGTCGGCTGGCTACCGGCGGGGCCTTGGCTTGGAGGGCTGACTGGAACAATCTTCCAAGCGTGCCAACCATTCGATGATGTGGCCTACGGCTTCGCGATACCTTTGCCCGACGAGCAAACCGGTATGCGTCGTCCCTCGAAGACCCAGATATTCGCCGCCAATATGCCGTGCCGTCGCCCGGCCCCGACGATCGTCGGCTTCATTGTTGACCGCTGTTATGACCAGGCCGGGGCAGGTGATCTTGCCGCTTTCGATGGAAATTCCCTTCGCTCCGAAATGAAAGGAAAATGCAGCGAATGCCTTGCCGGATTCCATGGACAGGTATTTCCGCTGGAACGCGATATCTTCGAGCGTTTCATCGGCGCTGCCTTGCTCGTCGCGCGCGGGCGCCGGCACGACAAGGCCAGGCATTCGTGGCGCAAGCTCGAGATAGGGCACCTCGTCATGCACCTGCCTGCAAATGCTGGAATCGATCAGCACCAGCCCGGCAATCTCCACGCTTTCCGCCAGTTTCAGGCTGAGGATTCCTCCCATGCTGAAGCCGATTACAACAGGCGGGACCGCGCAATCTTCAACGATTTCGGAAATGACCTGCCGGATGTCGTCCAGATAGTCCTCGAAGGTGACTTTGGTAAAATCGACCGATCGGCTTTTGTAATGGCCTCGCAGGTTGATGCAGTAGGCGTTCCATCCGGCTGACATGAAGTGAGAAATGTACTTGCTCCACATCCAACTGCCGGTGAAGGCGCCGTGGACGAAGAGCAAAGGCGGGCGAGCGGGCCGCTCCGAACCGGCGCTTCCACGAAATATTTCCAGAAACAGGTCGTTTTCCCCGATGTATCTCGCCGTGTGCTCCGGTCGTTCTTTTGCGTAGTCCCGCATGCCGTTCACTCCTGCCGATAAGGCCAGACATCATTCACGGACAAAGGATAGTTGCTACCCAATGTTGATCAACGGCGGCGCATGGAACTAGATACCGGACAAAATGTCTCCAATGAGGATGTTGGCATGGATGGTCTCGCGAGCCTTTTCGCTCTTGTATACGCTGCCGAACAGCAGAGTTATGTCGGAGCCGCGCGCGTCGCCGGAATTTCGCCATCGGCGATCGGAAAATCGATCGCCCGCCTCGAAGGCCGTCTGGGGGTGCGGCTCTTCAATCGCACGACGCGCAGCATCAGCCTGACCGAGGAAGGGGCGGTCCTCTACGAACGCTACAAGCGCATCATCGACGATATGCAAGACGCAGAGGCAGGTATCCTGCGAAGCCGGCAGCGGCCGAGAGGACGCCTCCGGGTCAGCGTCCCGCATATCGTCGGACACCACCTGCTGATGCCGATCCTGCCGATGTTCGCCGCGCGATTTCCGGAGATCGAACTGGACATCGATTTCGAAGACAGGGTCGTAGACTTGGTCGCCGAGGGCCTGGATGCCGTCGTGCGCAGCGGCGAACTTGCCGATGCCCGATTGATCGCCCGCCATCTCGGCGAGCAGCATTTCGTCGTTTGCGGAAGTGCCGATTATCTCGATCGTCGCGGACGGCCGCAGACGCCGAACGACCTCTCGGGGCACGCCTGCATTCACTTCAAATATCCATCCAGCGGCCGCATCGCGCCATGGTCATTCCGCGACCCATACGAGCGGCTGCTTTTGCCGAAAAACCTGACGTTCAACAATACGGATGCCGGGCTGCGGGCGGCACAGGACGGCCTCGGGCTCGCGCATCTGCCCGTCTATGTCGCGCAGCCCCATATCCGAGCGGGTAACTTGGTTCCCGTCCTCACCGCCTTCATGGCGCCCTTCGGTTCGCTCTCGCTCGTCTGGCCTTCCAATCGCCAGCTTTCGCCGAAAGTCCGCGCTTTCGTGGATTTCGTCGTCGAGAATTTTGCCGCCCGGCCCGAGGCTTTTCGCCCGGCAGCACACTGGTCACGGTGATCCGGATGTCCTCCGCCACCCCGCGCCGAATTTCTTCAGTGCAAAATCTATAAAACTCCGTAGTTTCGGTGTCATTCGTCTGTCGGGAGCATACAGCGCGTGCAAAGGTCGAGCGGGCGGCTCGTAGTCCGGCAAGAGCCTCACCAACCGTCCAGCTTCGATCTCTCGGACCACCAGTTCGTGCGGCTGCAGGAGCACGCCCATACCTGCCACTGCGGCGGCACGAAGGGCCTCACCACTGTCTGTCGAAAATCGGCCTGTGATCGGCACCGACACAAGACCATGTGGCCCCTCGAACGACCATTGCGTGCGAAGTGAGGTGTGCGAGAACACCAGGCATTCATGCCGTTGCAGATCCTCCGGTCTGTTCAGTTTTTCCGCCGATTTGAGATAGGCCGGCGCCGCGCACAGGACCAGGCGAAGAGGTGAAAGGCCTCTCGCCAGCAATCGGCTGTCCGGAAGCTCACCGGTCCGGAAGGCGACATCGAAACCCTCCTCCACAAGATCTACTGTCCGGTTGGTGAGGCTGAGGTCCAACGACACTTCGGGGTGCTGTTTCAGATATTCCGGTAGTTCAGGCGCCAACGCGTGGCTGCCGAAGGTGATCGGTGCGCTGATGCGAAGCCGTCCTCGCGGGATCGAGCGGGTTTCAGCGATCAGCGCCTCGGCTGCCTCCATCTCCGCCAGGATGTTCTTCGCGTGTTCATAGAATATGCGACCGCTGTCGGTGAGGCTTTGCCTGCGCGTGGTGCGGTTCAACAGCTTGATCCCCAAACCATCCTCCAGCGCCCTCAGCTGCTTGCCCGCCAGCTGCGATGACAAATTGAGTAGTTCAGCGGCCGCCGATATGGAGCCGGTTTCAACGGCTTTTATGAAAACCTGCATGGAAGCCAATCTGTCCATTTGAGCCGATTTGTTTGGAATGCGGATCTGATATGACCATTTATCCCGATTTATTTCATACGTACAGATGCTCCCATCTCACCGCCATCCTCCGCAGAACCTGCGGTTGGCTCAACCGTCACAGGAGTATTTGATGTCATCTCTAGCGAAAAAAGCAGTTCTGGCCGCTGCTTTGGGCAGCACCGCTTTAGCCTCAAACGCCGCACCCGTCGGTACGTCGGAGAGTCAAAGGCCAACCGTCGTGCTTGTGCATGGCGCGTTTGCCGATGGTTCGGCTTGGAACAAGGTTATTCCACTTCTTCAAGCGGAAGGGCTGACGGTCGTTTCCGTGCAGAATCCACTGACTTCGCTGGCCGATGACGTCGCCGCGACGCGGCGCGCACTCGACACGCAAACCGGCCCCGTCGTTCTGGTCGGCCATTCCTGGGGCGGCGTCGTGATTTCGGAAGCCGGCCGGCACGAGCATGTCAAATCGTTGGTTTATGTTGCCGCGTTCGCTCCGTCCGAAGGGCAATCGGTTGCGGATCTGACGAAGGATTATCCGGCTCCCTCGGGCTTCGCCCACATCATCGCGGACAAGGAGGGTTTCCTGACGCTCAGTCTCGAAGGGGTCGCAAAGCACCTCGCCCAGGATCTTCCGGCCGATGAGACGAGGCTGATGGCGGCGACGCAAGGTCCCGTGCGCGGCAGGAACTTCGAGGAGAACGTCAGCGATGCCGCCTGGAAGACGAAGCCTTCATGGTACATCGTCAGCGAGCAGGACCACATGATTCAGCCCGACCTGCAGAAGGCGATGGCAAAGAAAATCTCGGCTCACGTCGTGAGCTTGCCGGCAGGACACACGCCGCAACTGTCGCAGCCGGCCGACGTTGCGAAAGTTATTCTCGCGGCAACGGCAGACCTGTCGAAGTAGCAGCACCTGCTGCGCTCAGCACTGGGCGCGCCGCTTTCCAATCATATTACCGGAACGAGCGCAGGCACAAAAGGCTGCCTGCGCTCGTCGGCTGGAGCAGGATCCCGCTATCAAAACTCCTCCCATGAAGCAGCCGCGGCCGTCGCCGTCGCGGCGCGGCCGCCAAAGGCGCCGGCGAGCTTCTGGCCGAGCGCGCGCGCCGGCGAGACGACGGGTCTGCTTTGCGGGGTGGCGGCGCGTGGCGCCATCTGCGCGGCATCCAGCTTGAAACGGGCGATCAGTCGGGCGAGCTTGGCCGCCTCTTCCGCCAGCCGGTTGGCCGCGGCAGTCGATTCCTCGACCATCGCCGCGTTCTGCTGCGTCACCTGATCCATCTGATTGACGGCGGTCGAGACCTCGGAAAGACCGGTCGATTGCTCTCTGGCGGCCGTTGCGATGGAGCGGACATGCTCGTCGATCTTCACCACATGATCCTGGATGTGGCCAAGCGCCTCGCCCGTCGCCGTCACCAGCTTCACGCCGGAATGGACTTCGTCGCTGGAACGGTTGATCAGCACTTTGATGTCCTTGGCGGCGTTGGCCGAGCGCTGCGCCAGTTCACGCACCTCCTGCGCCACGACGGCAAAGCCCTTGCCGGCTTCACCGGCACGCGCCGCCTCGACACCGGCATTCAGCGCCAGAAGATTGGTCTGGAAGGCGATCTCGTCGATAACGCTGATGATCTTGCTGATTTCACCCGAGGCCTGCTCGATCCGGCCCATCGCCGAAACCGCCTGGCTGACGACGTCGCTCGACTGGCCGGTGCCTTTCTTCGCTTCATCGACCATGTGGCTGGCTTCCAATGCCCGCGCGGTCGAATGCTTCACGGCGACGGTGATCTCCTCCAAAGCGGACGAGGTTTCCTCCAGCGACGCCGCCTGCTGCTCGGTGCGCTGCGACAAGTCTCCGGAAGCGGTCCGCATCTCGCCGGCGCCGCCGTTGATGATGTTGACGGCCGCCCGCACTTCGCCAAGAACGGAGCGCAGGTTGCTCATCGTTGTGTTGACGTTGTTCTGCAGCCCCGCAAAAGAACCCTGGAGCTCGCCGCGCATATTCTCGGTCAGGTCGCCATTTGCGAGCGCCGAAACGACCCGGCCGGTTTCCGCAACGCCGCGGTCGACCGAGGCGACGAGTTGATTGAGGCCGATGACGATGCGATTGAGATCGGGATAGCCGAACTCTTCAGGCGCGCGCTGGGTGAAGTCGCCTGCTGCCGCCGCCGTGATGACCGCGTCGACGCTCTTCTGCATTTCGATGACCTTGGCCCGCTTGTTCGCGCCGGCGGCATCGAGTTCGCGCACCTTGGCGCCGTTCTGTTTGAAGACTTCGACGGCACGGGCCATTTGGCCGATTTCATCGCCTCGGTCGGCGAAGGGAATGTCGGCGTCGAGATTGCCGCCGGCGAGATCGTTCATGCTCGCGGTGATCCGGCCGATCGGCCTTGCGATCACCCGGGCGCCGAAGACGGCAGCACCGATCAGCGTGGCGATGGTCAAAAGGCCGATGCCGAGATTGAGAAAGAGAACCAGAACGGCGGCGGTATCCGCCTCCTCGCCAGACTTTGTTGCCATCGCCTTTGCCGAATCCACTCCTTCGTCGATCAGCTTGGCCGCCTCATCCGAAAGCGCCGTCAGCCTTGCCTGAGCGTCCCTCTCCTTTGCGTCGAGGGACGTGTCACCAGCTTTGAGGGCGAGCTTCGCCTTGGCGATGTCGACCATGTCGCCGGTGGCGTTGAAAAGGCTCTCGGCCAGCGTTTTGAGCTTCACGATCCGGTCCCTGTTGACCTGCAGTCGCAGCCCGCCCATGGCATCGTCGAGGTATTTGACCACCGAGTGGTGGCGGGCCGCAAGATAATCGGCGGCCTTGGCAATCTCGTCGGCGGAGGCGGCGAGACGCAGATCGCGCACCCCGATCTGCATGCCGCGCCATGACGCCTTGGCATCGACCAGATCACGGGAAACGACCAGCTGGCCCTCCTGATATTTCGCGCTTTCGTATACATGCTGGCCGCCCTGCCAGACGGTAAGAAGCATGACAGCCACCAGGAAAATGCCGATGGCGGAAAGCGTGGCCAGTTTGGTGCTGATGCGCGAAAAGATGCTTGCGGGCATGTGTCGGTTCCTGCTGAGCGCAGCAGGAGTCCTCATATCCCCTGCCCGCCACGGAATGGGTGATCGACTTCATTCGACCGCCGTTTGTGCGCCCGGCTTTTGAGAGCACCTTCGCTTTCGAAGGCAGCCCTTTTGCCGTGGCCTGGGTCCACTAACAGGCGATAAACATATAATAAAAAGTTCCACCTTCGCCGCGCCGGGAACATGGATGCGCGATCGGGATATCAAGCGCCGAAAACGGATAGGCCTGAGAACCAGCCCGATGGAACGGGCTGGTTCGCGTGACGGCGCGGATCGGGAGCGGTGAACGCCAGCATCCAGGCGGCTAGAGCATGATGCCGAAAACTGTGAGCGGTTTTCGGACGACATCATGCTCTAACTCTTTAATTTAGAACAGGATTCGGCTTTTAGGCCGGCCGGGCCTAAAATCATCCTGTTCCAGGCGTCATCTTTCAACAGCAGTCTCAGGCCCTTTGCAGCTTCCAGGTCCTGATCTCAAACGGCATGATCTCGGCAGGTCCTTTCCGCTCCATCGGCTCTTCGAGAATGTTGAGCGGCTGCGAGGCCGACCATCCGGACGGCAGCGCAAGGGAGAGGCGGCCGCGCCGGCCGGCAGGTTCATAGAGGCGCAGGATCAGGCCATCCCCCTCTTCCGCCGGCTTCAGGCCAGAGAAGGCAACGGGAGTGCCGTCGACAGCGAGCGGCGCGAAAGTGCCGGCTGACAGGTCTTGAGCTTCCGCTGTGACGAGCGGCTGGTTGAGATCGATTGCCTCGTCGAGAACGCCGCCCTCATGCCATGCGCCGTCATGCGGCATCAGCGCATAGGTGAAGCTCTGCTCGCCTTCGTCGGCCAGCGGATCCGGATAGATCGGTCCGCGCACCAGGCTCATGCCGATCACATTGCCGCGGGCGCTATGACCGTATTTGGCATTGTTGAGCAGCGCCACACCGAAGCCCGGCTCGCTGATATCGACGAAACGATGGGCAACGGCCTCGAACATTGCCTGTTCCCAGGAGGTGTTGGTGTGTGTCGCCCGCTCGACGATGCCGAAGGCGCATTCGAATGTTGCTTTGCGGGCCTTTACATCGACCGGGTTGAGGGTGCGCAGCAGGGTGCGGCGGTCATGCCAGTCGATCGTCGTTTCAATGTCGAGCCGCTTGGCATTGGCGCTGAGCACATAGGTCTGGGTGACGCTCGAATTGCGGTAGCGGTGAACGACACGGATCGCCGCGCGGTGCGGGCCGCTTTCGACGAGCGAGATGCTTTCGGGCGCTTCGAGACGGACGGCCTTTTCGGCATAATCGGCATCGATATCCCAGGCGTCCCAATTGCGCGGCTTGTCGGCCGGATAGACCCAGAGCTGGTTTGCCGAGCCGTCGACCGCTTCGCGGCCGCTCGCCTTATGAACGAGGCTCGCAACCGCACCGTCCCTGCCGATGACGACCGCGAGATGATCGTTTTCGAGGCGATCGGAACCTGCCTTCAGCCCGCCCGCCGGCTTCAGCACCTGCCGGTCGAAGACCGCAACGGACAGAGGGGCGACGATATCGGCGGCCGAGACGACAGTGCCGTCGGCAAGCGTGGCGCTCAGCGGCCGCGGCGCAAGCGACGAATTGACGACGACAAGCGCATCGCCGACGCTACCTTTCGGCAGATGGGCCGACAGTGCCTGCAAGGCCTTGGCCTGTTCGGCCTTGGCATGGTCGATGACACCGCCGAGCTCCTGCTCGGCATCCTGATAGACCTCACGGATGCTCGAGCCCGGCAGAATGTCGTGGAACTCGTTCTTCAGCACCACCCGCCAATCCGCTTCGAGGCTTTTGGGCCTGTCGGCGCCCAGCAAATGCGCGAGCGAAGCCAGGGTCTCGGCGGTGATCAGCGCGCGTTCGGCGTGGCGGTGCATGCGCTTGACGCCGCTTTGCGACGTCAGCGTGGCGCGGTGCAATTCGAGATAGATTTCGCCGTCCCAGACGGGAAGATTCTTTTCCCGTGCCGTGCCGTGCGCCTGCTCGTAGAAGCCCTTGACCGTGCCCCAGCGCGCCTGCGGGATGGCGGGGAAATCGCGCAGCTGCACTTCGCGCTCCACCATTTCGGGCGTGACGCCGCCGCCGCCGTCGCCATAGCCGACGGCGAGAAGCGAGGCGTGATGCTGCACCTTGCCGCGGAAATTCTTCCAGGTCGGCACGTAGCAATCGGCCTGCACGAAGCCGTTATAGCCCTGCATCGGATTGTCGAAGGTATGGGTCAGCACCTGGCTGCCGTCGAGGCCCTTCCACCAGAAAAGATCGGAGGGAATATGGTTGGTCTCGCTCCAATTGACCTTGATGGTGAAGAAGCTGTCCATGCCGCCCTGCCTCAGGATCTGCGGCAGCGCGCCTGAGAAACCGAAGCAATCCGGCAGCCAGCACACCGTATGACGGAAGCCGAAAGTCTTTTCGAAATAGCGCTGGCCGTAAAGAACCTGGCGGACGAGGCTTTCGCCGGTCGGCATGTTGGTGTCGGGCTCCACCCACATGCCGCCGACGGTTTCCCACTTTCCTTCCGCGACCTTCTGCTTGATGCGCTCGAGAAGTTCCGGATCCTCCTCTTCCATCTGCGCGTAATAATGGGCGGTCGACTGGTTGAAGCGGAAATCGTCGGAGCGCTCCATCAGCGACAGCGCCGTGTTGAACGTGCGCCGCATCTTCCGCCGCGTCTCGCGATAGGGCCAGAGCCAGGCGAGGTCGATATGCGCATGGCCGGTCAGCAGCAATTCGCCATTCGGCGGATAGCGCTTCTGCAATTCCTTCAGCCGCGCCGTCAGGGCCTCGAAGGCGGACGCCGCCGAAACACTCTGTTCGTCGGTGAGACCCGCCGGGTTCGCCTCAAGCTCCGGCAATTCCCAGATCTTCTGCTGCATCACGGCATCGGCGGTGCGGGAGACGTAGGCCGCCGTATCCGACGGCCAGTCGAGGCTGCGCAAGGCTTGCTCGGCGGCATCGACCAGATGCGGCACGACTTCATGATCGCCAAGCACCTCGATTGCCTCGGAAACCTGCTTCAACAGAAGATGCAGGCGATGGGCCGGACCGTCGAGCCAGATGAAGCGGGCCCTGTTCAGTCTCGGCGCCCGGTTCGGTTCGCCGAAGGGAAAACGCGCGACGCTTTCCGTCGTGATCGAAAAGCGGCGGCCCTTGACCGGAAATTCCTGATGATAGGGATCGAGCCCGAATGTCTCGCTCTGGCCATCCGGATAGCTCAGCGTGATCAGGCTCTCGCCGCCGAGATCGAGCTGCAGGCGGATATCCTCGAGCGGCCAGCCCGCCGGCACCTCGGCGCTTGCAGCGAAATGCACGACGCCCTGGCGATGCGGCCAATCCTGCTGGTGGCCGATCGGCTCGCCCTCGAAGGTCCAGCCGTCGATCGGGCTACTCTGCCTATCCCGCCAATGCGCCAGCTCGGCGATGCGGACTTTGAGGCGATCGAGGCGTTGGGCAATGGTCAGAGGCATGGTCTATCCCTGTTGAAAAATCGGCGGCGAACGATCCGGAGTCATGGCTTTGGGAGATGAAGATGGCGCGACAGAGATCGCGATATGCCGGCCCCTCCTCCCAGCGGGTCCTGCCGAAGCTTAGATTAAGTAACTTTGATTTGCCGTCAAGTGCGAAAGGGATGTCGCCCGCCGGAGAGGCATATGTGACTTTGTCAGACAAGTGCCTCCGTCTCTAAATCCGTGGTGACGTCAGAGGCTCGATGGACATGTCAGTTCCCGCATTAGAATGCGCACGGAGACGGGGTTGGCAGGCTCGGCGAACGACATCTGCAGGTAGGCGCGTGCGCCGGTTGCCCGCACGTCTATGAGAAACCGCCGGCCGCCGTCGCGTGGCCGCAAGCGGGACCCGTCCAGAAAGCGCAGCAGACCCCACGGCCCGGGCGTGCTTTTTTTCTCAACCGCGCTACCGCTATCGAAGGAGATTTCGAAGCCGCGTGATGGCAGATCGCCCGGCCAGCTAAATGTCACTGCCCCGCCTGATGTGGTAACCGGCGCGTGTGCGCCGCCGATCGAGATGGTAGCCGCACCGCGTTGTGCAAGTGCCTCCAGCGATACAGGGAGATGCGGCGAGGTTCCCTGACGAAAGAGCGCGTCGCCGATCGCGGAAGCTTTCTGAAAGAACGTTGCACTCTCGGGCGCATAACCAGAAAGCCGTGCTCCCGGTTTCCAGCGCCACGGCGTCGTTGATATATCCATCAAAGGCGCCAGTTGCGTCCGGAAATAGGTCTCCACGAGCCCCTTGGGCGCGAAAATGCGCGCGACTTCAGCCATATCCGCGTCCGACCCGTCAAAGAACGGATAACGGCCCGCGACAGCAGCCTGGCAAGCCATAGCGATCTCGCCCCAAGCCCCTAGCGGCTTTGCTGTCGGGACAGGATCTTCGGCCTTTTCTACCGCCTTTGGAGATGCCGTCTGCGAGATCACGTCTTCGACCATTTGTACGACGAGGAGCGGCGCTTGCTGCAGGGCGACAACAGAATTGGCACGCTCCTGCGCATCCATCAGCGACTTTTTACCGATTTCGGAATTTCCGTCGAGAAGAGCAAGCGCGACATTCAGCGACACAAAGAGGCGCGAGATTTCCGACATGCGACCCTGCTCCACGAATTGGATGGCAGGTCCGAGTGTCGCGGCAATTCGAAGCTGGTTCGCATGGCTGCGGCTGCGGTCGGTGCCCCCCGCCTGACGCCATGCCTCACGGATCAGGGCCGAGAGCGGTGAGTTGGTGGCGCTTAGCACACCGCTGACAATAACCGCGCTCGGTTGGTCGGTGAATGGCCGAACACGAAGATCGCCGAGGTATTGAGACCACGTCTCCAGCGTGCGCTTCTGAAGGAGGTCCATGACTGCATCAGCGCTTGTCTCGGCTCCGGCGTGTAAGAGGATGGCAGTTTCGGCTTTCGCCTTCCCGATCGCCTCTTCTGCAGCGCCAGAGCGCGCGTGGGCCCATCCTGCCTCAGTGTAAAGACCGGGCACGGCCTGCTCGATGGGCAGTCCGGACCTGCGGATCAATATCCTGTCGAGACCAGGTGCTGCCTGCCCGAGAGACCAGGCAGGCAGGCCCGCAGTTTTCTCGGCCCGGGCGAGTTCCAGCATGGCGCGCTCGTTTGCAAAACCCTCTGAAGCAAACTGTCTTGCTTGAGCAATTGCCTCGGGATCCGGCTCTTCAAGATCTGTTGGAGGTCTGGACATGGCAGCGACATGCATTGCCATGCCGGCAAGTCCGGGAAATGTCTGGGCTCGATCTTCGATCCAGCCCGCCAGGAACCGCGGCTGCCAGTCCGATGTGCCCTTCAAGATAGACCAGGCGCGTAAGGAATCGTAAAGTGCGGTCGCCTCCCCTTCCGTGGCGAGAGCAACACCAAGGGCTTCAGCAAGCGGGCCGCTGGCCAGGGCGTCGACGGCTTGGCCATAGCGCCGGCGTGCGGCCTCTGCTGGATCGAAAATCCCTAAACGATGAATGAGACCAAGGGGTGAACGCTGCGCATCCTGCTCAACAAGTCGAACTCCTGCAAGGAATGCATCGAGTTGGGCTGCGCGCGCCGCCGGTGTTGCCATGCGTCCGGCTTCTACGACACGTGCGACATCGGGCAGTTGCGACAAAAGCCGCTCACCAAACCGCCATTCCGCCCATCCTGCCCAAACCGCCAGAATTGCCAGGAAAAGTCCGATCACAAGAGCAGCAAGACCGCGATCCGCGAGGGTTTTATGCCGTGTGCCCGATAGAAGGGCCGCCTGGACAGCGTCGTTACAGTGACCGAGGAAGCGGGCGAGATCCCGGCTCGCCGGCCCTGCCTTCGCTGCCGCGCTCGCGCGTTCGGCGAGGCTGCTGGCCGCCATAACGCCCCCAATTGGAAGAGCAGCGGCCAGCGCGCGCTCCCACTTTCGGATTGACAATGCCGGATTGTTGCGCGCTCGCGCATCAACCAAAGCAACAAGGGCATCGCGCGCATCCAGGAGCCAGTCCTGGGGGACCTTCCTGCGCCGTGCTTCCGTTTCGAACGCGGCGACGAGGGTCCGTGCCATTGCCGCAAGCTCGCGTGGATCCGGGTTCTTTTCGCTTTCGGCCCGTTTTGCAAGATCCAGCAGCGGCTGCGCCAGGGCGGCGAGCACATCTCCCTGCATAGCGGCTGGACCCGGCGGTTCGAAAACGCTCTTCACAGCTTGCCCTCGGCCGCCCATTTTCGCAGCAGCGCCTCGCCTACCTCGAAATGCATAGAATCTTCGCGGCTATAGCCCGCACCCCAATACCAGCCAGCCTCGTTGAAGAACTCCGCGAGCACCACAAGCCCGAATTGCGTGCTGTTATCGCCCATGTTGTCGAGGTTCTTCTTGAGCGTCAGGTCGACGGCCGCCCCCCACGCATGTGAGGACACCGACTTCGCCGACCCACGTACATACCTTGCACAGAGCGCGCCCGCGGTTCCGATTGCGGCATAGATGTCGGGCTCTTCTTTTTTTAGGCGCGCCATGATCTGCTGAAGCGAATCGAGCGCTGGCCTGATCATGGTCAGACGAATACCGCCGACGTCGCGGGTTTCGAGTGCATGCAGCAATTTGGGATTGGTGACCGGTGCACAGGTGGTTGAATAGGTGCTTCTCGGTTCGCCCAATATCTGTCGCAACACGGCCGGGGTCGGGCGTATGACATTCTCATTGAAACGCTTCTTGGCCAGTTGCATCGGTTCAGTCAGATTTCCTTCTTCCTCACGCGGTGCCATACCGCCGAACTGGTCCGTGAAGAGGGGGGAAGGTTCTGTCTGTTGGATGGCTTGCGGATTGATGACAGGGGCTGTCTGAGCAGGCTCGGGAGGTGGAGCTTTTTCCAACTCCGTCACCCTGCCGCCGACATCCGCCATCTGTCCTTTGAGGGTGTTCAATTCAGAGCGCAGCCCCCGAATTTCACCGTCCTGCTGGGCAAGTTGCTGTGTAAGCCGATCTATCTTGCCCGCATTCGGATCACGCTCCGTATCTTGCAAGAGGTTTCCGACAAACGCAAAGATGACGGCTGCGAGAATGATGCTCATGCCGATGACGATGGCCGCGATGGCATTCATTGGCCTCAAGATATCGCAGCTCCATCAATCTGGACGACAATCACTGAGACGTTGTCCGGGGCACCGTTACCGAGAGCAGCATCGATCAATCGCTGACAGGTCGCCGCCGGGGTTGAACCGGCATTCGTAAGGGCAGCGATCTCGGCGTCCGCCACACAGTCGGTTAGCCCGTCAGAGCAAAGAATGAGGACATCACCCGGGCAAAACGAAACTTCGGTGGTTTCGACGACAAGATGATCGGACGCTCCAATAGCGCGTGTTACAACATGCGCTTGCGGGTGCTGCCAGGCCGCAGCGGGAGAAAGGCGCCCATCGTCGAGAAGCTCCTGCACGACCGAATGATCACGCGTCAGCTGTTGTAATTCTCGATCCCGCCAGCGGTAGGCCCGGCTATCGCCCGCCCATGCAAGCGAAATAGTGCCGCCGTGCAGAAGCGCAGCCACCACGGTTGCACCCATCTGTGCCACGTCGGCCGAGGTTGCCCATCGCCGAATGGCGGAATTGGCGGCCTCGAGCGCGCCCACCAGATCGGCGCTCGAAATTGGCGCATGGGGAAGCAGGGCTAGATGCTCGATCACCAGGCCTGCCGCGACGTCGCCGTGGCCATAACCGCCCATTCCGTCGGCAACGGCCCAAAGCACGCCTGTGGGATCTATGAGTATCGCGTCCTCGTTGCGGTTGCGAACATGACCGGTGTGGCTCAGCCCGGCCCCTTTCGGCCTGCCCGGGACCCGCGTCGATGGGCTATCGGGATACTCCGGGGTCATGACCGGAAGAACCTCATCATTCGCTCCGCCGTGAGGACCGCCACGGAAGCGGTTGCACCCACGATCATCCTATAGTAATTTTTTGGCCAGGCGAAACATTTTTGCCGAGAGGAACCTAAAATGAAGCGCCTGCTGACTTTGAAGCTGCTGGTGTCTCTCGCTTTATTCTTCACGTTACAAAGTGAATTGCGTGCACAGGAACTGAACGAGACGGCGCTCAAGGAACGTTTCCAGAGGCAAATGGAATTGTTCAAAGCCGCCAAGCTGGGGCCGTCCCGCGGCCTCGTGCTGACCAATTCCGGGCCTGCGCCGGAGGCAACGCCAGTGCCGATCGCCACGCCCGAGACCACGCCGGCCAAGATCGGCTCCACTCAAGCGAGCAGCAATCCGGACGCTTCGGCAAATCCGGCTAAAGAGGAGACTGTCGAGGCCAGTCCGACTTCCGGACAGGGGCCGGCGGCGACTTCACCAACAACTGCAGCAGCGACGATAACAACACCGCAGACATACTGGAAGCTACCTGACGATGATCAGGTTAACTACCGCGTGCAGTTTGCTTTCGATTCCTCTGCCATCGCACCCGAGCAAAAGCCGATGCTGCAGAAGCTCTGCAGTGTGGTGAAAGAAATGGATATCAAGCTCATTCGCATTGTCGGTCACACCGATGCCTCCGGCGGAGCGAGGTACAATCAGAATCTCTCGATGCTGCGTGCAAGGGAAGTGGCGCGCTTCTTCACAGAGGATTGTCATATTCCTCGTGAACGGCTCGAGGCTGTTGGCGTTGGCGAGCAGTTTCCGCTCGATCCACAAACGCCGAAAGCTGACGAGAACCGACGTGTCGAATTCCAGGCAGTCAGCTAAAGACGCACAGCTGCCGCAAATGCCATCTGAGCGCTATTCAAAGGCGTAGTTGAAGCCTTCCGCAGATGCCCCGACCGTCGCCTTCGTCAAGCGCTTACCATCCAGCGCCCAGTTCAATATGCCGGTGCTGAGGGCCGGCAGAAGCGTGTTGGTCAAGATCGCATCGATCATGCGACCACCCGACTCCACTTCGGTGCAGCGCGCCTTGATCAAGTCGATAACGCCCTCATCTATGACCAGTTCGGCGTTATGGCTCTTCCGCAGTCGCTCTGCGATCTTCGCAAAATTTGCCTGAGTGATTGCTTCGATCATCGAATCCGAGAGGGGATAATAGGGCACGACGATGACGCGCCCGAGGAAGGCGGCCGGGAACACCTGCAGCAACGGTGTCCGCAACGCAGCTTCGAGTTCTTCGGCTGGCGTTCGGGAGAGCCCGTTGCCGGTCAGCTTCATGATGACATCCGAACCGACATTGGAGGTCAGCAATATGAGTGTATTTCTAAAATCAATCCGTCGGCCCTCGCTGTCGTCCATCATTCCCTTGTCGAAGACCTGAAAGAAAATCTCGTGGACATCGGGATGCGCTTTTTCGACCTCATCGAGCAGAATGACGGAATAGGGCCTGCGGCGAACGGCCTCGGTCAGAATACCTCCCTTGCCATAGCCGACATAGCCTGGGGGTGCTCCCTTCAGGGTCGAAACCGTATGGGCTTCCTGAAATTCCGACATGTTGATGGAGATCAGGTTCTGTTCGCCGCCGTACAACGCCTCGGCAAGGGCAAGCGCCGTTTCCGTCTTGCCGACACCGGACGGTCCACAAAGCAGGAAAACGCCGACCGGCTTTTCCGGCGACCCTAGTCCTGCGCGGCTGGTCCTTACGCGGCGTGCGATCGCTTCCATGGCAAGGTCCTGGCCGACAACACGTTCGCCCAGAATTCCGGCGAGCTTGAGCGCCCTTTCAGTCTGGCCCGCGAGCATTCGCCCGACGGGAATACCTGTCCAGTCCTGAACCACCGAGGCGACCGCGTTGCGGTCTACCGACAGCAGCATCAATGGCGTTTCGCCCTGCATTTCGGCGAGTTCCTGCGTCATCGCCCTTAGGCGCACAAGGTCGGCATTTCCGTCGGGGGCTTCCTTTTCGCCTTCCGGGGTCGCTGAGGAATTTTCGTCGGGGACCGTCGGATTGGGCGCGGTAGCGCCCGGTTGCGACAACGCCGCATCCAGGGGAACTCCCTCGCTGCGCAGCCTGGCCCGCAGGTCGAGAACATCAGACACCAGCAACCGTTCCTTTTCCCAGCGGGCTTGCGCCTCGGCTAGGGCCGTCTCCACCGCGCCAAGGGCGTTGTCGACTCTAGCTTGACGCTCTGCAACCTCAATGCCGATGGACCTTTCGCGGCCGATGATCCCCTGCTCGATCTCGAGAGCCTGTTTGCGTCGCAGAAGATCTTCAACCTCGGCCGGCGTTGCGTGCTGTGATACGGCCACGCGCGCGCAAGCGGTATCAAGCAAACTGACTGCCTTGTCGGGCAACTGACGGGCCGGAATGTAACGATGTGAAAGGCCGACCGCCGTTTCGATCGCCTCGTCGAGGATCTGAACCCGATGGTGTTTCTCGAGGATGCCCGCCACGCCGCGCAGCATGAGAACGGCGCTTTCTTCGCTGGGTTCCTCAATCTTGACCACTTGGAAGCGCCGGGTCAGCGCCGGGTCTTTCTCGATGTGCTGTTTGTACTCCGCCCATGTCGTTGCGGCGATCGTGCGAAGTTCGCCGCGCGCCAATGCTGGCTTCAAAAGATTTGCGGCGTCTCCCGTTCCAGCAGCCCCGCCCGCTCCGATCAGCGTATGTGCTTCGTCGATGAAGAGGATGATCGGCGTTTCCGATGCCTGAACCTCGTCGATCACCGTCTTGAGGCGTTTTTCAAACTCGCCTTTGACGCTCGCTCCGGCCTGCATCAAGCCCACATCCAGCATGTGGAGCGCGACCCCTTTGAGGGGCGGCGGCACGTCCTCTGCCGCAAGGCGAAGCGCAAAGCCCTCAACGACCGCCGTCTTGCCGACCCCGGCCTCGCCCGTCAGAATCGGGTTGTTCTGCCGTCGGCGCATGAGGATATCGACGATCTGGCGAATTTCCGGGTCGCGACCCACAACCGGATCGATCTTGCCTTCTCGAGCACGCCTGGTCAGATCAGTCGCATATTTGGCCAACGCGGAATCGCCGCCAGCGGGTCGCTCCTTTCGCACCGGTTGTCCAGCTTCGCGCCTGCCTTTATTTTCAAGCGATTGCGACAGTACGTCGTCCAGGCGAGCAAGGACGGAATCGGTTTCGATCCGGTCGAACTCACCGCTGATCTTCAACAGCAAGCCATCAAGCACCGGCACCTTTCGACAGGCCAGAAGGACGTAAGCGCCGCGCACCTCTTCTGAGCCGAATTGAAGACTGCCGAGACTCCAGGCCTCCTGGACAGCGTGAAATATGTGGTCTGAGAACTCTTCAATGGACGTCGCGCCATAGGGCAGCTTGTCGATCGACCGCGCCATGTCGGCTGCAAGGCGCCCGAGGTCCACGCCAGCGTCGGCAAGGATCAGCTGGAAATCCGCGCGGTCGACGAGCGCCAGCTGCTCGATCCAATGCACGAGTTCGACATAGGGATTGCCCCGAAGCTTGGCGGCGTCGGCTGCCGCCTTGAATGCGCGCAGACATATCGGATCAA
Source organism: Rhizobium sp. M1 (assembly GCF_002531805.1). Classification (NCBI taxonomy): domain Bacteria; kingdom Pseudomonadati; phylum Pseudomonadota; class Alphaproteobacteria; order Hyphomicrobiales; family Rhizobiaceae; genus Rhizobium; species Rhizobium sp. M1. The sequence goes on along the minus strand of NZ_NWSW01000009.1, from coordinate 91,034 downwards.
GCTTGCCGATGAGTTCTTTACGTTTGAAGCTGTGAGAAGACACGTTCTGCTGCATGCCGGTCGGCTCCTGCCAGGTGCTCTCGAATGAACGAGCCTAGTCTTCAATCTCAATGGCAAACTGCCACATTATAGTGTTCTTGACAAATATTCGAACCGCATGTCTTTGATGAATAGTGACCGCGTGGTTTGGAGTTAGCAGATGATTGACCCATTGCCCGGTGACATCTTTCGCAAGAACCAGGTCCTCAACAATACCTACGAGATCGAGGGTGTGCTCGGCCGCGGCGGAACGGGCGAAGTCTACCGCGCCAGCAACAAGATCACCGGCCGTGTCGTGGCGCTCAAGGCACTCAAGCGGGAGCTGTCCGCCGATGCCGGCTATCTGGAATTGATGAAGCGGGAAGAGGAGATGCGCGGCATCTCGCATGACGCGGTCGTGCGTTATACCGACTGCAGCCAGACAGCCGAGGGTTACGTCTATCTGGTCATGGATTACGTCGCAGGTACGCCACTCAACGACTATCTCGAACGTGGCGGGATTTCTTCCAGAGACCTGCTGGTCGTGGCCCAAAGAGTGGCGGAGGGCCTGGTTGCGACACACGAACGCAAGATCGTCCATCGCGATCTGTCGCCCGACAACATCATCTTGCGCAGCGGCCGGCCGGAGGAAGCCGTCATCATCGACTTCGGCATTGCCAAGGACAGCAAGACGGGCGCACGCACAATCGTCGGCAAAGAGTTTGCCGGAAAATATGAATATGCAGCGCCCGAACAATTGCACGGGCAGGCCGAGCCGCGATCAGACCTTTATGCCCTCGGCGCATCCTTGCTTGCGACCTTTCGCGGAAAAATTCCCAACGTCGGAACGAGTCCCGGCGAGGTTGTCCGCTACAAGGAGCGCCGGCTGGATACAGCGGGCGTTCCGGAGCCGCTCAAGGCGTTGATCGACGATCTCACCCAACCCGACCCATCGCGACGCCCGCCAACGGCTGCGGCCGTCGTCAAGCAGGTGGGGGAGATGTTGCGGACCAATCGCAGCGGCCGGAAGGAAGGTGGGAGTGGCGCCCGTCCGGGCTGGTGGCACTGGCCGGCAATCTTAGCCACTGCTGTCGTAGCGGCGATCGCGGGACTTTGGTTTGCCGGCTTTGGCGAGAGCCTGTTTGTGAAAAGCCTTCCGGTCCAGGCACCCTATAAACTCAGCGCCGGGCTCGACGGGCAACACCAGCCGACCTTGTCCGGCTTTGCTCCCGATGCCGACCAGCAACAGGCGATATTGGCGGGTTTTTCGCGCACAGCCGGGCTGCCGGCACCCACGGGTGCGCTTACACTTGCGAAAGGGGAACCTTCCGAGCGCTGGGCACAAGACATCGACAGCTTTTTCGCCGCCGCCGACGGGCTCGACGAGTGGAGGCTCGATGTCTCGGACCGCACCGTCCGCCTGACCGGCCTTGCTCCCGACAAGACAACACGTGACACTGTCGTCAGCCGGTTCAGCGAGGCGAGCAAGGCCGCCGGCTATCAACCTGTCGTGCGGATTGCCGCAGGACCGAGGAGCCTGACGCCCGACCAGTTGAAATCTGCCATCACACCGTTGGAGACCTGCGGTTCGCTTGTCGTCCAGACACCGGAAGGGGCAAACTTTCCTCTTGGCTCGACAGTCGCCATTCGGGGAAACGTTGCGGCAAGCGGAGATATCGAAGCGCTCCGGCAAAGGCTCGCACCGCGTCTGGGTGATCGCGATCTGCGATTTGATACGACAGTGCTCAACAAACAGTTGTGTGTCGTCCAGTCATTGTTGCCCGATGTGCCACAAGGGCCGATGACGATCGTGCTCGGTTATGGTGACAAATCCGAACCGAATATGTCCGGCATCTACTCGGTTGGCGACAATCCGGTCATCGATGTGCTGGCTCCGGCCGCGATCACGGATGGCTACCTCTGGGTCGCGATTGCCGATGTCACCGGCAATCTGTTCAACGTCCTTCCCAACATCAAGCGCCCGGACAACGCGCTTGCCAGTCTCGGGACGGTGTCCGATGGCATGCGTACCATCCGTGTCGCCTACTCCACCGCAGATGGAGCGACCGATCCCGCAAAGCTTTCCTTCGCGGTCGACAATACGTTCGGTAGAAGCCTGATAATCGCGATGCAGACCGACCGTCCTCTGTTCTCGCAACTTCGCCCCACAACTGAATCCACAAAGTCCTTTGCCGAGGATTTACATGCGGTTATTGCCAGCGGGAAGGTTTCGATCCTATCGACGACGACCCGATTGATCGACACTCGGAATTAATGCCGCTCGTCGATAAGTGGCATTAGTACAGAGCGAAATTTTATGCTAAAACAGGATCGCGAGAAGAATATTCGGTAAAGCGGGGGATCTGTTGTTCGACTCTGCGCTCTGGTTGAATCCGATAAACGGTGACAACCCGTCCGGCGAAAGCCTACGGAACGACGGACGATTCCACGAGCTCGAACGCCTCGTACAGCCCCAGATCGAAATCAGCCGCGACGAGCGCAACAACCCCGTCGCACGAACGGAAGTGCCGGTCGACTGGTCGACCGTGCTTCGCAAATCAGAGGAGCTGCGAGCGCACGGGCGCGATCTCAGGCTGCTCGTGATTGTAACGCGTGCCCTTGCGAATGAGCGAGGACTGGCCGGCCTCGCCAACGGATTGAACCTGATCGGCCAAACCTTCGACATGCACTGGCAGACAATGCACCCGGAGCTTCGCGACGGCCTGCCTCCACGCGAAGCCGCTCTTCGCCGCATCAACGCACTGATCCAGCTTCAAAATGACAAGGATGGTCTGCTCGGCGATCTGCGCAAAATGACGTTCTTTGCGCCTCGTGGCGCTGGCCCGGTGACGGGACGCGATCTGGAGCAGGGGGCGGTCGACAGCCGCACCGTTCTGAACGAAGCGGCGCCGGGTTTGAGTGCGGCCGAGAAGGCCTCGCTCGTCAGCGAACATGAGCAATTGGTCAATCGCGTGCGGTTCGGTTGCGCGGCATTTGCCGAACAGGCCGCTGATGAAGCCGCGGCGCTGGCCGCCGATGCAAGGACTGCCGTCGCAGCTCTGGAGGCGGCCGAACAGTCGCTCAACCTGCAAATCGGCGGCGACTTGCGCGTTACCCTGCCGGATCTGAGCCGGTTTCTGCAGCGCGTGGCGGCGACCCTGGAGCGTACCAAGCTTAATGCGCAACAGGAGAGTCAGAAAGAGGACACCGCCGGCGACGAACCTGCGTCGGCTGCCACCAGCGCTGCGCCAGACCGGGCCCCGAACCAGCCGGCAACAGTCTTCCCCTCCCGCCTGAGCTCGCGAGACGAAGTCACGCGCTGCATCGACCTCATCATCGCCTTTTACGACCGTACGGAGCCATCAAGCCCCATTCCCCATCTGGCCCGCAGGATCAAGCGAATGGTGCCAATGGATTTTCTCGAGCTCATGGAGGACCTCGCTCCTTCCGGGCTGAAAGAATTCCGGCTTCTGGCCGGCGTTTCGGAAAGCAAGAAACCTGCCCCTGGGACAAAAGGTGACCACCAATGAGCGAAACTAAGGCGAAGGTAATCGAACGCAACAGGGCGCCTCGCGTCCAGATCGCCTATGAAGTGGAAACATATGGCAGCCCGACCACGATCGAACTGCCTTTCGTGATGGGGGTGATGGCAGATCTTGCCGGTGCGTCCCAAACGCCAGAGGCACTCAAATCCGTGCGGGACCGGACCTTTGTCGAAACCGACGCTAACCGGTTCGGTCGCTTCATGGAGGCACTGAGCCCGCGGGTCAAGGCGCGGATCAAGAACACGCTTCCCCAACCGCCCGGCGAAGAGCGTGACGAGGAACTTGCCGTCGACCTGACCTTTACGAGCATGGGTGACTTCGCGCCGGACCGGATCGCCGAACAGGTTCCGCAGCTCGCCGAACTGTTGAAGATGCGCCGCCAGCTTGAGGAATTGCTGGGCTTCATGGATGGCCGCGTCGACGCCGAAAAGCGTATCGCCCAGCTTTTGAACAACGAGCCCCTTTTGGCAAAAATCGCCGACCAGGCGATTGATGATGGCAGCAAGTCGGAGGGCTGAAACATGGCCGAACAGGAAAGAACCGCCGCTGTCGACGTCAAGGAAGCCGAAGGCGTCGATCTTCAGGAATTCAGCGACCTTCTTGAAAAGGACTTCAAGGTCAAGAAGGATGACAGCGACAAGCTGCAAACCCTGGTGCAGAATCTCGCGCTTGCAGCGCGCGCGCGCTCGCAGTCGACGACAATTTCCTCGAATGCGATCAAGTCGATCAAATCCCTGATCTCCGGCATCGACAAGCTTCTGACCGAGCAGGTCAACGAGGTTCTCCATGCGCCCGAAGTGCTGCAGCTCGAGGGAACATGGCGCGGTTTGTGGTATCTGGTCAACAATACCGAGACGGATCAGAAGCTGAAGATCCGCGTCATGAATATTTCAAAAGAAGCCCTGGCCGACACGCTCGAAGACTATGAGGGCCAGATGTGGGACCAAAGTCCCATATTCAAGAAAGTCTATACGGACGAATATTCCATGCTTGGCGGCAGCCCGTACGGCTGCCTGATCGGTGCCTACGAGTTCTCCAACCACCCGAAGGACGTCGCTCTCCTTCGCAACATGTCCGGCATCTGCGCGTCGGCGCACACGCCCTTCATTGCAGCCGCCGCCCCGCGACTCTTTCGCATGGAAAGCTGGCAGGAACTGCCCAACCCCCAGGATCTGCAACAGATTGTCTCGTCGCCCGCCTACGCGTCCTGGCAGTCGCTGCGAGAGAGCGAGGATGCGCGTTACATCGGTCTGACGATGCCCCGGGTCCTTGCGCGCCTGCCCTACGGCGCGGAAACCATTCCGGTAAAGAGCTTCGCCTTCGAGGAGGATGTCCAGGGCGATCATCATCGCTACGTATGGATGAATGCCGCCTTCCCGATGGGGGTCAATATCAATCGAAGCCACAAGCTGTTTGGCTGGGGCACGCAAATTCGCGGCGTCGAGAACGGCGGAGCGGTCATCAATCTTCCAGTCCACAATTTCCCGACTGACGATGGTACCGTCGCGATGAAATGCCCGACGGAGGTCGCCATCGACGATCGCCGCGAGGCAGAGCTTGCCAAGCTTGGGCTCATGCCGATCCTGCATCGCAAGAACACAGACATCGCAGCCTTCATCGGTGCGCATTCGCTACAGGATGACGAGACGCGCGCCGGGCGCCTGGTCGATCCGGATGCACAGGCCAATGAACGCCTGAGCGCAAATCTGCCTTATCTTTTCCCGGTTTCGCGTTTTGCCCATTACCTGAAGGCAATCGCCCGCGACAAGATCGGTTCGTTCAAGGAGCGGTCCGACATGCAGATCTGGCTGACGGAGTGGATCAATCGCTACGTTCTTGCCAACCCTGCCTTTGCCGACGACAAGGCCCGCGCCAAACGGCCGCTGGCTGCGGCCGAGGTTCAGGTCGACAGCGTCGAAGGCCGCCCGGGATGGTATAATGCCCGGTTTTATCTGCGCCCCCATTATCAGTTGGAAGGCATCAATGCGTCACTGCGTCTCGTATCGGAGCTGCCGTCGACGAAGACCTGAATTCACAAGGGAGGTTATTCATGAAAATTGACGGTTTTCTCAAGGTGCCGGATATCACCGGACCGAGCGTTCGCGATGGCCACGAAGACGAGATCGAAATCCACGGCGTGGAGTTTGAAATGGTCGCCCCCTACGATCCCAATTCGCTCTCGCGACGGGGCCGCGTCAGTCTGGGCATGATCAATTTCATCAAGCATTATGACAAATCCTCGCCCTATCTGAAGAAGGCGCTGTTCGACAACACGCTTCTCGGCGAGGTCAAGTTCTCCGCGCGCAGAACGATCGAAGGCGAGACCAGCGATTATCTGGTCATCACGCTGAAGGACGCTTCGGTCACCCAGTACAATATGAAGCCAAGCGAGGACGAACCCGATCTCATCGAGGAGCGCGTCGGCTTCGCCTACAAGAACATCACCTTCAACTACGACGACAAGGACGAGGTCGAAATGGATGTCTATGTCGGCAAGTGACGGCTGGCGAAAAGAAGTTGGAAGAGAGTTGAGACCGCTTGGCGGGCACCAGCGCGCAACCCGCGAAACGATCCAGCCATCCTTGTGGGATCGCCTCGTCAATGACCTGCCGGGGCTCGGCTCCGAGATCAAAGATCTCCGGCAGATGTTGCAAAGCGAGATAGACGCAGAGCGGCTGGACGCGATGGTGGCCGGCGGCGTCGGGCAAATAGAGTCGGCGACGGATCTCAGTTTCGAGCAGAAGAAGAACATCCATCGTCTGCTTTCCCTGGAACGTCGTCGTCTGGAACTGGAAAGTCGCGGCGTCGTCGTTTCGAGCGATGTGCTTCGTGAAGCGGTGCGACGCGACATCGAGGCGCTTTTCAATGTGCAACGTTTCGAATCCTCGCCCCTTTTGACCGATGCGGAGGCCGACCTGGTAGGCGAGAACCCTCCCTCGCTTGAAGATTTTCCGCTGGTGCGCCGCAGTGTAGTCAATTACGGCGTGCCGCCATTTTCGGGCCGCTCATCGCGTGATTTCGACCGTGAGGAACTCGCCAAGGAAATCGCACAAGTGCTTGCGGCATTCGAGCCCCGGCTCAAAGAAGGCGCAACCAAGGTGACCGTCAGCCTTGGCGACAAGTCGATTGGCCTCAGGATCGATATTGACGCGCTTCTCCTGACAACGCCCGCGCCAGAACGGTTACGCATCCGCACCATTCTCGATCTCGACAACGGCTCGGCGAGAACCGAGTTGAAGGACACCTGAAATGGATCGGGTCTTCCTTGAATATTATGAGGAGGAACTCAGCCATATTCGCGCGCTTGCCGCCGAGTTTGCCCATATGCACCCCTCGATCGCGCGCAATCTTTCTCTGGATACCATTCCGTGTCCGGACCCCTTTGTCGAACGGCTTCTTGACGGCGTCGCGTTTCTGGCAGCCCGCACCCGCCAGAAGGTGGACGCAGAAAGCACGCGCTATGTCCGCAGCGTGCTTGAAAACTTCTATCCCGACCTCGTCTCGCCGGCACCGGCAACGGCCATGGCCTTGCTGAAGCCCGGCCAGCAAGTTCAAACCATGTTTGCCGGTCACCTTTTGAAGCGGGGAACGCGGCTCGTTTCCAGCGTGAGGCCTGGAATTTCGACAAGATCCATCTTCACCACGGTCCAGGACGTGACGCTCTGGCCGCTTACAATCAGGTCCGTGACCTACATACAGGACCGAAGCGCACTTGCGGCGGCGGGGATCGGCGCCATTGACGGGGTTGCCGGCGCGTCCGGGTTGAGCATCACCATCAATCGAACCGGCAGGGGCAAGCTCGCCGACTTGACGCTCGATCGCCTGGACTTTTATTTCAGTGAGAAGAGCAAGGCGCCATTGCTCTTCGATACGCTATTTGGCGCCTGCGCTGGCGTTGGGGCGCGCCCGGAGGGGCGCGACAACCCCCTGAAGCCACTGCCCGCGCCCGAGATGGTCGGCATATCTGACGACGAGGCGCTCATGCCTCGCACGCGCGAAACCTTTGAGGGCTACCGCCTTTTGCGCGAATATTTTATCGCCCCCGAGCGGTTTCACTATGCGCGTGTGACGGGGATGCGGCCGGTCGTTCGCCAATGCGGCGAGAGGCTGGAACTGGTTTTCCTGCTTCGTCGGCCCGTTCCGGAGCTTGCCGGCCTCACGGCCAAGGATCTGGAGCTTTTCGCAACGCCGATCATCAACCTGTTCGAGCGCTCCTGCAGCGTCATCGAGTTCGATCCGCGGCGGACCCGGCAGGTCCTCCACGCCGATCGAACGCGGCCGCGCGATTTCGAAATCTATCGCGCGGTGCGTGTGGAAGACGCCGATGGCGAAGGCTCCGACGCCGAGATACCAGCTCTTTTCAGTCTCGGTCAAAACCGAACAAACGGTTGGGTCTATTTTACAGAACGTCGCCCACGGCGGCCGAGCGAGGACGAGCTTCGTCAGGGACAAACCCGCACATCCTATGTCGGAGACGACGTCTTCATCTCGCTCTCACGCCCGGCACAGTCGAAAGCGGGGCGACCGCTCAAGCGAATTGAGGTGACGGCCCTTTGCACCAACCGGGACTTGCCGATACTGGACGACACGCCCTCCCTTACGCTCGAAAGCGGCGATCCTGTCGAGACCGTGCAATTGCTTGGCGCGCTACGCCAGCCCTGGCCTGCCATTCCGGCAACGCTTCCGGCCGGCGCCGTCGAAGCCTCAAGAGCCGATGAACTCGCCTGGCGCTTTATCGCGCAATTGTCGCTGAATTTTCTCAGCCTGGCGGAGGAAGGCCGCGGGGTCGACCCTCTTCACGCCCTGCTCGATCTTTATGCACAGCGGGGAGATCCAAGCCTCTCGCGCCATGTACGCGCCATTGCGCGAGTCGAGGCCCGGCCTCTCATCGAGCGCCTGCCGATCGCTGGGCCGATGTGCTTTGCCCGCGGCAGCGACATCACGCTCCATGTCGACCAGTCGGTGCTTGCCGGGCATAGCAGCTTGTTGCTTACGGCGCTGCTCTCGAGGCTCTTTGCACGCTACGCGGCGATTAACGGATTCGTGCGCACAAGAGCGCGGATCCTGCAGAAACAGGAGGATGTGCTATGGCCGATAACGCCGGGCAACCGCTTCCTGATCTGAAGAATGAAGTCGTCGGATCTGCCGAGCAGTTCGACTTTTTTGAGCTCCTGCGGCGGCTCGAGAATACGGACATGATCTTCGGTCAGGCAGGCCCGCCGCAGCGGGAACCGGCCCGGCTCGGACAGCACATACGGCTTGGTTTTGCCGTGCAGGACATCGCAAGGCTCGAGCCTTCCACCGAAACAGCGCCCGCCCGGGTAACGGTGGCGACGATCGGCTTGCTCGGTCCCGAAGGTCCGATGCCGCTTTATCTGACGCGCTGGGTGCTGGATCGCCTGTCGCAGCGATGGTTTGCCGGTGCCGACATGCGCGAGGTCAGCGACACCACGTTCGTCGACTTCGTCAATGTGCTTCAACATCGCATGATCGCACTCTTCTACCGGGCGTGGGCGGATGCGCACCCGGCCGTCCAGATCGAGCGCGCCGAGGGCGGTCGCATTCGTGCCATGGCGGCGGCCATGGCAGGGATCGGCCTGCGAGGCAGGGCTGAGCGTCAGCCGACCGCGATCGACCTGACGAAGCTTGCTCACGCCGCAGCCCTTGCCCATCAAGTCGACGGGCCTGAGAGGCTCACGCAGTTTCTTGGCGATCATTTCAAGGTTCCTTTCAAGCTTCGCGAATTTGTCGGTGTCTGGATGGACATACCGCTAAGGATCCAGTCCCGCCTTGCCGGCGCCCACGCACAGCTTGCCAGAAGCGCCACGATCGGGCCGAGAACATTCCAGCGACAGCAACGGATCGAACTTTCCGTCGGACCGTTGACGCTTGGAGATTACGCAGCCTTTCTGCCTGGCAGCGAGCGTCGCGCAACCTTGCAAACGGCAATCCGCGATCTGATGGGAAACGGGCTCGATGTGGATGTCAGGCTCGTGCTCAAACGAGACGAGGTTCCCGCAGCCAAGCTGGGACAAGCGCGGCTCGGGCATATCGCTTGGCTCGCTCCGAAACAGGATCGAGGCGACGCAGCCGATTTGTGCATGCGCACCCTCGTTGGTTTTCGTCCTGAGATTGCGGAGGCCACCGCATGGCCTTGATCCTTACCCTCGAACAGTCCCCCAGGCCCCAGGCCGTGCGCCAGATGCGGCTCGTCGAGGGCGAGCTCGTCATCGGTCGTAGCGCAGACGCCGACTGGCGGATCGACGATCCGGACATGTATGTTTCCCGTGCCCATTGCACCATTGCTTGCGTTCACGGTCGATATCAGGTGACGGATACGTCAAGCGGCGGCCTCTTCGTAGACGGGGCGCGCGCACCACTTGGAGCGGGAAATTCCGCCCCGTTGCATGACGGCGCCCGGCTGCAGCTCGGCAATTATGTCGTCCGTGTCGAGCTGCAAAGCATGCAGGCAGAGCGCCCGTCTGAACAAACGACATCGCCGCCGCCGATCGGCTTCGAAGGGGATTCTTTCTTCTCGGAACGCATCGAGCGGGTTGAATCCCCCCGGCGACCCGCCGGATTGCCTGACCCGTTCGAACACCCCGCTGCGGCGCCGTTTGCCGATCCCGACCGACAGGAGCCGAAAAAAAGCGCGCCCCTGTTCGACGATCCGTTCAGCCTCGACCCGCTACCGGCCCAGCGGCAGGACAATCGGGCCTGGGATCTTTTTACGACGGGCACGGCTGCAGAGCAGCCGGCTCCGGAGCTCGCCACACCACAAGTCGGGCCGCAAGCCAATCCGGAACCACAGACGGAGCCGAGGCAGCAGAAGACAGCGCCGATCGAGACCGACCTGCGCGACGCCTTTCTGCGCGGATTGGGCTTCCGTGGCGAGGAGTTTCCGTCTGCCGATCCCGTCGTCCAAATGGAGAATTTTGGCCGGGAGTACCGGATGATGCTGGAAGGGTTGATCCATCTCCTGCGCAAGCGGGCCGAAGAAAAGGGCGAGGCCCGGATCGCACAAACTGTTGTCGGGGCCTCCGAGGTCAACCCTCTCAAATTCATGCCGACCGTCGACGACGTCATCGCGACGTTCCTCACGCAACGCAATGTCGGCTTCCTGCCGCCCGAAGCGGCGATCAACGGCTCCATCCGCGATCTCGCCCACCATCACGTGCGCACCTGGCGCGGCGTCCAGGCCGCGCTGGCAAGGATGGTGGAGCGCTTCGATCCGGCGGCGCTAGAAAGCGAATTGAAGTCTCAATCGGCCTGGGACGCGCTGCTTGCCGGCGGGCGACGGGCAAAGCTCTGGGAACTTTACGAGAAACGCTATCGCGAAATTGCCAGGAGCGCATCAACGCGCTTCCTCGGCGAAATCGGCAGCGATTTCCGGGACGGCTATGAAGAGAGGGAGAATGAATGATGCTTAACCGACGTGGTTTCTTGATGATGCTCGGTGCGACAGGCTTGATTTCCGGTTGCATGAGCGGTCCGCCAAAATCCTCGACCGTGACCGTAAAGGCGACAGGACAGGCGGGGATGAATCTTGCCGCTGATGGCGGGGATCGCCCGGTGACCGTGCTCGTCCTCAGGCTCAAGGATGTCGGGAAGTTCAATTCTGCCGATATTTTCGCCCTCCAGTCCGACCCTGCTTCCGCACTCGGGGCAGACCTTCTCGGCTCCGACCAATTGACCGTCTCTCCCGGCGGATCGGCCACCAAGACGGTGGCGTTCCCGCCGGAAGCCACGTTCCTCGGAGTGGTCGCGTTTTTCAGGACGCCCGGCGGCCGTGTCTGGCGACAGGCAGTCCCGGTCAAGCCGGAATCGACGGTGACGGCGAATGTAGCATTGAGTAGCGGCGGCATGGCGCTCGCGCTCGCCTGAAAGGAGGGCGTTCCAGCATGACGGATACGAATAAGGTGCTTTGGTCCGAGGGACTCTTCCTTCGGACGCAGCATTTTCAGCAGCAAGACCGGTATACCGAGGCCCTGATACGCGGCGCGCTGCAGGCGGGGAGGTTGCAGACCTTCGGCTTTAGATCCCTTACGCTGGATACCGCACAGCTTGAAGCAGGCCGCGTTGCCGTCTTGTCGGCGCGCGGCATTTTTCCGGACGGCACGCCCTTTTCCATTCCCGAGACGATGGATGCGCCGGTGCCATTGACCATCACCCGCGAAATGGGTGCGGGGGCGGTGCAGCTTGCGCTGCCGCTGGAACCGCCAGGCGGCGCTTGTTTCGATGCCGCTCATAACGAGCCGACCGGAGCCCGTTATAAGGGACAGATCGAACGCGTGCGTGACGCCGTCAATGGTGGCGCCGATCCCGAAGAGATCGAGATCGCCCGCCCTCAAGCCCTGCTCCTGTCGCCGCTGCAGGCGACCGGCGGCTATACCGCGATGCCGGCTGCGAAGGTCGACGGGCTGCTGGCCGACGGCAGCGTCGCGATGGGGGAAAACTTTCTGCCACCAGCCCTGACGACCGGCGCCGTGGCCTTCTACGGCCAGTTGATGCAGGAGGTGATAACCGGGCTCGACCGCATCGCCGAAGCACATGGCAAGATGGTTCTTGGTGGCGCCGGCCGCAGCGTGGAAAATCTGCTGGTCCTCGAACTTGCCAACACGGCGCGTCCGCGGCTGGCCCATATGCTCCCCCAGGAGGTTTTTCACCCGGCTGAACTCTTTCTCGAGCTGAGTGGGCTTGCGGGGCGAATGGCGACCTACGGCTCCGGCTCCCGACGACTGACCGAGCTCCCGACCTATGAGCACATGGCGCCGGGACCTGCCTTTGCGGCACTCGCAGACACATTGCGTTCGCTGCTGCTCAGCCTGCGTTATGTCGAGCCGAAGTCGCGGGCACTTCCCGTACTCAAGCACGCGACCAATGTCTGGAAGGTTCGGGTCGACAATCCCGAATTGCTGACCGCCAGTCGCATTGTCGTGCGGGTCGGATGTGACATGTCCGAGGAGGCGCTGCGCAAAATCTTCGTCGATCAGGTGACGGTGGGTGCTGCCGACGAATTCGAGGCCCTGTGGAAGTCACGACTGCCGGGCATCCGTCTAAAGCCGCTTCATTCGCAGCCTCGCGAGATCCCCTATGACGGTGACCGTCTCTGCCTTGAACTCGATCAGCGCAGCGAACATTGGGAATCCCTTCTGCGTTCGCCCGGCTTCGTAATCGGCGTGTCCGGCGTTTTGCCCAGCGAACCGCAAGTCGACTGCTATTCGGTTAACAGGTAGCGCCATGGCAAGTGAGGATCCATTCGGTCTTTCAGGCGATAAGGGTCGTACACGCATCCGCCCCCCGCCCCCGGCGAGCGCAAGACAGCTTCCTGCTGGCGGAATCCTGGCAAGAAGGGCGCGGTCTCATCCAAACAGACTGATCAGTGCCTTTGCAAAGTTGCTCGAATTTGCACCGGAACTCGAAAGTGCGTTGCCACCGAGCAATCCAGAAGTGCTGCGAACGAGACTGATGGAAGAGCTCGTTTCAGCGCGAGACGCTGCGGTGGCGTCGGGTTCGGCCCTTGCGCGGGCGGACTCGGCTGCCTGGGCTGTCGCCTCGCTTCTCGACGACCTTGCGCTGAACACGCCCTGGGGTGGAGCAAGCGCGTGGCCGCGCCAGCCGCTGGTCGTCATGCTCCGTGGCGATGTCGATGCCGGAGCGCAATTTTTTGCCCGGTTGGAAGAATTGGAGCGCCATCCCGGTCGTGATCAGGAATTACTCGAGCTTTATTATTTCTGCCTGGCGCTTGGTTTTCGCGGCAAGTACCGTGTGCCCGGCCGTGCTGGCGACCGCTCGATCAGCGCCGTTCGCGCCGCCGCGGCTCGTTTCCTGCGTGACGCCGATGCTGAAGCTGCCCCGCTCTCGCCCAGATGGGAGGGCGTTGCGGCGGCTGACGAGCCATCCCGTTTTGCCGTGCCGATCTGGGTCCTTGCCGTCGTTGCGGCAGCGCTGTCGACGGCAATTTACATGTTGTTGTCGATGCGGCTCGATACCAAGGCTGAGGAGCTCGCAACGCTGGTGCGGGCACTGCCGCCGCCCGAGCGGGCGGAAATATATCGCCCCGAGAAGCGGACACCACCGCCGAACGCACCACCCGTAGAGCCCGTTATTTTCCAATTGCTGCCGGAATTTCGCGCCGCAGCGCCCGCTTCCCTGCTGCCGGCCCTGAAGGGAAATGAAAACGCCTCTTCGGTCACGCTTCTTTTGCAGTCAAGCACACCGGAGCTTTTCCAGTCTGCCAGACCCGAATTGACGAAGGGCTTTGAACCCCTCGTTGCTTCCATTGCAGCGGTTCTCAAGCAGAATGCGGAGCTGATCGGCGGTATTACCATAACCGGGCACACCGACAATGTCCCGCTGCAAGCGAGCAATCCGCTGTCCAACAACCAGCGCCTTTCCGAAGCCCGCGCTGCGACGATTGCCTCATTGCTGGCCGCCTCCGGCGTGCCGACAGGGCAGCTGAAATCGCAAGGACGCGCGGCGACACAGCCGCTTGCCGCAAACGACAGCCGCGAGGGTCGGGCCGCCAACCGCCGCATCGAAATCCTTATTCAAAAGAGGCTCTGAGATGGCGATCTTCCGGTTCCTCTGGGCTGTTCTCACCTCTCGCTGGCTCTGGACCTTCATCGGGCTCATTTTGCTGTCCCTCATCGTCTGGATATTCGGTCCTATCGTCAGCGTCGGAGACAGTGCGCCGTTTGCTTCCGAGATCGTGCGACTGGTCATCATCGGCCTTTTGTTCCTCGTGTTCATCATCTGGTGGGTTGCGGCGCGGCGGCGTGCGGTGCGCGCCAACCGTCTCTTCGTTTCCGAGATTGCCCCGCAGCCCGAGGCTCCGCCAAGTCCAGCTGAAGAGGGCGTTGCCGCCGTCGGAGCGAAATTCCGGGAGGTCATGGCGGATCTCAAACGCCAGAAGGTCGGCGGCCGAAAGTTTCTCCGCGAGATGCCTTGGTATGTCATTATCGGCCCGCCTGCGACGGGCAAGACGACAGCCCTCCGGCAATCCGGATTGAGTTTTCCAATCGATCTCACCGACGACCTTCATGGCGTCGGCGGCACGCGCAACTGCGATTGGTTCTTCACCGAGGAGGCGGTGCTGATCGATACCGCCGGTCGCTACGTTCAGCAGGAGAGCCAGCCGGAGGTCGATGCAGCGGAATGGCTGGGCTTCCTCGATCTCTTGAAAAAGCACAGGGGCCGTCGTGCGTTAAATGGCGTCATCGTGGCGCTCGGCATAGACACGCTCTCGGAAGACGATGCGGCGATCCGGATGCATGGAAGGCAGATCCGCAAACGCTTGACCGAGCTTCAGGAACGCATCGGGATCCGCTTGCCAGTCTATCTCATGCTGACGAAAGCGGACCTGATCAAGGGCTTCGAAAGCTTCTTCGGGGCGCTCTCGACGGCCGATCGTGAACAAGTGTGGGGAGTGACCTTCCCGCCACGCGCCCGCATCGAGGGCATCGAAGTCACCGAGGAATTCTCGGCCTTGGCCGGCGTGCTCGAACGACGTCTCATTCCGCGTCTCGAAGGCGAGGAGAACCTGACCGCCCGGGCGGAAATATTTCGTTTCCCAGCCCAGGTCGAAAGCCTTTCAGAACCGGTTCGTGTGCTGATCGAGACCGTCTTCGGCGAAAGCAAATATGCGGAAAGCGCCTGGTTGCGAGGTATCTATCTGACCTCCGCCACCCAGGAAGGTACGGCAATCGACCGGCTGACGGCAGCATTGGCCTCATCCTTCGGCCTGCCTGCCCAACCCGTTGCACCAATGTTGCGGGCCGAAAAGCGCAGCTTCTTCCTCAAAGACCTGCTGACGAAGGTCATTTTCAAGGAGGCGGGCCTCGGCACCTTCGATCCGGCTGCAGAGGATCGGCGCATCTGGATATGGCGTGGCGCCGCCTTAGCAGCAACAGCGTTCGTGGTCATTGCCGGTCTGTTGTTCACGATATCCTATCGGAAGAACGATGCCGCCCTCGCGGCGCAGGCCGAACAGCTCGAGGCCCTGCAGCTTCCCCTGACGCCGGTTGCAGCACGCCAGGCGCCGGTGGATCCACTCGACCTTGATTTGGCGCTCGAAGCCGCCACGGAAGTGGCGAATGCACGGACCGACCAGCCAGGCGGAATAGCTGCCGTGATAGGTCCTTCCGCTGAAACCGAAATTCGCCAGGCGCAGTCGGACGCCTATAACCGCACCCTGCGCAATATATTGGAACCTCGCATGGTCGCGCTGCTCGAGGCGACGATGTGGCGGCAGATCCGCGACCCCGAGTTCCAGTTGGGCGCGCTGAAAACCTATCGCATGATGACCGGCCTGTCGCCGATGGACCCGGACTTCGCCAAGCAATGGTGGACGGAGAAATTACCTGAATCGGCCCCCGTGCCACCTTTCAAGACCGAGATGGCAGCGGATCATCAGCTTGCGGCGATCGACAATATGGCAACGGAACAGGCTTTCGTCGCTCCTGACGAAGCGCTGGTGGGCGAAGCGCTCCGCACGATCTGCTCGATCCCGCTGCCGCTGCGCGCCTATAGCGCACTGCTCTCCGATCCGGAGGTCACGGCGCTGAAGGAATGGATCCCGGCAGATCATGTCGGCCCGAATGGCCTGAAGGTTCTGGCACGGCGCTCCGACAAGACGCTGAGAGTCGGCATCAGCGGTGCCTTCACCTATGACGGATTCCATAACGTGATCCTAACCCGGCTCGAAGACGTCGCAACGCAGGCCGCGCTGGACCGCTCGGTTTTTGCCGGCGGATGTTCCGAGAGCGCCAGCCCGTCGGTCGCCGTCCTCTCGCAAGATATCCTCAAGCTTTACTATGACGACTATATCGCCAAGTGGGACAGCTTCATGCGTGACATCAGGCTTGCACCACTGGCCGACCTGCAGACCGCCAGCGAAAACCTCAAGGATCTCTCCAGCGCCGATTCCTCAATGAAGCGTCTGCTGACCGCAATCGTGCGCGAGACGGAACTGACCCGTGCCGATGACGGCGGCGGCGGCCAGGCTCCTCCGCCAGGAGCATCCAAGCTTTTGTCCAAGCTTGGCAAGATCGGCAAACTTGCCGCCAAGGGCGTGAAGATGATGCCTGCAGCCGGCTCCAAGTCGGATGTAGATCTTTCGGGCGCGCTGGTCGCCGAGCATTTCAAACCCATCAGGGCGGCCATTGTCGAGGTCGATGGCCAGCCTCCCGCACTCAATGATGCAGTCGCAGCCTTGACCGCGCTGTCGAACATGCTTCAAACCGTGTCGGCAAGCCCGGATGCGCAGGACGCAATGAAAAGACAGGGCGGACTGGCGGAACTGACCGGTGCAGTGGCAAAACAAGCCGTGACCCTTCCCGATCCGCTAGACGACTGGCTGGCCGGATTGGCCGGGAATACGAGCGCGCTGGCAACAGGGGCGGTCACTTCAGAGCTCAATGCCATCTGGCGTGCCGACGTGCTTCCCTTCTGCCAGGCAGCGCTTACCAACCGCTATCCGTTCGTCCCCGACAGCGCAATCGATGTCAATGTCGTCGATTTTCAGCGCGTCTTCGGTCCCGGCGGGCTGATCGACAGTTTTATCAATAATAATCTGGTCAACTACATCGACACGACCAGCCACCCCTGGAAATGGCGCTCCGACATCAAGCTCGATCCCCGCCCTCTGGCGGCGCTGGAACAGGCGCGGCTGATCCGCGACAGCCTCTTCCCGGGAGGCGCTGGGCCAATCCTGACCTTCACGCTCGAGCCCAAAGATCTTTCGCCGACAGTCAGCCGCGTGACCTTGAATGTCGACGGTCAGAGTCTCTCCTACTTCAACAACCCGACGCGCCCGCAGCCAATGACCTGGCCCGGCAAGGATGGCACCGGTGTGATCACCCTCGCCTTTCAGCCCCTCGACGGTTCGCCGGAAGTGATGGTCAGCGAGACTGGAAGCTGGGCGTTTCTGCGGATGCTGCGCGCCGGTCGGCTGAGCGGGACCAATCTTGCCGAGCTCTTCAAGCTCCGCCTTGCCGCCCAGGGCTACTACGCCGATTTCGAGCTCCGCGCGGCAAGTGTCGCCAATCCCTTCGACTTGAAGATGTTTGGGAGGTTCTCGTGCCCGACGCAGCTTTGATCCTGCCTGGATTCTTCGGAAAGCTGCCGGCGATGGGCGATTTCGTCACTCGCCGCCTGCCGGCCTCCTTCGTCGGGCGGTGGGATCGGTGGATCAGCCAGCATCTGGTTCACCGATTTTCGCAAGGGTCGATGGAAGACGCTCCGGTCCTGCGATTTCTGCTCGGCGGGGAGACATTCGGCGCGATGACTGGCGTGATCCTGGCAAGCGCTGATCGTGCCGGCAGGCGGTTTCCGCTGACCATCGCCGCAGCGCCCCCACTTGCCGCCATTGAGATTGCAAGCGTTGCCGCAGACTGGTTCGGTCAGCTGGAAGCGACAGGGACGTCAGCAAGAGACGATAGAATGGACGGCGACGCGTTGGCCAGCGTCCTTGCGGCACTGCCTTACCCAGCGTCCAAGGCGTGCGATGGCCCGGTTCGCGGCATGGTTTTCTGGACATGGGAGCGTGAGGTAACCGCGATCGACGCTGCCATGCCCGATGCCGCGCTTGGGCAGTTTTTCCCCGAAGACGAGAGCCATGTCTGATGAGGATCTGGAACCAGACCGGTTACCCGACCGAATTCACGATGGGCATGGACAAGCAGGGTCGGGAATACATTGTCGTCGTCGTCAAGGGAACCTTCGACTTTCCCGATGTCGCGGGCGGCGTCGCGCAGAAATCGCCCGAGCAAGTCCCGCTGGTCATGGCCGACACCTACACTGGCGAACCGGGTTATTCGGCAACTCTTTGGGAATCCGACTTCGCGTTCCGCAAAGCGTTCTGCGACGTCATCGCCAATGGATGCGCCTACGCTCCGCAGGGCCGTCCAGCCGACCGCGTCACGGTCGGAATCAAGATTGGAAACTGGTCAAAGGTTTTCGAAGTCCTCGGTCAACGCGAATGGCGTGCTCGAGGCCCGACCTTCGTCGCGACGGATGCTGAACTCTTCCTGCGTCAGCCCTTCTCATACGACACGGCCTGGGGTGGCATCGACCGGCTCGATCCCGGTGAACAAACGCCCGCAAGTTACAAGCAAAACCCCTACGGCACCGGTTGGGCGCGCACGAGCAATCAGCGCTTTATTCCTGGCCTGAGGCTGCCGAACACGCAGGCTGTCAACGAAGAGATCCGCTCGCCGTTCGGCGACTATCGGCCGATGAGTTTCGGCCCCTATGGTCGAGGTTGTCCCGGCAGGATCGAGTTCGCGGGGACCTATGACCAGAATTGGATCGACAACATCTTCCCGTTCCTGCCTCCCGATTTCGATGAGCGCTATTTTCAGATGGCGCCATCCGATCAGCAGATATCTCACCCCAAAGGTGGTGAGCAGGTGATACTCATCAACCTTACTCCCGAGGGAAAGACCTGGTTTTTGCTGCCCGATACGGCACTGCCAATGACGATTTTTCGCGATGACGAGATAGTGCTCGACAAGACCATCCGACCCGACACGCTGCTGTTCGATATTGAGAGCAGGCGCCTATCAATGGTCTGGCGAGCAGAGGTGCGGATACGAAAAGTCATCACCGAATTCGGGGAGGCCTGGGTCGGTCCTCCGACTGCGACGATGAGAAGGGCTCGGGAAGAAGGCAAGCAATATATCCGGGACGTGGCAACGCAGACGGAAATGATCGCTGATGACGAGGTGGGCGCATGACGACCCGCGCGCTTGATGTCCTCGCCTGCGGGATGGTAACCGCCGTTGGTCTCGATGCGCCGTCGGCCTGCGCTGCCATACGCTCGCGCATTGATGGATTTCAGGAAACCCGATTTCAGTCGGGCCCGGATGAGCCGATCATCGGCGCTCCGATCCCGTTGATCCACGAAGTTGTGGGCGAGCAGCGTATGGCCTACCTGGTCGCAGCTGCGATTCGAGAAAGTTTGGATGCCTTGTCCACCGCCCGTGCAATGGCCACCCAGCTGGTACTTTGCATTCCCGAGGAAGGTCGTCCCGGTTCTCCGATCGAAGACAGCTTGCAGCTTGTACGCCGAATTGGCGATCTCCTTGGAAATTCGGCCACCCACTCCACGCGCGTGATCAGCGAAGGAAGGCCGGCAGGACATGCCGCCTTGCGAACAGCAGCGCGATTGTTGGCCGATCCGGACACGGAACACGTCGTCATCGCTGGCGTGGACAGCTATCTCACAGCCGGAACGGTCACGCACTATCTGGCCGAGAACCGGCTGCTGACGCCAGACAACGCCAATGGTTTCATTCCGGGCGAAGCCGCCGGCGCGATCCTCTGCGGCCGGGCGGGACAGGGCAATTTCCGACTCGCTGGGCTGGGGCTCAGTCGAGAACAGGCTTTCATCTACAACGGGCTCGATGAAGACGGGATGCATCTCCCATTGCGTGGCGATGGCATGACGGCGGCTTACAGGGAGGCCTTGGCTGAATGCGGGATCGAAATGGCGGGTCTTGGCTACAGGATCGCAGATCTCATCGGCGAGCAATATTGGTTCAGACAATCAGCCCTTGCGTCGATCCGGCTGGTTCGCGGGGCCCACGACTTTCAGGATATCCGGTCTCCCGCCGAATCGCTCGGCAATGTGGGAGCCGCGGTCGTGCCGATCATGGTCGGAATGGCGATGACCGCAGCCGCCAAGGGCTATTCGGGCGGCAGCCCCGTTCTCGTCGAGGCATCCAGCGACAATGGTGCTTGCGGTGCTGCGATCTTCTTATCCAGGGTGCCGTGATGGGAAATGTCTTTGCGAACGGATTGGAGATTTCGGGCAAGGACACCGATGGAAAGACTATCGCCGCATTCCCCGACACCTGTTTCACTCCGCCTCAGACGCCCGCGACGCCACCGGGTGTCCCCGTTCCCTATCCGAGCTTCGGTACGTCGAGCGACACCGACAAGGGCACGAGCACGGTCAAGATCGGGGGGCAGACGGTCAACATCAAGAACAAATCCTATCTGTCGAAGACAACCGGCACCGAAGCCGGCTGCGCACCAAAGAAAAACCTCATCACGTCCAAAAATATCGGCAAGGAGTATTTCCACTCTTGGTCGAATGACGTCAAATTCGATGGCGAGCCGGTCATTCGCTTCAGCGATATGGCGACCAATGACCACGCATCGCCACAGGCCGGCACGCCACCTTGGGTTCATGTGCTCTCGGCAAATGTCGGAGGAATAACGTGCGGCAAACTCCTGCAGAAGATGAACTTACGTCTGCATCCGCATAACAAGAAGAAATGTCCGCAGGGATATCAATCGGAACACTATGTCGGAAACGAATACTTCCAGCCCGATCGAGCTCATAATACCTCGTACGATCAGTGGAAGGATTACAGTGTGCACACGGCCCCATGTGTCTGCATCCGTTCGATGAAGCACAAGAAGGGCGGTGGGTTCCAGGAAACCGGCAAAGGGAGCCGCAAGGACACTCCCCATGACACGAAGACAAAGGCGGTCAACGACTACAACGCAAAACTGGAGGCACAGACAGGCAGGTCGCCTAAGCTACGCGGAGCTGTCGCCAAGGGAACGAAGTCAATCTCCGAACAACACAAGGAGTGCAAGAATTCCAGCCCTGCCACGCAAGAGAAGGTCGCGAAATGTCTGACTATGGTATTTATGGCTTACATTCAGAGCGTCGTCGGTCCTCCGCCTCCCAAGAAATCAATGGAGGAGCTTAATGAGATGCGAACGATGCGTCACAGGACAGTGGCATGACCGGGCGCAAGACGATAGATGGCGTCCCCGCACAAGACGTCTACCTGGAGGTGATGCGTGGCTTTCATCTTGGCGGCACGCTTTTTGGTGTTTCGATTGAACTGAGCGATGAATACAGGGAGCGCGGGCGTTCCTATCTGCTGTTGGTGGATTTTACAGGACGTAGCGCCCGGTTTCACGTGCTCTTGCAGCTGGAAAACCAGATGTTGTCGCACATCAGCAGTTCGCAGGATGATCATGTGCTTCTGGAAGTCGGCGGCCTGACCCATTTCCTGCGTGGCGGTTCGCACAGCACCGCACGGGCGCCGGAACCCTTCTTTCACAAGCTGTTTCGCCTGCCCGACGGGGCGCTCTTCACCTACGGCGAGGACGGCTGCGTGTGTCGTTTTGACGGCATTTCGTGGCAGCCGATCCAACCCTTGATATCGTCATTCCTGCGGGCGATGCATGGCCCGTCGGCCGAGCTCCTTTATGTGGCGGGCAATAATGGCACTCTCCTCCATCTGCAAGGGGACCGTTGGCGGCAGGTCCCGCTCGATTTCAACCGCTCAATCGAAGCGATCCATGTCTCGCCCAACGCGACGATCAGCATCGGCTGCGAAGACGGCTTCTGCTTTGAGTACCGAAACAATGTGTTGAAAGAGATTAAGGCGCCCGATAGTGATTTCATGTCGATATGTGACTTCAAGGGCGCGCGGTTTTGGGGCGACAATGACTTCGGGGTTTTCGTCCAGGACAATCACGTCCTGAAAGAGTTCCGGGCGTTGGGCTTTGCCTATGCGATGCAGCCGTCGCCCGATTTGCTCGTCGTCACCGGGTGGAAAGAGATCTTCCTGTTTGACGGAAATTCCTGGTCGGGGTTCGAGTTTGGCTACGACGGACAGCTGTATATTCAGGTCATCGACATGAACACGCGCTATCTCTGAGCGCTTGCGCCGTTGGCGGTCAAATATTCCCTGACCTTGTCCAGGTCCAGCTCTTTCACAGGGATCGATCGTCTGGCGCTCAGCATCCGCACCACAAACAGCTCGCCTGCCTCGGGAAACTCCGCATATCGCTCCTTGGCGATTTCCTGCCCTGTTTCCCCTGCCACTCGTAGCCCATCGAGATGGGCCTCAAGTCGCTCGACCAGGCGAGCGAGCCGCTCCTCATCCATGTCAGGATTTTCGTCCGGATGAAGGAGGTGATAATCGTAGACGGTCCATAAGAACGCAGCCATTTCAGCGTGCTGGCGGACGATTTCGCGAAGAACGGGCGCGGCTGCCATCAGTTGAGGTTCACCGATCCGCCGCGAATGCGATTGGCTGCACTTGCGTGGCTCGTCACATACGTGCCCCGAATGGTAATGTGCCCATCCCTTTCCATGATGATCGTCGCCTTACCGCAACGAAGTTCGATCCGCTCTCCGGCTGTGATCTGCACACGCTCGCCGTCACGAACAACATTCGGCGCCGGCGCCCCGCGCGCCGGATCGACGATGCGCCCTACGATTAGCGGCCGAGACGGGTCCCCACCCTCGAAGAGCAACGCTACCTCAGCCCCGACCATGGCAGACGTGAGCTCTGCCAAGCTTTTCGCACGGAGCGCTGTCTCCTCGGGGTTGCCGGGAAAGACGACCAGTGGCACGCCTGCATCGAAACCCAGCAACAGCCCGATGACCACTCCTTCAATCCGCTCCAGAATGTCGGACATATGACCCGTCCTCAATTATGATTGATCTTGCTGCCCTTCCATGTGACCTCTCCCGAGGCCTTACCGTTGAATTTGCCCGACGCGTTGATCGAAATGTCCTTGCCTTCGATCGAGATCGTGCCGTCCTTCTTCATCGCGATGCTTGCCGAGCCGCACTTGATGACGACCGAGTCTCCCGCTTCGATCAGCAGGTCCTGTCCGATCTTGATCGCTCCATCCTCGCCCACCTCGACGAGACTGCCCTTGGCGACTTTCACCGCCCGGCTGCCGCCGATTTCCGTCGCATCGTCGTCGCTGATCTTGGCGCTACGCGCCTTGCCAACGCTGCTCGTCTGCGCCCCGCCGATCGACACGCTCTGGTCCGCGCCGATATTCCAGCTGTCGGAGGCGCCGATGTCGTGGCTCTGGCCGGCACCGACGCTGACGGAACGGGACGCGCCGATCGTGTTCGATTGCGTCGCGCCCACTGATCTGGTCTCTGTCGCGCCGACGGTATCGACGCGTGCGGCACCAACCGTCACCGTCTGGACGATTGCGACGGTCTGGGTATGACTGGCGCCGATCGTCTCTGTCGAGTTTGAGCCGATACTGATCGTCTCGTTAGCGCCGACGGTCAGAGATCGATTGACCCCGACCGTCTCGGTATCGTTCGATCCGATCTTGACGGTGCGGTCGACACCCACCTTGGTCGTCTTGTTGTTGCCGACATCCTCGTCCAGGTTCACGCCGACGGAGTGTTTGGCATTGTTGTCGATGCGGTCCGACTGGTCGTGCTGGACGAGCTTGCTGCGATCGTGCTTGATCAAAAGGTTGTGGTCCTTCTGCGCCTGGAAATAGACCTCCTCCGATCCGGCTTTGTCTTCGAAACGCAATTCGTTCCAGCCACCGCCCCCCGGCGAGGAATTCGTCTTCAATCCGGATTGCGTGGCGTTTCCCGGCAACTCGTAGGGCGGCATTTCCTTGCCGTTATAGACCCTGCCGGTGATGATGGGTCGGTCAGGATCCCCTTCGAGAAAGTCGACGATCACCTCCTGGCCGATCCGGGGAATCTGGATGAAGCCCCAGCCGGCACCGCTCCAGGTCTGCGACACGCGCACGAAACAGGAGCTGTTCTGATCCTTTTTGCCGAGGCGGTCCCAGTGGAACTGCACTTTCACGCGTGCATATTTGTCGGTGAAGATCTCCTCGCCCGCTGGGCCGACCACGGTCGCGGTCTGTGGCCCGCGCATGACCGGCCTTGTCGTGGTGCGCGGCGGCCGATAAGTGATGGACGTCGGAGCGACCTGAAAAATTGCCCGGAAGGTTTCTTCCCCTGCATCGGCGGCAGGCCGGTAGCCGGGGTCGAACAGACGGTAGTCGGCGCGAAGCACGACATATTCCGCGTTCTGATCCTTGCGAGGAAAATTTTCAAGCTTGAACGTGGAGCCCGATGCAAGCCCACGTACCGTGCCGGCGGCAGCGATCCGCTGATGTGCCGCCTGAATTTCCTCCCGCCGGACGACGGCAACCGCATCGCCGCGGCCGACCGTCAGATGCGCGCCCGGATGGCGATAATGCTCACCCTGCGCCTCTGCGTGAGAGAAAGGTTGCGCCGATTGCGCCATGAGGTCGGCGCCCGGCTTGGTGAAATCGTAGTCCGTGTGAGCGAAAATGCCGGGCTGGACGGAACTGGTCGAAACCCAGTCCGTCATATATTCCTCATCCCGACGCACGGGATCGCCCTCGGCCCGGAACTTGACGCTCCCATAGCCTGGCGCCGGCTTCAGCTTGTTCATCGCATCGGCAAGGACGAGGGTGTGTTCGCCCTCGGCATACTCGAAGAAATACATGATGCCTTCGTGCTCAAGCAGCCGCTGCACGAAGTCGAGGTCGCTTTCGTCATATTGCACGCAGTATTCCCTCGCCTCGTAGGAACCCTGCAACCGCTTTTCGAATTTTGCCGCCTTGTATTTCGAAAAGATCTTCTCGACGATTTCGACGACACTCATATTCTGGAAGATACGGCAATCGGTGCTGTTGCCGAGCAGCCAAAGCCAGGGCCGCACCTCCGCCTCGTAGTAGGCAAACCTCTCCTCGATGCGCGTCAGGCGAAAATCCGTGACGAGCCCGCTGAACCAGCGCTTCTTGTCTCCGCTTTCTCCTTCAACCGACAAGGGTTTTCCGAGCAGCTTCAATGCGTCGACATTTTCATCGGAACTGATGAAGCCGACCGTGAAGGCAAAACACCGGCTGACCTCATCGCGGCCGATGAAATGCGTGAAGGTCAGCGCTTCGGATCCGAGCGGCGTCTGGACGGTTGTCTTGCGATCATCAGCCATGCGGAGAATGCCCCTGTCTCGTGACGCCGGCGATCCTGATGGAGAAGCCTAGCACAAAGGGCCGTCGCCTCGGAAGTGACATCAACAGTGCAACCATCCGATGCCTGTCGTGTGGCCGTCCGGTAGACCGCAACGCCTGAAAGGAGGGGATCTGTCTGACCTGCGCAATCGGGCGCTGCGAAAATGTCATACACGGGCGATCGATCCCCCAAGCGCGCGATCAGTCCTGACAGAGAATGCCAGCTCTTCAATCGCCAGTGCCGCTTCACGCGCTCCATTGGCAAAAACGATGCGAGCTGCGCGCATACGATACTGGGTGAGAAAATCTTCCGACAGGGCGAGTTCGATGGCCTCGTGCGCTCGCTCGACATCCACCGCTCTCAGACAGAGCCCCAAACCGGAGCTTTGCGCATAGGCGGCTCTGATGGCCTGCTCGTCCATCTCGGGCGCCTCATTAGGAACGAAGATTGCCGGGATGCCGCCATAAATAGATTCGTGGAAGCTGTTGTAACCGGCATTCGTTATCATCAGGTCGACGGCGTTGAAATATCTGGCGATCGGATAGATCGCCTTTTGCACGGTGCCTCCAATATGATCCTCGCGCTTCGGGGCGAGGGGATTGACCGCATCGATGATCTGGACGCCATGTTTGAGCAGCCCGTCGATGATCGCCGGCCGCAGCCGGCTGACGTCAAAATTTCGTTCCGAACCGAGCTGCACGACGGCGACGAGACCGGCAGGATCGACACCGAGAGCCGAGGCAGCTTCTGCCCGCGAGAGCCTGCCGTCATTGTCAACGAGGAGGATCGGAGAAACGCCGATCACGCCGGCGCGCAATTGCGCGGTGATGCCGTGATCTTCGTCCGCGGCGAACTCGCCCGGCTCGATCACCATGTCGAACCGATGCTGCATCGACGGATCGAGACCATGACGGGAAGCCCACATCCCGCGGCGAATCCAGACCCAGTTCAGATCGGGACGGGCGGCCAGCACTTTCAGCAGGCCGGGAAAGGGATGGTTGCTGTCGAAGACGACGCTGTTGATGGCAAACGCCTCCACGGCGGCCAGCAATTCCTGTGCGAAGACCTCATTCCAGCTGTCGTCCGTGACACCGATCTTCGGGGCGGACGGTATGTAGTCGACCGGGTGCCCACGTGCTTCGATAATCGAAGATCCGGCCGACATTGTCAGGAAAACGGGCTCCATGTCAGGCGACATGCGCTCGGCGATTGCCATCAATCGCGTGATGTGGCCAAGGCCTATGCCGTTTGTCGCGACAAACAGGACACGCCGACGTCCCATTAGCGACCGTTGCGGTCTTCCCGGCCCGGAACGGACCGTTGCGCGCCCGCTCGACGCGGAGAAGGCGTCAGCGTCAACGGCCTTGCCAACCGTGGCAAGCGCGGGAGGCGAGCTAAGCCCGAGTTCGTCATAGAGCGCATGCATTCTTTCCGGGTATCGGCTCGTCGAAAACTTCTTCTCGACCAATGCGCGCGCGGCTGCCGACTGTGCGTTGAAGGCCTCGGGAGAGGCGAGAAATCTCTCCAGAACGTTGGTTGTTTCTTCAGGCCGGCAATAAACCGCACCATCTTCGAACAGGTCCCGAAACGATGGGTCCAGAATGGTCACAAGCCCGCTCGCCATCGCTTCGGCAATGCCAATGCCAAACGCCTCAACCCATTGCCGGCTGTGAAAGAACACGTAAAAATCAAGCCTGTTCAGAAATTGAGGCACACCGCTGTTCGAATAGGGCGAGATGTTCCAGTTGGCTCCAATCAAAGGCACGATCTGGTCTGGCACACCGCCCATGACCTTAACCTGGACATTGCCAAGGTCGGGATAGGCCGCGCGCAATTCAGCCTCGGTGTCCGGCCATTTCAGGAGATCGCGACGCGAATGTCTGCCGATAACCGCCCGTTCGCGCGGCGGCTGCGCGGTCCTGATCGGCCACTCGTCAAGGTCGACGAGATTGAAGAGATCATGACGCAAGAGCTCAGGTCTGCCGGCGATGATGTCTTCGAACTGATGGCGCACCTTGGGGCCGACCGGTGCGAAGATGACGGGCGCCCCGAACATTCTCTCCAGATTTCGTTTCACTACGTCGATATTGTATTGCGCATTCCCCACTCCGTCGAAGGGCGGATGCTGGACCGAAAGGAGGACGACCTTCGATCTGAGGCGCAGCGGCCGTGCCGGCATGTGCGCGAACGCCAGGGGATTATGCGCGAAGAGAATGTCGCACTCGACTGGCTCCTCGCCCGTCAGCCACGGCACCTCCTGACGCTCAAGAACGTCGAGAAGACGTTCCTCGAACCGCCTGGAACGGATGTCGGAAACGCCGAGAAATGGAAGCAGAGCCGTCGAGAGGCCGAATTGCCGGGCGGATTGGATCTCGACCCGCACCGCGGATGAGGAGCCGCCATAAAATCGAGGATCGGCTGCATGGACAATATCAAAATGCATTCGAAAGCCAGATTGGGTCTATCAATGCTACCAGAGTCATTTCTCAGTTGTCAGGCCCGCTGCTTCAATAAGCGCTGCCGCTACGGCCGAAAGAAGAGTTACGTTCGGGACTTTCCAAATTCCTGACAGCAACGGGCTTTGGCTTGACCGAGCGGGTGATCCTTGATGCCGCAACTGCGACATAGGAACTGTTCGGATACCTGCTGATAAAATTGCGATAGGCTTGATCGGTGTTGCTTCGCCGTGCGTTGCGCCAGGCCACTTCTTCAGCGGCGGTCGGCGCACCTCGGTAACCGCTGATCATCGACGCCAGCGTCATATTCGAGCCTTGAGAGGTGCATGAGGCAAGTATCAGCGTTCCGAGGATAGAGATCTTGCGAAGCATATATTGCCCTCCCCGCAGCTTATTTTAGTAAGCATTCACAAACCACGAAAGTCAATGGCCGCAAGTTGAAACTCATTATTTTCTACGACCCGATGCAGCCCCGATGGACCTCCCTGGCTTTTTAAGCAACGAATAGATGCACGTTTCAACCCTGAAGATTAATTGAGGGGTTTATCTAAGCGTGCTCCGCCTTTTCGCTATGACAATTGCTCGGCAAGGAATTCCTCAAAGCTCAACCCCAATGTCACCTCACGCGAGATCGCCCACTTTCGCAACATAAGGTCGTAACGCCTGCGCACATAGTCCTGATATTGGCCGGGCGAAAGCGACGGAAGGTGGTGCACCTGCGGAATGAATTCGGCCGGCGTCTCTGCCCGGGACATGAGTTCCTGATGGAAATCGGAAAGAACAATGATCGGATATTCGTTCTTGGCCGTGCAGATCTTGCGAATGGACTCGATGGCTTCGAGAAAGCCGTCTGGTCTCGGCCCGAACCAGGTGACAAGCGTTCGAGATTTTGCGCGGTCATGCGCGTCGGCAATCGTATAGCGGAGTTCCTCGGGCATTGTCTGCTCTCGCCTCAAAAACGCGAAAGCATCGAAAGGCATTCTCATATTGAACAAGCGGCGCAAAGAGGTGGTCGGTGAAACCATCTGGTGGGTCTCCGTGCAAAGGACTGGCTTGTTCGATATCCTGGCAATCTCGTTCGCCTGCCTAAGATTGCTCTCGACAAAGATCTCAGCGTCGCACCGCCGATAAAAGGCGGCCTTGAATCTTGCATGAGTGCCCCGCCGCCGACGCTCCGCCGCGCTCGGCAGATCGAGCATGATGAGCTTGCCATAGTCGATCGCATTTGTACGAAGCCATGTTTCGGTCAAGGACCTGTACTTTTCGAGCCGGCTGGTCACGAGATAGGCGATGAATCGCGTCGGTTTGTGAAGCGCCCGCGCATTTCTCAAGAAGGCTTCATAGGCCGGACCATCGTCATTTTCAGTATCGGTCGGGTCGAGGCAGAGCACCCCGTCAATGTCGATGCACGCCTTCGATAACAGGCCGTGATGCATGAAATTCCACTGGAAGAGCCTTGGCTGTTCGACGACCTCGAATATAAAGTCGACATCCTCGACGCTATCGCGCAGGCCATAGACCGCCGCGAAGACAAACTGAGCGCGTGTTTTGGATGCCATCAATTTGGCTTTGGCTTCCCGCATGGCGCCACCGGTGTTGATGCTGTCGTCGAGGACAAGAACCTTTCGAACATCCGATGCGCTCCTGAACGACGCCGTATTCTTGGTTGCACCGAACGAATAAACGCGGCCTTCGATGAAACTGTCCAGGTCGGTCGTCGGTAGGTTGGCGACAAGGCCGAGCATGTTGGCGGCCAGTAAGCCGCTGCGTGGAATGCCGACGACCAGATCGATCTCGCGAGGAAGCATGTGCAACCCGTTGACGATCGCTTTGTGAAGATCCGATATCGAGCGATACTGCATCCGCATGCCGTTGCCCCCCGTTCAGGTCAGCTCCGGACCGTCATTTGCCGTTCTGTTCCAGAAAGAGATCGACCTGAGCTTCCATCTTTTGCCGTGTTGCCGTGTCAAGTTTCTTGCCGATCGCCGCGCGCGCTTCATCGGCTCGATTGACGCCCAGCTTTTCGGCCAGCACCCCATAATAATAGGCAAGCGGCACATCCGCCTTTCCCGTGAAGCTGCCTTTGTCGTAACCGAAGGCAAGATCGAGGTTGGCCAGTTCAAGGCCGCGATTGGCAGATAACTTGAAAAGGGAAAGCGCTCGATTTCGATCAGCAGGAAGTTTATCGGCGCCTTTCAGGTACAGCCTCGCGGCATAATAGGGGGCGTATTTGTTGCCCATGTCCGTTGCCTTGAGCAGGGTCTCCAAGCCACGTCGAAGGTCCTTTTTGGTGCCCTCTCCGCTGATATAGGCCTGACCCAGATTTGCCATGGCGTCGATCTGGCCAGTGTCGGCCGCCGCGATGTAAAGCGCTACCGCCTGCGAGGCATCCTGCTTTACACCCGTGCCCAGCCTGTAGCAGTCACCCAGCGCCGTGATAGCGTTCGCCCATCCGCTGGAAGCGGCAAGACGATACCAGAGAATGCCTTCTTCTGGCTCCTTCGAGACACCTTGGCCAAGAATATAGGCCGTGCCGACGTTCGTGCGCGCGCGTAGGTTGCCCATTTTTGCGGCCGCCATGTAGTAGGAGAGAGCCTGATCGTAGTCGACCTTCCGGCCGATCCCCATGCGTGCCATATAGCCGAGGTTGACGAGAGCCGCGCTATACTGATGGCCGCCGGCGACTTTGTAGAAATACTCCGCCCAGTTGTATCGACCGGCGATCTCGAGAACGCGCCCAAGCTGATACTGCAGCCGGGGATTGTTCTGGTCTGCTGCAAGCGCAAAGGCGCAGGCCCGCAACGCGTCGCGCACATTGACGAGACCATTACTGACGCCGGGGACTTGTCGCTGCGGATCGTTCGGGTCAGCACCGTAAAGATCGCATTCGGTCACAAGACTGCGCATCCCGCCCGCCGTCTCGGGCAGTAAACTCGGCCACATCCTGAACGTTTCGCTCACCGCTCGCTCGCCCGATTGTTGGAAGACGAACTCCTTGGCCTCGGAGTCGCCTGCGCTCGGCACCTGGCTGGCGATGGATGAGGCGACAAGGCTTTCGCGGATATAGAGCCCGCGTTTCGAAAGGGCAGCAACCTGGACACGGCTCTTTTCTTCCGCCTCGGCCGCGTGCGCGCTTTGGGGAAAGATCTTTGCGAAGCGCTCGAAATCGGCAGGATCTGGACTATCCTTGATGAAGGTCCACAGCACCTCGTCAATATTAACCGGGCTCGAGGTCTCGGTGGGCGGAACGACTGCTTCCGCGTTCAAGATTGCCGCCTGTGGCCGGAACACGAACCGCGTTTCGATCGAGCCGGTGATCCAAGGTATTTGGGCATTGCCGGTCGCTTGCCTGACATCGCCGCGAACCGTTCGAAACGTGTCATAAACATCGAGGTTCGGTCGCTGCAGGGCATTGGCGAGCGCCGACGAATAGGGACTGTTCAGCCCGGTGCCATCATAGGCGACTTCACCGGCGCTCGTTGCATACGCCACCAAGACCTGCCCGCTTCCCGCCTCAGTATCTGCCAGCCCCTGACGAAGGCCTTGGAAATTTGCAGCCGGATTGTTTCGGCATGCATCAAGAATGAAGAGCTTCAGCCCGACAGGATCGTTCTTGACGATATCGATGAGATCATTGAGGACGAGTGCATCGGCGACGACCCGTTGCGCAGAGCTGGTATCGACGTCCACGGGCAATAAGAGATTGCGGCCACTGGCCTGCAAGGCGTGGCCGGCATAGTAGAAGACGGCAATATCGGCACCGACCAGATGCGTCCGAACGGTCTCTTTGAGATCCTTGACCGCCTCTTTCTTCAGGTCGTAAAACAACAGCACATCGAAATTCAATTCGGTCAGGGTATTGGCGATCAGCTTGGCGTCATTCTGGGGATTGCTCAACGGCGCAAAAGGATAGTCACTATTGCCTATGACGATTGCCGCGCGCTTTTCTGCGTGAGCAGGTCCCGCGAAGACTTGACACGCGATCAGCAGGAATAAGCAGACAAAAAAACGTGGGACTCGCCACTGCGCAGATGTGGAAACCATCACTATCGCTCCAATGAGAAGACCATGCCCGAAACCATCGGTGCAAAGCCTGAACCTTGCTTGTCTGCCTGCCACTCCGCGATCGAGAATTTGAAGTGTATTAGCTTCCGGATAATCTCACCAGTCTACCTATTTACACACCAATCGGCAGCCGTTCTGCAATACACAAATCGCAGACCGGCATCGAGCGAACCCCGACGGGCGAAACACAATAGCGGTGGAGGCGAGGACAAGGCTGGCGGACGTTGACGCAACCACAATCCAGCGGCGGCCAAGTCATGCATGAATTTCCTGGGTGCGACAGCCAGCGTTGCAGGATTTTCGAGGGCGTTGGTCGGGGCGATCGCGACAAGGGTGATTGATTTCCGGACTGTCGCAATCGATCCACCGTGCGGCCCGGAGAACGCTTATGAGCCGCCGGCTATTTTTAAAGCGATCTCCATCATCTCCCTCCCAACTCATTTTCGCATTTTGACGGACTATGCCTCTCGAACACCCAGCGCGCTCAGGACGAATGCGATCTGGCCTCTCAGTTCCATGTCGACATCATTCTGGTTTTTTAGGCGTAACTCAACGAGAAGAGGATGCAGAAACGGATTCATTGCGTCGACAACAGCTTGTGCGGTTTCCGCTGAACCATCATTGCTCTGTTTAGATGATGCATTCATCTCGCGGAGGATTTTTGCGAGAATTGCGGTCAATCGTTGAAGATAGAGGCGCGTTACTATCCAGTTGTCCAAATAAGCTGCGACGTAGAGCGCGTGGATATTCGGCGCATGGATAAGATCGTCGCGAACCCGACGATGAAGGACTTGGAGGATTGTAACCAGCCTTGTCGGAGCGGTATCAGGACCGCCGGCTATATGCGTGATCGCCGACAGCGTCTCGTCGGTAAGCCTGGCAAAAACGCCATGGTCTATGGCCGCTCTCGTTGGGAAAAAGCGATAGATGTTCGCCCGGCTCATGTCCAGGTTATCTGCTATATCGGCGACGTTGGTTTTCTTGTGGCCAATACGGCGGATATATGCCTCGGCATGATTGAGAATAAGGTTCCTGATTTTAGCGTCTTCGCCTCGGCGTGACCTCGGGCCATCGCTTGGCATCGCCAAGGTGTCAGAGGCCGCCAACATTTCCCCTCTGCCTATCTTCGCTGCTTTTCAGAACCGAAAAGCTGTTTTGCAACGCCTCGGGCTGAAGCTTGTCCCAGAGCGAGGGTGACCCGTTTAGGCGGGCAAGATCCTCATGGCGCCGTATCCACTGCTCGGCCGAGTTCAATCTGTTGGGATGGATGTCATCAAGAAGCAGGTAGTCGCGTTTGGTGATGTCATGTTTCCACATGTTCCAGAAGCCGGTGAAGTTGTCCCTGAAACTCATCGTGCTCCTATCGGCGGGATCCGCATTGTAGCCGGCTGGCCGATCTGCCGCGTTCTTGAGAGGTCCGCCGAAATACTGATGAACGTCCGTATCGATGTAACCTGCGGGATGTCCCGTCACACGCTCGAACGCCGCAGCGAGTTCGTCGTAACGCACATGTTCGATGGCAACCTCAAGGTCCATTCCGACAGACCGTTCGGTGTTGTCGAAAAGCCAACGGACGTAGTATGCGCAATCTTCGAGTGAGACATGGACAACGGCTCCACGCCCAAGCGGCACCCTCCAGGTAACAACGCCCTCCTCAATTCTGGGCGTCATCGGCGTAAAGGGCGAGAACGCCATCTCCATGTACGGCCCGGTCGTAAAAATCGCTGCGCCCATCCTGTCGGCATTGGCTTTGTTTTGCGACAGAATCCATTCTGCGACGCGCCCCTTGCCGTCATAGTGGCCGGTTCGGAAACGCGAATCATATCCTGACTTTTTCAGCACATAGTCGAGGTTGCCGAAAACGAAGAACCTGACCCCCTCCTCGATCGCGATTTCATAGGTCCTCATCGCGAGATAGGTTTCTGTTTTCTCGCCCGTGTTGAACCCGTCGATATTGACAAAAGCTCCATTGCAAGCACGGAAGCCTTTGCGGAGAACCTCTTCGTCAGCGAATGAACCCTCTATTAAGGAGACATTGCCCATCTCCTCGAGTTGTCTCGCGCGCTCCGACGTACTGTCTCGGGTAAGTGCCAGAACGTCGTATTTGCCGTCAGCGACCAGACCCTTTACCACCGACATTCCTTGTGCTCCGGTGGCACCAATCACGAAAATTCTGCTGGTTTCATATGACATATGGATCTCCTTCAAGTGCTCGATATGCCCCACGACCATGAGAAGATTTTTGCGTGCGTCGTTCGGGCAGTCATGCGGATCGAATCGCAGGTGCGGACGTTGTCAGCGCCCGTCGAAATGCCGGCCGCCCTTCACCGCGTGCGACGTAATTCTTAAGGTTTGGGTTATTCTCGAGGAATTCGGTGCCGCGCAGCGCTCGCAGCACTGTCACCATCAACAGATCCGCGGCACTGAATTCTCCTTCCAGCCAATCAGCATTGCCAAGCTTCGAGGAAAGTTCCCTAAGCCGGGCAGACAGATAGTCGGCGTTGCCTGAAGACATGCAGGGCTCGATCGTGTTCAGCGCCGCAAACATCCACATGACCGCACGCGACCGGGCGTTCGGGTCGAGCGGCAAGAGACCAGGGTACGTATGCGCGATGTGATGGACGATCGCACCGGATTCGAAAAGCACCAGATTCCCGTCCTCATAGGTCGGCATCTGTCCGAAGGGGTGGAGCGCGCGGTATTCAGGACGGCGCATTTCGGAGAAGGCCAGCAATCGTAGCCGATAGGGCTGACCGACTTCTTCCAGCGCCCACCGCACGCGCATATCCCGGTGGAACCCCCGACCGCCATCGGGCGGGGTTTTGAAAATTGATACGATCGGGGTCATGTTGCACCTGTTAGTTCGTGAGCGTGGATCGTTTAGCTGGAGACCGGCGTTGCCGGGCTTGGGGCAGTACTCTGTCCCTTTCGAAGGAGACGGCAGACCTTATGCCCGATAACGTGACGGCCTGCCCTTTGACCCTCCGAAGCGTCAGGGACGCTTCGGAGGGGTCTTTGCATCACTCGGCCGCCAGATGCAGCTTCGGTTCCGGGCGGCTCGCCTCCGGCTGTGCGACGCCATGGTCGGCGTGCATCGTGTTGTCCTCTGTCGGCTTGATCCGGAACCATGCCGCATAGAGAGCAGGAAGGAACAGGAGGATTATCGCGGTGCCGACCGCCGTGCCGCCGATCAGCGTGTAGGCCATCGATCCCCAGAACACCGAATGGGTCAGCGGAATGAAGGCGAGTACCGCTGCAAGCGCCGTTAGGATAACCGGACGGGTTCGTTGCACGGTCGCTTCGATGACAGCGTGATAGTCGTCCAGACCTGCCGCCTGATTCTCCTTGATCTGCTCGGTCAAGATAAGCGTGTTGCGCATCAGGATACCGGCAAGTCCAATCAGACCTAGAATGGCGTTGAAGCCGAAAGGTTGGTTGAAGAGGAGCAAGGCCGGTACTGCGCCGGCAAGGCCAAGCGGCGCCGTCAGTATGACCATGGTCATGGTCGACAGGCTGCGAACCTGAAGAACGATCACGATCAGTGTCGCTGCGATCATCAAGGGGAAGATTTTGGCGAGCGCGACGTTTGCCTTGAGCGATTCCTCGATATTGCCGCCCATTTCAATCCGATAACCGACGGGCAGCGAGGTGATCAATGGCTGCAGGGCCTGCATGACGGCTTGCGACACTTCCGGCGGTTGCGTTGTCTCGCTGATGTCGGACCGGACGGTGATGACCGGCGTGCGGTCACGGCGCTTCATGATCGGCTCTTCGAAGCTGACCTCTGAGTGACCGATCTGATCGAGCGGAATTGCCCTTCCGTCCCTGCTGATCAGCGAGAAGTCCGAGAGCTTCGAGGGATCGAGACGATTGTCGCCGCCGCTGCGCGCAACAACGGGGACGTTGCGGATGTTTTCACGAACCTGGGTTATAGGAACGCCCGTTAGCAGAAGCTGCAACTGTTGGGCGGCTTCGGCAGGCGACAGACCGATGAGATTAAGCCTCTCCTGGTCAGGAATGAAGCGGACGATAGGCGTGCGGTTGCCCCAATCGCGGTTGGACTGGCGAACGTCCGGGACGGTTTTCATGATCGCGAGCGCTTGTTCCGAGATTTGATAGAGCTTCTCGGGATCAGGCCCCATAATGCGAAACTCGACGGGGAACGGTGTGTAAGGGCCGAACACGAGCTGCGTGACGCGAACGGAGGCTTCCGGCGCAAGGCCATCGGCGATGGCTGCACGCAGGCGATGCTTCAGCGCTTCACGACCCTCGGCATCGGGGGTGAGTGTTACGATCTTGGCGAAGGCCGGATCCGGCAGTTCAGGCGCCATTGCAAAGAAGAATCGTGGGGCGCCCTGACCGATATAGCTGGTTACGATCTTCGACTCGGGCTGCTTCTGCAGCCAGCGCTCGAGCTTTTCTACCGTAGCGCTGGTCGTTTCGATACTCGTGCCTTCGGGCAGCCGAACCTCGACCAGCACCTCGGGGCGATCCGACGTCGGGAAGAATTGCTGCTTTACGCTCCCCATTCCCACGACGGAAACACCCATCACCACGACCACGACAGCGCAGGTCATGAACTTATGCCGAACGGCGAACTTGATGACCGCACGAAGACGTTGGTAATTCGGCGTGCCATAGATGGCGCCGTGGCCTCCGGTGACTGGCTTGATGTCGGGAAGCATCTTGACGCCGAGATAGGGTGTGAACACCACGGCGATGATCCAGGATACGATGAGAGCGAAGCCCACGACCCAAAAAATGTTGCCGGCATATTCACCCGCCGTCGATTTCGCAAAACCGACCGGCATCAGGCCGATAATGGTGACAAGCGTGCCTGACAGCATGGGCGCTGCGGTATGGCTCCAGGCATAGGCGGCCGCCTTGATGCGGTCCATGCCCTCTTCCATCTTTACGACCATGACCTCAATAGCGATGATCGCATCGTCTACCAGAAGTCCGAGCGCCAGGATCAGGGCGCCAAGCGTAATGCGATCGAAGAAGCGTCCGGTTTCCAGCATGATCAGGAAGACGACGGCAAGCGTCAGTGGAACGGCAAGTGCCACGACGATACCGACGCGCCAGCCCAGAGCGATCAGACTGACGAACAGCACGACACCGAGCGCCATCGCGAACTTCATCATGAATTCGCCGACAGCTTCCTGGATGTTTACGGCTTGGTCGCTGACCTTCGCCAGGGTCATGCCGAGAGGCAGCGACTGGCTGATCGTCGCAGATCTTTCCTCAAGCGCCTTGCCGAGCTCGAGACCATTCCAGCCCGATTGCATCACGGCAGCCAGCATGATCGCCGGCTCGCCTTCGTGTCGAATGATGTAGGTCGCGGGATCTTCGTAGCCGCGACGGATGTCCGCGATGTCGGAAAGTTTCAGAGTCCGGCCACCGGCCACGATCGGTGTATCTGCGATGGCCTGTATGTTGTTGTAGGCGCCGTCAAACCGGATAAAGACCTGCGGACCGCGTGTATCGATGGAGCCAGCGGGCGTGACAGTGTTCTGGTTTTGGAGGGCCGATGCAATGTCCTGCGCCGACACACCAAGTGTCGCGAGCTTGGCAAAAGAGAATTCGACAAAGATCTGCTCAGGCCGTTCCCCGAGAATGTTGATCTTCTTCACGCCCGGCACATGCAGAAGGTCCTGCCGGATCGTTTCCGCCTGGCGAACCAGGTCACGCATCGGCATGCCCTTGGCTTTCAACGCGTAAAGGGCGAAGCTGACGTCGGAATACTCATCATTGACGAAAGGTCCGAAGACACCAGGCGGCAGGCTCCTCGCCTCGTCGCCCAGTTTCTTGCGCGCCTGGTAAAACTCGCCCTCGACCGCGCTGGCCGGCGTATCGTCTTTGAGTGTGACCGTCAGGAATGCGTAGCCCGGACGAGTGGTTGTTTCCACCCGATCATACCAAGTCAGTTCCTGAAGACGCTTTTCCAGCGGTTCCGCGACGAGATCCTGCATCTCGCGCGCTGTTGCGCCCGGCCAGACACTCGTGACCGTCATTGTCTTAATTGTGAAAGACGGATCCTCTGCGCGCCCGAGGCTCATGAAGGCGTAGACGCCTGCTGCGGCTAAAAGGATGATGAAAAAGAGGGTGACGGCCCGCTCACGGACGGCCAGCGCGGAAAGATTGAAGCTCATCACTTGGCCGCCTCTGCTTTTTCTACACCGGTCCGAATGGTCGCGCCGTCGGTCAGGAGATGCGCGCCAAGTGCAACGACGACTTCGCCCGGCTTCAAGCCAGAAACGATCGCGTCTTCCTCGCCGAGCCGTTCGACGGTCAGTTCCCGGAAGTGAACGGTAGAGGATTTATCGACGACCCAGATGCCCGAACGGTTGCCGTCGTCCAGAAGCGCGCCGATCGGCACCTCGGCATGGGTTTGCGCATCCTTATTGGGTATCTTGATCGTTACCGTTGCGCCCAGAGGCGCTGTCGCCGCACCTCCTTGCAGGACCCAGCGCGTTTCGTAGGTGCGGGTTCGCGTTTCTGCTGAAGCCGAAATCTGGCGAAGCACCGCGTTGTCCTCGGTGTCGCGGCCATAAACGGTGGCTTGTGCGGTCGCGCCGATCTCCGGCCTGAGATTTTCGGGCATCCACACCAGAGCCTCCCGCGCTCCGGCCTGGGCAAGCCGAATGACCGTCTGGCCGGCTGCGACCACCTGTCCGGGTTCGCCCAGCGTTTCGACAATTGTTCCGTCGGCGTCTGCCAGCAGCACCGTATATGTCGCCTCGTTGTCAGCGACATTCGCCTCGGCTTTTGCTGCGGCAAGTTGCGCGGTGGCAGTATCAAGGGCCGCTTTCGCCTTTTCATACTGCTGCGTGGATGCCGCCAGGTTTTTCACCAGTGCGGCGAAACGCTTTTCGTCGGCTTGTGCCTGAACGAATGTTGCCTGTGCCGCCGCAACGGCATTGCGTTTGGCGGTCAGCGCGAGGCGCAGATCTGTTTCATCGATCTTCATCAAGGGCTGTCCGGCTTTCACCTCGTCACCGAGGTTCACCAGCCTTTCGACGATCTTGCCGGGGACACGAAAGCCAAGGTCGCTCTGGACACGGGGCGCGATCGTCCCGGTAAAGCTTCTGGCGACGGTATCCGGCGTCGTTGCCTCTACGACACTCACAAATGGGATAGCGGTCCGGGGATCGGCCGCTGCCGAGACTTTCTCGGTCGGCCAAAAGACAAACGCGGCGGTGGCGGCGCCGGCGATCACGACCGCGGAGGAGAGGAGAAACTTCGTTTTCATGTGATGACCCTTCTTGACGGTCGATTCATCGGAATAGATTGCAACTTAAATCTAAAACGTATATAGATGTCAAATGAAATCTAAAAAGGAGCACTAAATGCGAGTCACTCGAGCCCAGGCCGAAGCAAATCGAGACGCCGTGATCACTGCGGCAAGCCGGCTCTTTCGCGAACATGGTTTTGACGGGATCGGTCTCAAAGACCTGATGAAGGCAGCCGGCCTTACCCAGGGCGGCTTCTATAAGCAGTTCGAATCCAAAGACGATCTCGCGGCGCTCGCATCCCGTCGGGCGATGGAGAGTGCAACACGCCGGTGGTCGTCCGTCGCAGCCTCAAGCTCGGGTCCATTGCGCGCGGTCGTCGGTCTCTACTTGTCGGCCGACCATCACGGGGAAACGGGGGACGGATGCCCGCTCGTCGCACTTGGCTCTGACGCAGCTCGCCAAAGGGCGGAAGTCCGGACACCCTTCCAAGACGGGATCGAGGCTCATCTGCAGGTGCTGGAGGAACTGATGCCGGAAAAAGGCGAGCCCGACGCCAATGAAAAGGCGATGGTGGTGCTGTCCCTGATGGTCGGCGCGGTCACGCTATCAAGGATCATGACGGACGCGGATATGTCGGACCGTCTGCTTCAAGCGGCGGCCAATGAGGTAAAGCGCCTCGCCCCCCTCGACGAAGACTAGGACGCCACCGTTCCAGTCCGGCAACACACAATTTCTCGGAGTTATCATGCGTCGTATAGTCGTCACAGGCATGGGTGCGGTGAGCCCGCTCGGTGCCAATGTCTCAAGCTCCTGGACACGGCTCAAAGCCGGAAAATCCGGGATTCGCCGCCTATCGGACGAGGTTGTCGGTGATCTCCCCGCCAAGATCGGTG
This sequence comes from Rhizobium sp. M1, assembly GCF_002531805.1. Classification (NCBI taxonomy): domain Bacteria; kingdom Pseudomonadati; phylum Pseudomonadota; class Alphaproteobacteria; order Hyphomicrobiales; family Rhizobiaceae; genus Rhizobium; species Rhizobium sp. M1. Next base: position 51,029 of record NZ_NWSW01000009.1, on the reverse strand, counting down.
GTGTGGTCCCATCCATCGCCGAGGACGCAGAAGCAGGGTTCGATCCTGATCTTGTGCTGCCGCCGAAAGATCAGCGAAAGATCGATCGCTTTATTCTTTTCGCGCTCGCGGCGGCTGACGAAGCACTTGCGCAGGCGCGTTGGAAGCCCATTTCGGAAGAGGACCGCCTTCGAACGGCGACGATCATTGCTTCCGGAATCGGCGGTTTTCCCGCCATCACTGACGCTGTGCGGACTGTCGACCATAAGGGGCCACGACGTTTGTCGCCCTTCACCATCCCGTCGTTTCTGGTCAATCTGGCAGCGGGTCAGGTATCGATACGACATGGGTTGAAGGGTCCCCTTGGAGCACCCGTGACAGCGTGCGCGGCGGGCGTTCAGGCGATTGGTGACGCCGCCAGGCTCATTCGTGCGCACGAAGCCGACATCGCGATCTGCGGCGGGACGGAAGCCTGCATGAATATCGTGAGCCTTGGCGGCTTTGCTGCTGCGCGGTCCTTGTCTGCGGGGTTCAACGACACGCCTGAACTGGCATCGCGACCGTTCGATATACTCCGCGACGGGTTCGTCATGGGCGAAGGCGCAGGCGTGCTGGTCATCGAATCCCTCAGCCATGCCCTTGCGCGCGGTGCCGAGCCTTTGGCCGAATTGGTCGGCTACGGCACGACAGCCGACGCCCACCACATCACGTCCGGTCCTGAGGATGGATCGGGCGCCGCGAGAGCCATGCAAATTGCTATCCAACAGGCCGGTATTTCTCCTCAGGAAATCCAGCACGTGAATGCTCACGCGACCTCCACGCCGGTTGGAGACCGTGGGGAAATCGAGGCCATCAAGTCTGTGTTCGGAAAGGCATCCGGTCTGGCGGTGAGCGGCACGAAATCAGCGACCGGTCATTTGCTCGGTGCTGCCGGTGGATTGGAAGCCGTCTTTGCAATCATGGCTCTGCGCGATCAGATTGCGCCGCCAACACTCAATCTGAATGCACCAGACCCTGCCAGCGACGGAATTGACATCGTCGCCAAAGTGGCCCGGCCGCTGTTCATGGATTACGCGATCACCAATGGCTTCGGGTTCGGCGGCGTGAATGCGAGTGCGCTGTTTAAGCGCTGGCCTGCAAAAGCGGCATAGGCCTCCACAAGCAATTCCGAACGAGGATAGGACGGATTATAATGATGCACCCCCTACAGAAACCGGCAGGTTGGAAGCCGAAGATTGCCGTGATCGGTGTCGGCGGCGGCGGCGGAAACGCAGTCGACAACATGATCACGCAGGAATTATCCGGAGTCGATTTTCTGGTTGCCAACACCGATGCTCAGGCGCTCGTTAAGTCCAAGGCGCCGCAGGTCGTGCAACTTGGCCTGAAGGTTACCGAGGGTCTGGGCGCCGGCTCGCTCCCGGTAATCGGTCGTGCCGCTGCGGAAGAGTCGATCCGCGAGATCATGGAACATCTCGCCGGTTATCATATGTGCTTTATCGCCGCTGGCATGGGCGGTGGCACAGGGACCGGGGCAGCGCCGGTTATTGCCCGCGCCGCACGGCAGGCCGGCATTCTCACCGTCGCCATTGTCACGGAGCCTTTCGTGTTCGAAGGCTCGCACCGCATGCGCCAGGCGAAAGAAGGCATCGAACAGCTCCTCGAAGTCGCCGATACCGTCATCGTTGTCCCAAACCAGAGCCTCTTTCGGCTTTCGGACCCGCATACGACGCTTGCGGCGGCCTTTGCTTCGGCCGACGCCGTGCTCTATGCAGGCGTCAGTTCGATCGTCGAACTGATCCTGAAGGAAGGACTGGTCAATCTCGATTTCGCCGATGTGAAAGCGATCATGGGGGACATGGGCATGGCGGTCATGGGAACAGGAGAAGCTGCGGGCCCAGGCAGAGCGACCGCGGCCGCGAAAGCAGCCCTGGAGAATCCGCTGTTTGGTGACGCGATACTCAGGGACGCAAAAGGGGTTCTCGTCTCGATCTCTGCTGGTCGAGATCTCACCCTGTTCGAAGTCGATGATGCAGCCGGCCGTATCCGCGAAGAAGTCGATGGGAATGCCGAGATCATCTTCGGCGCAAGCCTCGACGAAAGCCTCGGCGACCGGATGCGGGTGTCGCTCATCGCAACCGGGATTGGACTGGCAGCCCGCGCGCCGCTGCTTGTCGACCGTGTCGCCTGACGTTCATGTGCAGGGTCGGTCGATTTCTAAAGGCAACGCGCTCCTGAACATCTCAACTCACTGCTCGCAGCGGCGCGCGAGAGCGCCTGGCTCGGGCTGACAACGCGGCGCTACCAGTCAGACGACGTCGATTTTGACGGCTATATCTCGCGACGAAGCGATAATCGTCAGTCGCTGCCAGTCAGAGACCTCCAAGGGACACGTATTTCAGTTCAAGAAAGCCCTCAATCCCGTATTTCGATCCTTCGCGCCCGGTGCCGGACTGCTTGATGCCGCCAAAGGGAGCCATTTCGTTGGCGATCATGCCGGTGTTGACACCCACCATGCCAGCCTCGAGCGCTTCCGCGACACGCCAAATGCGGGCCATGTCCTTTGCGTAAAAATAGGAGGCAAGGCCGAATTCGCTATCATTGGCCATGGCGATGACGTCGTCCTCGTCATTGAACGAAATGATTGGCGCCAGCGGCGCAAAGGTTTCCTCCTTTGCCACCTTCATTGCCTGCGTCACGCCGGTGACGACCGTCGGCTCGAAGAACGTGCCCCCGAGCGCGCTGCGTTTGCCGCCGGAAAGCACGACCCCGCCTCTTGCGACCACATCGGCGACATGCTCTTCCATTTTCGCCACAGCCTTCTCATCGATCAGCGGCCCTTGGCTGACGCCGGCTTCGGTACCGCGACCGAGCGAAAGTCCCGAAACCTTGGCAAGAAGCTTTTCGGTGAAAGCCGCAGCGACGCTCTCCTGTACGTAGATGCGGTTGGCGCAGACGCAGGTCTGGCCGGCATTGCGGAACTTGGAGATCATCGCGCCTTCGACGGCGGCATCGAGGTCCGCGTCGTCGAATACGATGAAGGGCGCGTTGCCCCCCAGCTCCAGCGACAGGCGCTTGATGCCGTCGGCCGCCTCCTTCATCAGCCAGCGGCCGACTCCGGTCGAACCGGTAAAGGTGATTTTGGCAATTTTCGGATTGTGGCAGAACTCAAGACCGATTGGCTTGGCCTCCCCTGTCACGACCGAGAACACCCCCTTCGGCACGCCGGCGCGCTCGGCCAGAAGGGCAAGTGCCAGCGCCGATAGCGGCGTCTGCGAAGCGGGCTTCAGGATCATGCTGCAGCCGGCAGCAAGGGCCGGGCCTGCCTTGCGGGTGATCATGCCGTTCGGAAAATTCCACGGCGTGATCGCCGCGCAGACGCCGACCGGTTGCTTCAGGACCATGATGCGCTGACCGGCATTGGGACCGGGAATGATATCGCCGTCGATGCGCTTTGCCTCCTCCGCGAACCATTCGAGATAGGCGGCATTGGAGACGACCTCACCCTTCGCCTCCGCCAGCGGCTTGCCCTGCTCGGTCGTCAGGATCAGCGCCAGATCGTCGGCATTTTCGATGATGAGATCGTACCAGCGCTTGAGCACCTGCGCCCGTTCCTTGGCCGTCCGCCTTGCCCAGAGCTTCTGGGCGGCGGCAGCGGCATCGATCGCTTCGGCGACAACCGCCTGGCCGAGATCCGGCACATTGGCAATCAACGCCCCGTCGAAGGGGTCGGTGACCGCAATCGACCTGCCGTCGGGTGCGGCGATCCACGCGCCGTCGACAAAAGCCTTATCTATGAGAAGCGTGGGGTCCTTGAGGGCAAGCGTGCGATGCTCGGTCATGATGCATGATCTCCTATGATCTTCAAAAGAGCGGGAACGGCCAGCGACAGGCCGGACAAGAAAAGCAGGCCGAAGGCGATGCGGCGAATGGACAGGACGGACAGGGGCGGCGGCCACCTTTTCGCAACCGAGGTCATGATCATCACGGCCGGAATGCAGAGCAGCCCCCACCAGAAGCCGCTGTGCGGTATCTCGCCGGCAGCCGCGACCATGGACAGCCGAATGACGGCATTGACGGCAAAGACCGCTACCAGCGTTTCGCGGATGCTGACGGCCGGCAGCGGCTGCCGGTAGAGATGATAGACCAGCGGCGGGCCGGCGGTGGAAAACAGGCCGCCCATCAGGCCGGCAATCGCACCGAATAACGCGAAAGATACCGTCGATGACCGCGCCGCCAGCGGCTGGGGCTTCAGCGCAAGCTGCAGGCTGGAGGCAATGATGACGATACCGAGCACAAGTTTCAGCCAATCGATGGACCTCGAAACCATCAAGCCCAGCAGCCAGTATCCGGCGGCAAGGGCGGCAAGGCTGGAGATGACGACCGGCCAGAATTCCGCCCAGGCGATGTCGCGCCAGCCGCGTGCCAGAACCTGCGCCGCATTGACGAGCACCATGCAGCCGACGAGCACCGCGGCCTCCGGCAGCGGCATCAGCCCGGAAAGCCCGATGCCGCCCATCATGATCAGGCCGAGGGCAAAACCCGTCAGGGTCTGCATGTAGGCGGCAAGGCCCGCCAGTACCAGAAGCCCCGCAAGACCGGCAACACTCACGGTCACAGGCCTCGAAGACCGGAAAACAGCGCTTCATTGGCGCAACCGGCGCGATAGAAGACGGGCGGCTGGCCCAGCGGCGCGGCGATCTGCACCTTCTCGCCGCCGGCAAAGGTTTCACCGGTCCAGGCGTGAACCCACCGCTCGCCCTGCGGCAGATAGACGACACGATCTGCCTGCGCCGCCTCCCAGATCGGCGCGACCAGCATGTCAGGGCCGTAGAGGTAGCTGTCCTGGATCGCGTAGGTCTCGCGATCGTCCTGGTAATGCAGGAAGAGCGGCCGCTGCACCGGCAGCCCCCGCGCAACCGCCTCACCGGACAGGGATTTGAGATAGGGCGCAAGATGCCTGTAGATCCGCGTCATCCGGGCGAAATGCGACAGCACCTGTGGATCCTGATCGATCTGGACGTTTTCGCGCGGACGATTTCCCTCGTGGCTGCGCATGACGGGCGTGAATGCAGCCATTTCGGCCCAGCGCATCAAAAGCTCCGGCGTGCGGACATTGCCGAAGAGGCTGGTGTAGCCGCCGATGTCGGAGTGGTGATAGGCATTGCCGAGCAGGCCGGAAGACAGTGCCGCACAGATAACCGTGACCAACCCGTCGTGACGGGAGAAATCGACCGACTGGTCGCCGCCCCACAGCAACGGGCAATGTTTCTGGACGCCGGTGAAGCCGGCGCGCATGAAGAACAGCGCCTCGCCGGTCTGGCTGCGGCTGGAAACCGCCTTGGCGTTGACCTCGGCCCAGAGCGTCGGCCACTGATTGTGCATCAGCTTGGCATCGATGCCGTTTGAGAGGTGGACATCGATCGGCAGATATTCGCCGAAATCGGCCATCCAGCCGGAGAGGCCGTAGTCGAGCATCTTCTTGCCGATGATGTCCTCGGCAAACCATTCCGCCGCGGCCGGATTGGTGAAATCCACGACGCCGCAATCGAACTCGCCGAAATCAACGAGCGCGGTCGTGCCGGCTGCATCCGTAGCAAAATAGCCGGCTTTTTCGGCGATCTCGAACAAGGGTCCATCGACACAGAGATAGGGGTTGACGTAGCCCAGGAACCGGATGCCGTCATCCTTGAGTTCGGCGATCCTCCGGCGCAGGCCCGGATAACGCTCCTCGTTGACTTGCCAGTCCCAGAAAAGACGCGCGCCGAAAGAGGTTTTACGCAGGCCGACCCAGTCCTCGCACCACAGAGCCGACACCTCGACACCCGCGTCGCGCATCGACTGCAGGCGCCGGAAAGAATTTTCCCCGTCCTTCAGACCGATGATCGCGCCGTTATACACCCATTCGGGAAGCGGCGGTTGGCGGCCGAAGCGGTCCGACAGCAGCTCGACCAGTTCGACGAATGTCGGAGCGGCAAAGAACTCGATCCGCTCCGGGATCGCCCAGACCTCGATCTCGTGAAAGGCCTTGCGGCGGAAATCGAAGACGGAATAGGCTGACGTCTCCACATGCATGGCGTAAAGCGCCGAGGAAACATAGGTCGGCTGCGGGTAGTTGGTGTTGAAATAGTCACCGCCTGCCCTGTCCTTGACGTTCGATTTGAACGTGATCTCGCTGGTCTGGTCACGGCCAACGCCGGGCTCGGACGTCCAGAGTGGAAAGCGGCGGCCGCGCATATCGAAATAGGACATCTGCTCGCCCCCGCCCCAGACATGTTCATCGTGATCGGCGGGAATTCGGATCCAGAGGCGATTGATGAGGGGATCGGACGCTTCAAATTCGATCGCTCCGTTCTCGATCGTCAACACCAGCCGTGGCTTCTGGCCCGACCGTTCCGATAGGGCGATCCGGTTTCCGTCGATCTCGGCATGCGCCAGTCGGCCGCGCTCAATGACATAGTCCTCGATCTCGAAGTTGCCGCGATACATATCCATGCGCTCCTCGCCGATGCCGGCAAAGATGCAAGGCGCACTCGTGCTGTGATCGAGGATCGTCCGACCATTGATGGACACGGTAAATCCGGTTTCCGTCTTTTCGAGTTTCATCGCCATGTCTTTCAGATCTTGCATCGTCTTGGTCGGTTGTCGGTCAGTTCTGGGTCAGGCCGGCATCGACGACGAAATTGGCGCCTGTGCAGCCGCCGCTTTCGTCGGAGCCGAGAAACAGCGCCATGCGCGCCACATGGCTTGCATCCAGCCTGAATTTCAGCGCCTGCAGTTCGATGAACTGCTGGTTCTGCTCCGGCGAGGTCCACAGCTTCAGCTGCCGCTCGGTGACAACAGCGCCGGGCACGATGCAATTGACGCGGATTCCGGAAGGGCCGAGTTCGCGGGCAAGCGTCTTTGTCATGCCGTTGATCGCGGCCTTCGCGGTCGTATAGCCGACCATGCCCGGACGCCCGCGCATCCAGGAAATCGAGCCGAGCATGATGATCGATCCCGCCCCCTTTTCCGCCATGCGCGAGCTGACCGCCTGGGTGGCGAAGAACTGGTGATCGAGATTGAGCGACAGCGCCCTGCGCCAGCTATCCGGCTCGACATCGCTCATCGCATGACGATCATCCTTGCCGGCATTGTTGACCAGGGTAGCGATGCCGCCACACGCCTGCTCGATCTCGGCGATGGCAACCCGCAGTGCCGCGATATCGGCGATATCGCATAGGGAAAAGGCAGCACCTGTTTCGGCGGCGAGCTTTGTCCCTTCGACCGCGTCGATATCGATGAAGGAGACATTTGCGCCCTGCGCCGCAAAAGCCCTGACCATTTCCGCGCCGATCCCCGACGCGCCGCCGGTGATCAGCACCGCGCGGCCTTCAAGAGATGCATAACGAACGCTGTCATAGGTGGATGGCATGGATCAGACTTCCGGGTTGAAGAGAGGTTTTTGCAGCCCGGCGACATCGGCGCGCATGGCAAAGAGGCCGCCGGACAGCGGGAATGCTTCAAGCTCTGCCTCGGAGCGGCCGACGCTGGCGCTGGTGCAAAAGAGGGTGCGCATGTCCGCACCGCCGAAGCTGACCATTGTCGGGCATCTGACGGGAACAGGATATTCGGCCAGCAGCGCGCCGTCCGGGCTGTAGCGCTGCACCCGGCCGCCCTCGAACAGGGCCGTCCAGTAGCAGCCTTCGAGATCGACCGCGCCGCCATCCGGGCGGCCCTTGTCCGTTTCGCTGCCGAACCGGCTAAAGACCTGACGGTTGGATGCGGTGCCGGTTTCCGGGGCGTAATCATAGGCGTAGAGCGTGTAGCGCAGCGTATCGGCGTGATAGAGCCGGCGTCCGTCCGGTGAGAAAGCGACGCCGTTCGAGGTCAGGAGACCATCGGCCAGTCGCGCCAATCCGTTACGGTCGTACCGGTAAAGTCCGGCAATTCCCTTTTCGCGGCTTTCATCCACCGTTCCGGCAACGAACCGGCCCATCGGATCGACCATGCCGTCATTGAAGCGGCTGATCGTCTGGTCCTCAGGATTGTCGGCGAGCCGGCGAACCGGCCTGCCGTCCGCATCCAGCAGCCAGATTCCCGACCGCAACCCCGCCACGAAACCGCCCCCTGCCGCGAGGCCGATGCAGCCGACTTCTTCCGAAAGCTCAAGCGTCGTCAGGCCGCCCGTCGGCGGGTCGAAGCGATGGATGCGGCAGCGCTTGATATCGACAAAATAGAGCACCTGCTCGGCAACCGACCACAGAGGGCATTCGCCGAGCGACGCTTTTGCATCGAGAACGAGGTCGAAGCCTGTGCGCACGAAACGATCCTCAATAGGCAGCGGCTGGTGCCGCGACAGGAGCCGCCTGCCCTTTCAGGCTGCCGAGCCAGTCATTGGCGCGGCCGGTCATCATCGCGATATCGGAAGCAATTGCCGCGAAGTCGTAGCCGTAGCCAAGGAAGCGCTTCACCATATCGGGATTGGGGCCGACGATGCCGACCGGTTTGCCGGCGGCATGGGCGTCCTTGGCCGCCTTCTCGATCAGCCTCTGGACCTCCGGATGGGCGATATTGCCGATATGGCCCATGGCGGCCGAAAGATCGCCCGGACCAACGAACAGCGCGTCGATACCATCGACGGCGGAGATCTGCGGCAGCCGCTCGATCGCCTCCGGGGTTTCGAGCTGTACGATGGTGCAGACTTCACCATTCGCCCGCTTCAGATAGTCCGGGATCGTGCCGAATTCCGAGCCACGATGAACGGCGGCGACGCCGCGAATGCCCTGTGGCGGATAGCGGGTGTAGGACGACGCCGCGCGGGCCTCCTCGGCGGTCTGCACGAAGGGCAGCATGACCGTGCGCGCGCCAGCATCGAGCACGCGCTTGACCAGCACCTGATCGTTCCAGGCAAGGCGCACCACGGCCTCGGCCGGCGTGCAGCCGATGGCGCGTAAGATGCCCGCGACGTCCGAAACCTCGACCGGCACATGCTCCATATCGACGACGAGAAAATCGAAGCCGGCATAGCCGAGCGCCTCGGCCGTTGCCGGAGCCGCGGCCATCAGCCAGGTGCCGAGCGGTGCTGGCCGGTCCTTTTCGGCAAGCCATGCCTTGAAGCGATTGGTCAGGCTCATAGTCGTCTCCTCAATAGATCGCCGGATCGGGCACCACGGCCGTTCCGCTTAAGAAATCGAAATCACAGCCCTGGTCGGCCTGGCTGACATGCTGCTGGTAAAGGGCTGCGAAGGATCGCTGGTAGGTCGGCGGGGCCGGTCTCCATGCGGCGCGGCGGCGGACGATTTCCGCCTCATCGACCCGCATGTTGATGGTCCCGGCGGTAACGTCGAGTTCGACGACGTCGCCGGTCTTCAGGAGCGCCAGCGGTCCGCCGACGGCGGCCTCGGGAGAGACGTGCAGGATGCAGGTGCCGTAATGCGTACCGCTCATCCGGCCGTCGCAGATGCGCACCATGTCGCGCACACCCTGCTTCAGAAGCTTTTGGGGGATCGGCAGATTGCCCCATTCCGGCATGCCCGGTGCACCCACCGGGCCGGCATTGCGCAGCACGATCACCGTGTCTTCGGTGATATCGAGATCGGGATCGTCGAGCGTCGTGTTCATGACACCCGGATTGTCGAAGACGATGGCCGGGCCGACATGCTTCAGGAATTTCGGGCTGGCCGCGGAAGACTTCATGACGGCGCCGTTCGGAGCCAGATTGCCGCGCAGAACTTCCAACGTCTTGCCGCGCGACAGCGGCACCACCGGATTGTCCTCGCCACGAATGACGTCGTCGTTCCAACAGTCCGCCGCGGCGATATTGTCGCCAAGCGTTTGGCCGTTGACGGTCGGTCGCGTCAGATCGAGGTGACGCGAAAACTTGTTGAGAAGCGCCAGAAGACCGCCGGCGAAATAGAAGTCCTCCATCAAGTACTCGCCCGATGGAAAGACGTTGACCGCCACCGGCACCTGGCCGGCCATCGCCGCCATATCGTCGAGCGATAGATCGACACCGGCGCGGCGCGCCATGGCGACCAGATGGACGGCCGCATTGGTGGAGCCGCCGAGCGCCATATAGGCAACCAGGCCGTTGAGAAAGCTCGCCTTGTCCAGGATATCGGAGGGTTTCAGGTCTTCCCAGACCATCTCCACGATCCGGACACCACAGGCCGATGCCATGCGCGGATGACCGGAATCGGTGGCGGGGATGGAAGAGGCGCCCGGCAGCGTCAGTCCCATGGCGTCGACGATCGATGTCATCGTCGATGCGGTGCCGATGGTGTTGCAGGTGCCGGCCGATCGCGTCATGCGGCTTTCGAGGTCGATCCAGTCCGACTGGGTGATATTGCCGGCGCGCAGTTCGTCCCAATATTTCTTGGTATGCGTGCCGGCGCCCGTCTTCATGCCACGCCATTGCCCGTTCGACATCGGGCCTGCCGGGCAGTAGATCGCCGGAATATCCATCGAAATCGCGCCCATAAGCAGGGCCGGTGTAGACTTGTCGCAACCGCCGAGCAGCACGGCCCCATCGACCGGATGCGAGCGCAGCAGTTCCTCGCATTCCATGGCGAGAAAATTGCGGTAGAGCATGGTGGTCGGCTTCACCATGACCTCTCCGACCGAGAGCGCCGGCATTTCGACCGGATAGCCGCCCGCCTGCCAGACGCCGCGCTTCACCGCCTCGGCACGATCGCGCAAATGTGCATGGCAGGGGCTCATCTCGCTCCAGGTGTTGATGATGCCGATCACCGGCCGGCCCATGAACTCGTCGCGGCGCATGCCCATCTGCTGCGTGCGCTGCCGGTGGGCAAAACCGCGCATATCGTCCGAGGCGAACCAGCGCTGGCTGCGCAGTTCCGAAAGATCGCGTTTCTTCTTCACCTCGTTCATCCCTTGATGCCCCCCGCCGTCAGGCCGGAGACGACGCGCTCCTGGAAGATGACGATGAGGATGGCGACCGGCACGATGCCGGCGACCAGCGCTGCCGAGATCACCGGCCAGGGAAAGGCGAATTCGCCCTGATAGAGCTGGATGCCGACCGGCAGCGTGCGCAAGGACGGGTTGGAGTTGAACGACAGGGCGAGCAGGAATTCATCCCAGGCATTGACGAAGGCGAGGATGCCGGCGGTGAAGACACCAGGCGCACAGAGCGGCACCACGACCTTGAACAGTGCGCCCATGCGCGTGCAGCCGTCGATCATCGCGGCATTTTCCAGATCGCGGGGAATGCCTTCGAAGAAGGAGACCAGCATCAGGGTGCAGACCGGCAGGCTCAGCACCGTGTAGGGCAGGATCAGCGCCGTCCAGCTGTTGAGGAGATTGAGCGCCCGCATGATTTCGAATAACGGCACCAGCAGCGTCACCAGCGGGAATGTCGAGACGGCGATGATCAGCGACAGGATCAGCCCGCGATAGGTCAGATTGAGCCGGGCGAGCGCATAGGCCGCCAGCACCGCGACGAACAGCGTCAGCGCGGTCGACAGCAGCGCCACCATGAAGCTGTTGAACAGGAAGATGTGCAGCGGCTGGTCGGAGAAGGCCTGCACATAGTTCTGAACGGTCGGCGCATGCGGGATCCAGGTAATGGGCTTTGCCGTCAGCTCGGCTTCGGTCTTCAGCGATGTAAACAGGATCCAGAGCGCCGGGAACATGCCGTTTACCAGAAGGATGCCGGCAGCGATGACACGCAGAGGCTTGCCGGACAGGAAGGACGCCGAACCGGGGGCTGTCGTCGTGCTCATGAATGTTACTCCTTGGTCCGGATCATGCGGAGATAGACGGCCGTAACGCACATCGACAGCGCGAACATCACGACGGCGAGCGCCGACCCATAGCCGAGATCGAGGAAGGACACGGTGTTCTGGTGGATGTACATGGCGAGCGTCGCGGTGGATGTGCCCGGCCCGCCGCCCGTCATCATGTAGGGGATGTCGAAGGTCTGCAGCGCGGTGATGGTGCGGAAGATCAGCGCCACGACGATCGAAGGCTTCAGCAGCGGCAGGGTGATTTCGAAGAACTGGCGCAACCGTCCGGCGCCGTCCACATCCGCCGCCTCGTAAAGCGAGCGCGGAATAGTCTGCAGACCGGCCAGGATGATCAGCGCCATGAAGGACGACGTCTTCCAGATGATCGTCAGGCAGATGGCGGCGAAGGCCCAGTCCGGCGAGTTGAACCAGATGATCCCCTCGAACCCGAGGCGGTTCAGCACGTCGTTGACGACGCCATATTCCGAGTGGAAAAACCACGCAAAGATCAAACCGGCAAAGGAAAGCGGCAACGCCCAGGGAATAAGCAGCGACAGCCGGACGGGCCACTGCGTCCGGAAGGGGAGGTTGGCGAGCAACGCAAGTGCAAGCCCCAGCAAAAGCGCGCCCGGCACGGTGATCAGTGTGATCAAGATCGTATTCCAGGTGGTTTCCCAGAATACCGGATCGTCGATCATCAGGCGGTAGTTTTCCAGCCCGGCGAATTCCGCCGGCAGGCCCGAGGTGAGCGATAGGTTGAGGAAGCTCGTATAGATGAGCCGACAGACCGGATAGACGATGATCAATGCCAGAAGAAGGCCGGCCGGCGCGAGGAGCAAAACGGCAAGGGCACGGTCGCTGAGATCGAGCCACCGAGTCCAGACCGCTGGCTGATGCTCACGCGTATCCGTCGCCTTGAGTGTGGTTGTCGTCGCCATGGTCTCGTTCCGAAACGTTGAGGGGTTTGAAGCGCAAGGCCGATGCCTCGTCCGTTGCAACCGGATGCTGCTCGTCCGCCTTGAGGAGGTTTCCCCTCCCCGGAGGAAAGGGAGGGGATTGCGCAAGGAGTTACGGGCTCCTCACCGCAGAATGCGTTTCAAGCGTGCGCCGATCTGATCGGCACCGTCTTCCGGCGTGGTCACGCCGGCGAGAACGGCGTTGACAGTGGTGCGGATGACCTCACTTACTTCGTTGTAGCGCGGCGTCACCGGGCGCGGCTTGGCGGTCTCGACCACCTGCAGCGCATCGGCAAACCACGGCGCACTCTTCGTCACCTCGGCGTCCTGGTAGAGACCAGCATAGGTCGGCAGCAGCGAGCCGTTGATTGCCATGAACTTCGAAACTTCTTCAGATGACAGGTACTCGACCAGCTTCTTCGCTTCGTCCTGATGCTGCGAATAGGCGGAAACGCCCCATTCCCAGCCGCCGAGGCAGGTTGCCTGCTCGCCGCCGGTCATGGCCGGCAGACGGGCAACGCCGACCTTGCCGGCAACCGCGGAGTCCTTGCCCTGCGCCTGCGCCCAGGCATAGGACCAGTTGACGGCGAAGATGACGTTGCCAGCCTGGAATTCCTTCCGCGTGTCGTCGGTGCCGACTTCGGCAATGTTCTTCTTGGCAACGCCCTCGTCGGCAAAAGCCTTCCAGAGACTGAGCGATTTGATGGCCGCGTCGCGATCGAAGGTCAGGCGACCGTTATCGGTCAGCGTCTTGCCCTGACTCCAGTACGGCAGCAGGAAGGTGCAGACCGCGCCTTCGATCGCCTTGCCCTGGAAGGACAGACCCTGGAGATCGGCATTTCCTTCACCTTCGGCGATCTTCTTGGCGGCGACTTTCAGCTCATCCCAGGTCTTGGGCGGCTCGATGCCGTATTTTTCCAGAAGGTCCTTGCGATAGTAGAGGAACTGCGAATCCGCGAAGGCCGGCAGCGCGATCACCTTGCCATCGACGGTGTTGGCGCCCGCATAGGCCGGCAGATAGGAGGACATGTCCTTGCCGGGGAAATCGCTGGTCCAGCCGGCAGCCGCAAATTGCGCCGGGCGGATGACGTCGAGGATCAGAACGTCGAGAGAGGTGTCCTTGGCCGACATCACGGTGTTCAGATACTGCGCCTGGGCTTCGGACGTGTTGCCGCCGGTCTCGATCTTGACCTTCACATCCGGATTGGCGGCTTCATATTTGTCGAGCGCCTTGCGCCAGACGTCCGGCTGGTGCTGGCTGGAGATGTAGATGTTCAGCGCCGTCTCGGCCGAAGCCGGCATCGCGACGGCCAGCATGGCACCGCAGAACAATGCACCGGTTAATTTCGAAAAAGTCATGATTTCCTCCCGTTTGATGTTTGGTCGCGCGATGTTGGCATCCTCCCCCGCGCAGGGTCGTCAATGGACGGCGCGTTCCGTCGCGGCGTCAAAAAGATGGATTTTCGCGGGATCGACGCCGATCTTCAGCGTTTCGCCGGCCTTGACCCGCGTCTCCGGCGGCATCCGGGCCGTCAGGATTTCGTTGCCGACGGCGAAGTGGACGAGCGTATCGGAGCCGAGCGGCTCGACGACCTGAACGTGACAGGTCAGGGCGACCTCCGACGCGTTTGCCGTGAAATGCTCCGGACGGATCCCGACGACGAATTCGCGGCCATCGACCGCGGGGACCTGGATTGCCGACAGCGGCAGGCGGTCTCCGTTGGCAAACACCAGATGGCCGCCATCGGCCCTTGCCTTGGCAAAATTCATCGCGGGCGATCCGACAAAGCCGCCGACAAAGACGCTGGCCGGGCGGTTGTAGACCTCGTCCGGCGTTCCGACCTGCTCGATCTCGCCGCCGCGCAGGATGACGATCCGGTCGGCCAGCGTCATCGCCTCGACCTGGTCATGGGTGACGTAGATGATTGTCGTGCCGATTGCCTGATGCAGCTTCTTGATTTCGGTGCGGACCTGTCCGCGCAATTTTGCATCCAGATTGGACAGCGGCTCATCGAAGAGAAAGACCTGCGGACGGCGGACGATGGCGCGGCCCATGGCGACGCGCTGGCGCTGGCCGCCGGACAACTGGCCAGGCCGGCGATCGAGCAGATGGGAAATGCCGAGCATGTTGGCGGCCTCATCCACCCGCACCGCAGCTTCCCCCGCGCTGATCCCGCGCACCTTCAGGCTGAAACCCATATTCTCCCGAACCGTCTTGTGCGGATAGAGCGCATAGTCCTGAAAGACCATGGCGATATCCCGTTCACGCGGCGCCAGCCGGTTGACCACACGGTCGCCGATCCTGACCTCGCCGCCGGTGATCGCCTCCAGCCCGGCAACCATGCGCAGGGTCGTGGATTTGCCGCAGCCCGACGGACCAACGAAGACCACGAACTCACCGTCGGCAATCTCAAGATCGATGCCCTTGACGATCCGAAGGGCACCATAACTCTTGTCCAGCGCCCGCAGGCTCACTCCCGCCATTCAAACCTCCCGGAGACGGAACCGTGTCCCGTGCCCATCTTCATTTCCCGCAGCAATAATAGCGCTACGATTTTCTTTGGCAAGCCTCCCCGTTGAAAATTGCCGCGGGTGAATTCGGACAAGCCAGACCCGGCAGGGCAAATTTGCCGACTTATTGAGTTTTATCAGGCAAATGGGCGCAATTCCCGTCAATGGGAATTGTTCAACGCAAGCCTATGGGTTATTATGCAATGAAATAATAGCGCTACTATACCGACGGGATAAATGGTGGATACTCAACGCTCCGCGAAGCCGACCCGAAAACGCCGCAAGATGCAGCGGGTGACGATGATGGATGTCGCGGCTCGGGCCGAGGTCTCGCCGTCGACCGTCTCGCTCTATCTGCGCAAACCGGACGCCGTATCGGCGTCGGCCAGCGAGGCGATCGCAAAATCGATCGAGGCTCTCAACTATGTCCCGAACCTGATGGCCGGAGGGCTCGCCGCCGCCTCTTCGCGCGCCGTCAGCATCATCGTGCCATCGGTACGCAATGCCTTCTTTGCCGAAACAGTTGCAACCATGCAGGCCGAACTGGGCAAGGAGCGGCTGCAGGTGCTGCTCGGCCACACCGAATACAGCGAGCGCGAGGAGGAGAACCTCGTGCGAATGGCCTTGTCCTGGGCGCCGGCGGCGATCGTGCTGACGGGGCTTAGCCACAGCAATGCGACCAGGAGGCTCCTGCGCGAAAGCAGTGTGCCGGTGGTCGAAATCTGGGAACTCGGCTCAGAGCCTATCGAGATGGCCGTCGGTTTCCACCACCAACAGGTCGGCCACTCGATGGCCGCGCACCTTATTCAACGAAATCGCCGCAATCTCGTCTTTCTCGGCGCCCGACTGCAGGAAGACAAAAGAGCGGCGCACCGCGCCGAGGGATTTGTAGAGGAAGCCCGCAAAACCTCGGGTGCTACCGTCGAAATCATCCAGCATCCGGCACCGTCGAGCGCCGAAGTAGGCGCCATGCTGCTTGGCGAAACCATGCGGAAATTTCCACAGGTGGATGGCATTGCCTGCTCCAACGATCATATGGCGCTCGGCGTAATCTTCGAATGCCAGCGGCTCGGAATCAACATCCCCGGACAGCTTTCGGTGATCGGCTTCGGCGATCTCAGCTTCAGCGCCGCCTCAAATCCCTCGCTCACCACCATCCGTCCGCCGGGAGATCTGATCGGCACGGAGGCTGCGCGCCTGATCCTTGAGCGCATAGCCGATAGTAGCGAAAGAAAGCCTACGGTAATCGATACTCGTTTCACGCTGCTTCATCGGCAAAGCAGTTGACGAACACAATCTGCCGCACGCGCAACCCCGCTTCGAAAATTGATCTACGAAACAGGAAACGGATAAAGGCGCCGTTCCTTCCTTCGACAGGCAAGGGCTGCTACCAGAACACTGGCGCCAGAAACCGGGCCGATAGAGAACCGCCGCGCGAGATCGCGCCGACGAGACGGGAGACACCCACATATGACCACCGCCTGCGAAGTCAGCTGGTTTTCCGCTCTGTGCGACGACGACTACGAATTCCTCGGCTCTCCCGATCCACGGCTGCTATCGAGTTTCGAACACTGTCGCGATATCGTCCTGCAGGCCGAAAGCGGCGGCTTCGACAATATTCTGCTTCCGTCCGGCTATGCGCTCGGCATTGATACGACAGCCTTTGCTTCGGCCATGGCGACGCTCACGCGCCGGATCAAACTCCTGATGGCAGTTCGCATTGGCGAAAACTGGCCGGCGCAACTGGCCCGCCAGATCGCCACCATCGACCGCATCGCCCATGGCCGCCTCTCGGTCAACATCATCTCCAGCGAGATGCCGGGAGAAACCCTTGCGAGCGGCCCGCGCTATGCCCGCACCATTGAGGCCATGTCGATCCTGCGCACGCTGCTTGACGGAAAGCCGCTCGATCACGACGGCACCTTCTGGAAGCTGAAGGTCGATCCGCCGCGGATCGCTCCGCTGTCGGGACGCTGCCCGCAATTCTATTTCGGCGGTCTATCCGAGGATGCTCGCAAAGCAGCGGCAGAAGGTGCCGACATCTATCTGATGTGGCCGGACCGGATGGAGGCCGTCCGTGAGACGATCGCCGATCTTCGCAGCCGGGCACAGGCGCGTGGCCGCGCGCTCCGCTTCGGCTACCGCGTGCATGTCGTCGTCCGCGAAACCGAATCTGAGGCACGACTTGCCGCCGACCGGCTGCTGTCGAAACTCGATGACGCCACGGGTGCAGCCATCCGGGCGAAATCGCTCGACAGCCAGTCCGTCGGCGTCAGGCGCCAAACCGAACTGCGCGACCAGGCCGGCAGCGAGGGTTATGTCGAAGACAACCTCTGGACCGGTATCGGCCGCGCCCGCTCCGGCTGCGGTGCTGCGATCGTCGGCGATCCCGACCAGGTTCTGGCCAAACTGCAGGCGTATCGCGCGGAAGGAATCGAAGCTTTCATTCTCTCGGGCTACCCGCACACAACCGAGGCCGACCTTTTCGCGCGTCTTGTTTTGCCACGGCTGGATCATGGGCCGCTTTGACAGAAGCGCTGCTTGCTCGCCTTGGACGGGTCCGAACCCCAATCACCTGCTTGAAAGCCATGTGCCTGTTAATGCTTATCTTCTTTGTTCGCCTGCCGGGCCGGTTCCGTTCGAACATTATGCGATTTTCTTCGCCCAGAACGTGAGCACCAATCCGGAGAGGGGCATGGTGTCCTCCGCTCGAAAGCCGACGCGCTTCAACGAATAACGGAATCTTGATCGGACGCAACAGTTTACCAACTGCCGCATCGGCCTATCTGACCGTAATCACACTGAAAACGCTGGCTCTCAGCCGGCGATTGGGAGGGTGGGATGCGCCAGATTCGCAAATCATTGGCAGCCGTAGCAGCCGTCATCGCGGTTGCCGTCTCGTTGCCTTCCTGCACGACCAGCTCAACCGACTCGGTGCAAACCGGCTCGGTTGGATTTAGCAGCGTCGACTATGGGCTCAGACCTGCCTGCCGCGACGGCTTTGGCAACGATCGTCCCTGCAGCTATTAGTAGCAACCGCTGCTTGGTAGTGCATCGGGACCTATCGTGAAGATCCAGGAGCCATCCGGATCCGTCGAAGCGATCTCGGCAAACCTTAGCCGACCGGCATTCGCAATGCCTCACTCGCCGTAGAGGCCAATTCCGATGACGGCGGTCATGACAAACACGCAGAATCCAACGGCAATGCCGGCGAAAACTCCAGCAGCCAATCCGGTCATCTTAGCAATAAAAACGGTAGCTGCCGGAGGCACCACCAGCAGAAGCAGCGCTTGCACAACACCGAAAGCGCTATGCTGGATACCTTCGGCAACCCATTGGAGCGCAATGACCCACAAAAATATGCCGCCGAAAACAATCGAGCCAGCGCAGGCACCTAGAGTCCAGCCGTAGCGTCTGCCCACATTCGCCAGCTCCCAGAGAGCGGGAGGCAAGGCGAGCATCCACGTGATAAAATCGATCCACGTCCGCATCCGCGGACCTTCACGTAGAAATGTTTCGAGCCGGTAAAGCTGACCAGTCAAAGTCGAGACATCGAACACTACACGTAACGGCCTCCCATGCCGTGGGCCTCTAGGGCATCCATGACTCAGCGTTGGCTTCGAGCAATTGAACCCGCTGGTTCGCGGGTCGAGTAGAAAACTATTACGAACACCTGCAAGCGTGATACACAACCGAGATAGTGCTCTAGGAAAGACAGTCATGCGGTATCTTCGGTCAGGGCCGCGTCGGCTTCACACCCAGGAGATGGGCGGTCCGCGCGCCAAAACGGTGGGTCTGAGGTCGGGCGAGATCGCCGACCGGAACATTCGCGTCATCCTGGAAGCGATCCGCCGGCATGGGCCGCTGACGCGCACCGAGCTCGGGCGGCATAGCGGGCTGACCGGGCCCGGCATCACCAATATTCTGCGGCGGCTGGCGGAGGAGAAGCTCGTCACCTCGAACCGGCGCAACGGGCTCGGCGGCGGCGCGACGGCGACGGAATTTGCGCTGCGGCCGGAAGGCGCTTTTTCGGTCGGGGTCAAGCTTCGCAAGAAGCGCGGCGAGATCGTGCTCGTCGATCTGAGCGGCCAGGTGCATGAGCGGGCCTATTTCGACGTGGAGCCGGCGGACAAGGTCCAGCTGGTGCATGCGGCCGCCCGCGATATGGTCGATCGGCATGCCGCTCTGCCGGTCATCGGGCTCGGCATCGCCGCCAACGACTGGACGGAGGATGAGAGCGACGCCATCGCCGCGCTGTCGACGATCGCGCGTCCCTATGTCGAGAACGAATGCACTGCGAGCCTGCTTGCCGAACGCACGATCGGCAGCACGCTGCCGGAGGGCGGGCTTGCGATGATCATCATCGACGACGACGTGCAGGCGGGCTTCCTCATCCGCGGCGTTCCCTATTCCGGCGTGCATGGACGGGCGGGCAGCATTGGCGAAATGCTGACCGGGCCGGACAATGTCCAGCTCAATACCGTCGTCGGCTTCGGCTCCCTGCGCGCACGCATCGGCGACGAAGATTTCGCCCGGCTGCTGAAGGGGGAGGAATTCTCCTGTCCGCTGCTGTCGCAATGGATCCGCGAGGCCGCGGGCCATCTGCTCGATCCGATCATCGCCATGGCCGGCTTCTTCGCCCCGAGCACCGTCATGATCGGCGGAGACCTGCCGCAGGGCGTGATCGAGGCGCTGATCCATCAGCTTTCCATCGAGCGGCGCGATACCTCCACACGCCCGATCATCACGCCATGGATTTCGCCGATGCGGCCGGCAAGCTTCAGCGGCGGCGGCGTGGCGCTCGGTGCGGCGCTGCTGCCCTTCCTCAACACGCTGCTGCTGCCGCCGGCTTCGGCCTAAAGCAATTCCAGGAAAAGTGCGAAGCGGTTTCCCAGGCAAAGCGCAAAGCGCTTTTGCCGGGAATCGCGCCAAAGCAAAAGGTTAGGACAGACCTGCTTTTCCGTGGAAAGCTGAACCGCCCTAGCCAAGCGCCTCGTCCTTGTGACTGAGATCGGAGGCCAGCGCCTTGTCGAGCACCTTCTGGATATTGGCGGCACGGCGGAAGGACGGTTCCTGGGTCTTGCCCGCCCGCACCGCCTGGACGAAACGCTGGTAGTTGGTTTCGACGGGATCGAACGGCACGTCGCACCAGGTCGCCGTGTGCACGTCTTCGCCGAGGCAAGCGCGCAGCGTCGAATTGCCGGTGTCGTAGATCATCTCGACCGAGCCGGTTTCGCCGTAGACCCTGAGGCGCAGTTGGTCCATCTGGCCGGCGGCGGTGCGTGTTGCCTGGATCGTGCCGATCGCGCCATTGGTGAAATCGACATTCATCGTGAAACTGTCATTGGCGTCGAGATCGTACTCGCCGATCTTATGGCCCGGCGCCTTGTCGAAGGTCTTCAGCCGGGCAAAGACATGGGCGACGTCGAGGCCGGAGCCGTAGGAAGCGAAATCGACGATGTGGATGCCGATATCGCCGAGCGCGCCGTTCGAGCCGTGCTTCTTGCTCAGCCGCCACAGCCATTTGCTTTCGCTTTTCCAATCGCCCCAGTGGCGGCCGACCAGCCAGCTTTGCAGATGCGACGCCTCGACATGGCGCACTGCGCCGATCTCGCCGGCGAGCACCATCTGCCGGCCTTTCTGCAGCGCCGGCGAGTTGCGGTAGGTGAAGTTGACCATGCCGACCTTGCCCGCCCGCTCGATCGCCTCGGTCATTTCCATGGCTTTCGCCGCATCGGTGGCGAGCGGCTTCTCGCAAAAGACATGCTTGCCGGCGGCAATCGCCTGCAGCGTCGTCGGGTGGTGGATGCTGTCAGGCGTGACATTGGCGACCGCATCGAACTCGCCCCAGGCAAGCGCATCCTCGAGCGAAAGGAAATGATTGGCGATGCCGTGTTCGGTGCAGAAGGCCGCGAGCCTCTCCGGAACGACATCGACGCCGCCGACGACGCTGACGCCTTCGATCGCCTTGAAGCGTGCGGCGTGCTGATTGGCCATGCCGCCGGTGCCGAGAATGAGTAAACGCATCTTCTCCTCCACAGAGTTGGGTTTCCGGCTGCCGCCGGGCAAAAACCGCCGCTTGCGGTCACGGCCATGCGCGATCGCTCGGGCTCTTCCTCGGGAAAATTGCGGGGTGGATGCGCCGCGCGTCCAGAATAGACGCTTCGACGTGGCGGACCGGCGCATGACCTCGCGAAGTCGACTCGATTTTCGCCGGCGGCGCGCTAGCTGGTGTTGAATGTCGCCAGCATCTCGATCCTCCCAAAGCTCTGGCTTGACATCAAATCAAAGTAACTTAATCTAATTAATGCAGCACGGAAATGAGGAGAGGTCAACTGACCGCCAGGCTGTAATCGTTCAAAATGGGGAGGAGACCCATCATGAAGAGCGCGACCGTCAGCGCATTGGCGCTGAGCACTATCTTATTTTCAGCATCCGCCATTTTTGCCCAGGAACTAGCTAGCAAAGACCGGATCGGCCTCGCCGATGCCGCCAAAACCCTCGTCGTCCGCCTGACCAACGACAGCCCGAACAATTCCGACCCCGCCATTGCGGAGGGCTATCAGAAACTCTTCGTCGAATTCATCAAGAAGCATCCCGAATGGAAACTGCAGATGCAGTTCATGTCCTCCGACATCGGCACCGAACAGGCCAAGATGCTGGAGCAGGCCAAGGCCGGCAATGCGCCGGATTGCGCCGCCGTCGACTCCTTCGTGCTGTCGCAGTTCATGGTCAACAAGGTGTTGGCCGACTTCACGCCCTATTTCTCGAAGGAAGAGGTGGACGATCTCTTCCCCTTCATCCGGACCGGCATCACCGACAAGGACCAGACGGTGCGCGCCTGGTGGTGGGATACGGACCTTCGCGTGCTCTACCGCAACAAGTCGATTGTAGCAGATGCGCCTGAGACCTGGGACGACCTGAAAACGGCCGCCCTTGCCTCCACCAAGGAAGGCATGGAAGGCGTGCTCTTCAACGGCGGGCGCTGGGAAGGCACCACCTTCGACTGGCTCGCCAATTACTGGGCGCTCGGCGGCAAACTCGTCGACGACAGCGGCAAGCCGGTGTTCGGCGAAGGCGAGAACAAGGAAAAATTCCTGAAGGCGCTCAACTATTTCAAGGATCTCGTCGATTCCGGCGCGGCTCCCAAACGCGTCAGCACCATCGCCAATTACGACGACATGAACGCCGCGGCGGCAGCCGGCACGACCGCCCTCTTCATCGGCGGCAACTGGCAATATGCGCAGCTGAAGACGACGCTCGAGGAGGACGAGTTCGCCAACTGGACCTTCTCGCCGATCCCCGGCCCTTCCGCGGATCAGCGCTCGACCGGCACCGGCGGCTGGACGATCGCCTCCTTCAGCAAGGACAAGGAGAAGATCGAGATGTGCGCCAACCTCGCCCGCGAGGTCTATATGGGCCCGGCCAACGCGCTGCAGCAGCAGCTGCCGACGCGCAAATCGCTGTTCGACAAGTACGAGGTCTTCTCCACCGAAGCCAACAAGACCTTCGCCCAGGCTCTGGTCAACGGCCAGGCCCGCCCCGGCGTGCCGATCTATCCTGAAATATCCAACCAGATCCAGATCATGATGGGCGACGTGCTTTCGGGCACGAAGAAGCCGGAAGAAGCTCTGGATGCCGCATTCAGCGCGGCGATGGAGGCCTACAAGCGGCTGTGATGCTGCGGCGTTCGTGGCCAGCCCCTCATCCGGCTGCCGCCACCTTCTCCCCGTTCTGACGGGGAGAAGGGACAAGCCGCAAGCTCTCCGTCCCTTACCAGCGCCTCGCGGGGCACGTCCCCTCTCCCCGTCAGAACGGGGCGAGGGTTAGGGTGAGGGGCAGCGGCGATCTCCAACGCTTCAGACAGCGGCGGCGCCTGCCCGCGGGCGTCGCCGGCTTTGCCAAATCAGGACAGAGAAGCCAATGAGCCCCATTGCCATCGAGGCCGACAGCCCGCCTCAAAGCAGAACGTTCATGCGCCGTTTCGCCGGCGCGCCCCTGCCCTGGATCATGCCCGTGATCATCGTCATCGGCATATTCTATCTCTACCCCGTCATCGACGTCTTCCGGCTTTCCTTCACCAACGCGACGCTGATCGGCGACAATCAGGACTATACGTTGGGCTCGATCACCAATGCGCTGAGCTCGCCGCAGCTGCCCGACATTTTATGGGCGACGCTGATCTTCGTCGGCGGCAGCGTCATCGGTCAGCAGATCCTCGGCCTTGCGGTGGCCGTCACCGTCATTCGCGGCGAAAAGCGCGGCCTGTTCGGCACGACGATCCTGAGAACGACGGCGCTGGTCGCCTGGGTGGTGCCCGGCATCGCCGGCGGCATCATCTGGCAGATGCTGTTTTCCGAAGCGCCCTACGGCGCGCTGAACAGCATTCTGAGGCTGATGCACATGCCGACCGTTGCCTGGCTTTCGGATCCCGCCATCGCGCCATGGTCGACGCTGATCTCCAACATCTGGCGCGGCACTGCCTTTTCCATGGTCGTCATGTATGCGGCGCTGAAGGCGATCGATCCCTCGCTTTATGAAGCCGCCGAAGTCGACGGCGCGACCGCCTCGCAGCAGTTTTTCTTCGTCACGCTACCGCAGCTGCGCGCCGCCATCCTCGTCAACATGATCCTCATCACCATCCAGACGGTGAACACCTTCGATGCGATCATCACGCTGACCGGCGGCGGTCCCGGGCGCGCGACCGAGGTCATCTCGCTCTATGTCTTCAACATCGTCTTCCGGAACTACGATCTCTCCGGCGGCAGCGTGCTCTCCGTGCTGATGCTGATCATCAGCCTCGGGCTCGCCTTCATCTACGCCTCGTTCCTGCCGAAGGAGGAAGAGCAATGAGCCAGCGCACCGGAACACGGCTCGGCGATGCCATGAGCTATCTCTTCATGCTGGCGATGTTCATCTTCTTCGCCGGCCCCCTCACCTATCTCCTGTCGATGGCGCTGCGCGACAAGCGCGAGATCTATCGTGGCGCGGCGCGTTATATTCCCAACAATCCGACCGTCGACAATTTCATCACCGTTCTCAACAACAGCTATTTCCCGATCTATCTCTGGAACGGCCTCAAGCTCGCGGCGCTCAGCGGCTTCGGCGTGCTGATCGTGGCGCTGCCCGCGGCCTACGCCTTTTCCCGCTTCAATTTCCGCGGCAAGGGCCTGTCGATGATGGGGCTGCTGCTCTTCCAGATGATCTCGCCGCTGGTTATCATGGTGCCACTCTACCGCTACATGAACCGGCTCGGCATGCTGGATACGCATTTTGCCGTCGTCATGGTCTATATCGCGCTCGGCGTTCCCCTCGCGACCTGGCTGTTGAAGAGCACGGTCGACGGCATTCCGCGCAGCCTCGACGAGGCGGCGATGATCGACGGCTGCAACCGCTTCTCGGTCTTCTGGCGGATCATTCTGCCGCTGTCGGCGCCAGGCATCGCCTCGGTCTTCATCATCACCGTCATCGCCGGCTGGTCGCAATTCCTGGTGCCTTTCCTGCTGCTCACCAAAAATGACCTGATGCCGATCGGCGTTGGAATCTTTAACTTCCGCGGCATGCAGACCGACTCGTCCATCCAGCTGCTTGCCGCCGCCTGCCTGATCTCGGTCGTTCCGGCGATCGTGGCCTTCCTGTCGCTGCAGAGGCTGATCCTCGGCGCGATGACCAGCGGCGCGGTGAAGGGATGAGACGGTCTGCTTCATTCTTGACGCGTGAGGAAGGATCGAACGCATGAACCAGACGCTCGGCGCGAGGCTCTCGCCGGATCTGACGGGGGCCAATGTCGAAGATGCGGGCGAGCACAACAGGGCCGTCGTCCTGCGCTGCATCCATCGCCAGGCGCCGATCTCGCGCGCCGAAATCGCCAGGCGGACCGGTTTTACCAAGCCGGCCATCGCCCGCATCGTCGACCGCCTGCTCGACGAAGGCCTGATCATGGAAGCCCGCCGTCGCCACGGGCTGCGAGGCCAGCCGGCGATCGAGCTGGAGATCAATCCGGATGCCTCTTACGCCATCGGCATCAATATCGACCGCGACCACCTGACGATCCTCGCCGTCGATGCCGTCGGCAATGTCCGCGCCCGCGCGCATCACGAAAAACGCTTCATCCTGCCTGGTGAATTCATGCAGCTGACATCGGATGCGATCTCGCATTTCCAGCGCAGCCGGCTGATCGACGATGCGCGCCTTTGCGGCATCGGTCTGGCGGTGCCGGATTGGCTCGGCGAAATTTCGCTGCTCGGCAAGCCGGATGCCTATCAGGAATGGACGGAATTCGATGTGCGCGCCGCCCTCGAGAACCTGACGCAGCACCCCGTCTTCATCGAGAACGAGGCCAATGCCGCAGCCCTTGCCGAGCTCGACTACGGCCTCGGTGCCGAAAGCAGCAGCTTCTTCTATATTGCCGTCAATGCCTGCCCCGGCGGCGGCCTGGTGCTTGACGGCAACGGCCATCGCGGCGCCATGGGCCTCAGCGGCGAGATCGGCTGGCTGCCGATCGCCGACGGCCGCGACGGCAAAGGCCAGAAGGTCCAGCTTCTCGGCGAGATCTTCTCGCTGTTCTTCCTCTATGATTTCCTGGCCAAGCACGGCATCGAAGTGAGCGTTCCCCAGGACCTGCTGACGCTCGACGCGCATGGAAGGCGGCTCGTTTCGCAGTGGCTGAAGGAAATGAGCGCGCATCTGGCGGTCGCCGTCAAACATATCGCCATGATCGTCGATCCCGACGCCGTGCTCGTCGGCGGCAGGCTGCCGATCCGCATCGTCGATGAATTGCTGCGTTATGTGCATGAGCATCTCGACGCCGAGGACACCAACCTGCCCTCGCTGCATCGCGCCTCGATCGGCGAGGACGCCTCGGCCATGGGCGCGGCGGCGATGCCGATGGCGGCCGCCCTGATGCTCGCATCGGCGGATGTGGCGCAACGCACCCGCTCGCCGCTCAAATTCATGGATCGGCTGAACAGTTGAAACGGCCGCAAGGCCCGGGAGGATATGGTGAAGATCGGCTTCTATACCTCGACATTCAATGACCGCCCGCTGGAGGAAGTGGTGGATTTCGCCGCCTCGGCCGGTTTCGACGCCATCGAGATCGATGTCGGCGGCCACATCAAGACACCGGACCGGGTGGCGGACGCCGTCACGCTTGCGAGGCACCGCGGCCTCTTCGTCTCCTCGATCACCTATTTCGGCAACCAGCTCGATGCCGACCGCGACAAGCGCCGGGGGCTCAGGGCGAGGACGGCGGAATTTGCCCAGGCGATCGGCGAGACCGGCGTGCCGATCTTCGTGATCTTCCCGGGCCGGGACGACAGCGCCAGCGACGAGGCCAATTATGACGATTTCGCCGACTTCGCGAACGGTCTGATCGCCGAGACGCAATCCACCGGCCTCACCTTCGCGATCGAAAACTGGCCGGGACCGAAAGACAATTTCATCGGCACGACGCCGAAGGGATGGCAGGAGCTTTTCGCCAGAATCCCGGATCGCCGCTTCGGGCTGGAATTCGATCCCTCGCACCTCATCCGCATCGGCGTCGATCCCTATCACGCAATGGAGGCGGTGAAGGATCGCATCGCCATCCTGCATGCCAAGGATACGGCGATCGACAGGCAGGCCCTGCAGGCGATCGGCTATCACGGCAGGGGCTGGTGGCAATACAAGCTGCCGGGGCTCGGCCTTCTCGACTGGCCGCGTTTCCTCAGCCAGGCGCGCGGACATGGTTTCGATGGCACGCTCTCAATCGAGCATGAGGATGCCGCCTATGGCTGGCCGGGCAAGGATCTCTCTGCGCGCAAGGAGGGCGAACGCCTCGGCCTCGATTATCTCAAGAGTGTCTTGAACGGACTTTGACGGCGAATCCTGGAGGAGTTTCATGGCTCATGTTTCGGTCAACAATGCGCGCAAGGATTACGGCGCGTTCAAAGCCATCAAAGGCGTGTCGGTCGATATCGGCGACGGCGAGTTCGTCGTGCTGGTCGGCCCCTCCGGCTGCGGGAAATCGACCCTGCTCCGGATGATCGCCGGACTGGAAGGCATCACCTCGGGCCAGATCCAGATCGGCAAGCACATCGTCAACGAGCTGGCGCCGAAGGATCGCGACATCGCCATGGTGTTCCAGAACTACGCGCTCTATCCGCACATGACGGTCGCCAAGAACATGGGCTTCTCGCTGCGGCTGAAGCGCATGCCGAAATCGGAGATCGACCACCGGGTCGGCTATGCCGCCAAGATCCTCGGCCTCGAAAATCTCTTGGAGCGCTATCCGAAGCAGCTTTCGGGCGGCCAGCGGCAGCGCGTGGCGATGGGCCGCGCCATCGTGCGCGATCCCGCCGTATTCCTCTTCGACGAGCCCTTGTCGAACCTCGACGCCAAGCTGCGCGTGCAGATGCGATCGGAGATCAAGGAACTGCACCAGCGGCTGCAGACGACCACCATCTACGTCACCCACGACCAGATCGAAGCCATGACCATGGCCGACAAGATCGTCGTCATGAAGGACGGGCTGATCGAGCAGTCCGGCTCGCCGCTCGAACTCTACGACCGGCCGAGCAATCTCTTCGTCGCCGGCTTCATCGGCTCGCCGGCGATGAATTTCATCGAGGGCAGCATGACGGAGAACGGCTTCCGCACTGAGGATGGCCTGCTGCTGCCGAGCGAGCGCCGCCCGGCAAACGCCGTCATCTACGGCATCCGTCCCGAACATATCAGGCTCGACCCCGACGGCATCGAGGTGACAACGATCGTCGTCGAACCGACGGGCTCGGAGACCCTTGTCCTCGTCCGGCTGGGAGCGCAGACGATCACCTGCGTCTTCCGTGAGCGGATCAGGGCCACCCCCGGCGATATACTGAAGATCGCGCCGATCCACGATGCCGTGCACCTCTTCGCCGCGGACGAACAACGGATCACTACAGGCGAAGCGCCGTTGAGTTAAGCCCGCCGAATGCCCCCTCCCCTTCGGCCGGGCGCCGCCGGGGGCGCCTTTTCCGCGCCCCCGGCCCCAAATGGCTCAGGCCCTTCAGACATCGATGCAGTACTGCCCAAGTGCTTGAACGCGCAATTAAAAGGTTAATATCCGTTAACCTTAAAATTCTTGGCCGGTATCGGAGAATCGCGGATAATAACGGTTAGAGGGGCTTTTGATCCCGAAAATCGTTATCCGAGAGATTGCCGCCGATGAACGCTAATTTGAATGCCTTGAAGGCAGCACCACTGCATTTCGAGGATCAGATTCTCGAACATGGCGACGTGATTTCGAAGAAGCTGCATCTGCTCAGCGTGCAGCGTTTTCCGCCCAATGCGAAGAAGACGCTGCGCAGCTTCTCGCTGGCGGAGGTCGCGAATTATGTCGGGGCGTCGCAAAGCACGCTGAAGAAACTGCACCTCGAAGGCAAAGGCCCCTGCCCCAAGACCTCGCCTTCCGGACGCCGCTCCTACAGCGCCGAGCAGATGCTGGAGCTCCGGCGCTATCTCGACGCGCATGGCCGCTCCGAGAGCCGCATGTATGTGCCCCATCGCCGCGGCAATGAGAAGCTGCAGGTCATCGCCGTCGTCAACTTCAAGGGCGGCTCGGGCAAGACGACGACATCAGCCCATCTTGCCCAGCATCTGGCGCTGACTGGGCACCGGGTGCTTGCCGTCGATCTCGATCCGCAGGCTTCGCTCTCTTCCCTGCACGGTTTCCAGCCGGAATTCGACCAGGCCTCCTCGCTTTATGAGGCGATCCGCTATGACGGCGAGAAGAAGAAGCTCTCGGAGATCATCCACAGCACCAATTTTCCCGGCCTCGATATCGTGCCGGCCAATCTGGATCTGCAGGAATACGAATACGACACGCCGCTCGCCATGGCCGACAAATCGAGCAATGACGGCAAGACCTTCTTCACGCGCATCTCGCGGGCGCTTGCCGAAGTCGACGACCGCTACGACGTCGTCGTCATCGATTGTCCGCCGCAGCTCGGCTATCTCACGCTGACGGCGCTGACGGCGGCGACCAGCGTCTTGATCACCATCCATCCGCAGATGCTCGACGTCATGTCGATGGGCCAGTTCCTGCTGATGCTCGGCGGCATCCTGAAGCCGATCCGCGCTGCCGGCGCCGAGGTGAACCTTTCCTGGTACCGCTATCTCATCACCCGTTACGAGCCGACCGACGTGCCGCAGGCGCAGATGGTCGGCTTCATGTCGACCATGTTCCACGAATTCATGCTGAAGCACCAGATGGTCAAATCGACAGCGATCTCGGATGCCGGCATCACCAAGCAGACGCTTTACGAGGTCGAGCGATCCTCGATGAACCGGGGAACCTATGATCGCGCGATCGAGGCGATGGACGCCGTCAATGCCGAGATCGCGGGCCTCATTCACCAGGCATGGGGACGGTGAATTTGTCGGCTGACAAATTCGCCGTTTCCTTGAAGCAAATCAATGGAATGGCTGCAATCGGAGGAAGTCATGGCACGGAAAAATCTGCTTGAGGGGCTCAGCGAGATGCCCGAGAGCGCAGGCGCGCCGAACTATCCGATGCGCGGGGCAGGCCGCTCGCTCGTCCGCTCGCTGGACGAGCTGGCCAAGCAGGCGGAAAAATTCCTCGAGGGCGAGGCGGTGGTCGATCTCGACCCTGACACCATCGAGGCCTCCTTCGTCAAGGACCGGCTGTCGGAAGACGACGAGGCGTTCCGCGCGCTGGTCGAGGCGATCCGCGCGCGTGGACAGGACACGCCCATCCTGGTGCGTCCCCATGGGAAGATCGACGGGCGCTATCAGGTGGTCTTCGGCCACCGGCGCCTGCGCGCTGCCCGCGAACTCGGCCGCAATGTCCGCGCCGTCGTCAAGGCGATCGACGACCGCACCCATGTCATCGCCCAGGGCCAGGAAAATTCGGCCCGCGCCGACCTCACCTTCATCGAGCGGGCGCTCTTCGCCAAGCGCCTGGAAGAGCTCGGCCATGACAGGGAGGTAATCTCGACGGCGCTCGCCGCCAATGCGGCCTCGGTCTCGAAGATGATGTCGGTGATGGAGCGGCTGCCGCAGGAGGTCGTCCAGGCGATCGGCCCTGCCCCCGGCGTCGGCCGCGAGCGCTGGGTGGAGCTGTCGCTGCTCGCCGGCAAATCGGCCAATGCGGCAAGTGTCGCCAAGGTCCTCGAAGAGGTCAACTTTCATCAGTTACCTTCCGACAAACGTTTCGAAGCGCTCTATGCGGCGCTGAACAAAAGCGCGCGGCCGGTGAAGAAAACGGCAGCGGCAAGGAAGGTGACATGGCAGCCGCTGGACAAGGCGGTCCAGGCGGAAATGAAGAATGACGGCAAGGCGTTCTCGCTCTCGATGAAGGCGAAAAATGCCGGCCGCTTCGGGGAATTTCTCTCCGGCAGACTGGATGCGCTCTACGAGCAATTCCTCGCCGAGGAGGGCAGACAAGGAGACTGAAACCGCAAAAGAAAAAGGCCCCCAAACGAACGAGTCGTGGAAGCCCTTCTCACATCCTTAAGCAAGACAGAGAATCGCATTTTCACGAATCCCAGTCAAGAGTCCTGAAGCGCCCGCCCGTGTCTTTTCAGATGCGGGCAATGACACTGCAGTAGCCTCTACCCTCGCATCGTTTCGGTGAGCGGATTTCTTTTGCCTGAATAGAGGTGAAGGAAATGGAGAGTGAATCTGTGACGACGCCCTTCGGGCGGCGGCCGATGTCGCTTGCCCTGCTGCTGAAGCAGCGGCGCGGCGAAGCGATGGCGGCCGGAACGACGCGCAACAAATGGAAATTGTTCAGATCGGTCTGCGAGGCGCGGGCAGGGCTCGGCGTGACCGACCGGGCGCTCACCGTGCTCGATGCGCTGCTGAGCTTTTATCCCGAGGACGAGCTCTCCAGTGAAAAAGGGCTGGTGGTCTTTCCCTCGAATACGCAGCTCTCGCTGCGAGCACGCGGCATGGCCGCCGCAACGCTGCGCCGGCATCTCGCCGTGCTCGTCGAGGCCGGCCTCATCTCCCGCAAGGATAGCCCAAACGGCAAGCGCTATGTCCGCCGCGGCAGGGCAGGCGGGATCGACGAGGCCTACGGCTTCAGTCTCGCGCCGCTTCTTGCCCGCGCCACCGAGATCGAAGCCATGGCAGCCAGCATCGCCGCCGACCGGCAGATGCTGCGGGCAACGAAGGAGCGGCTGACGATCTGCCGGCGCGACATCGCCAAGCTCATCGCCGCAGCCGCCGAGGAAGCCGTTCCCGGCGAGTGGGAGCGCATCGCCTCGCTGTTTCATGCACTGCTGCAGCGCATTCCGAAGGCGGCAACACTCGAAAATCTCCCGCCGCTGCTCGCAGAGCTGGAAACGATCCGCCTCGGCCTCATCAACACATTGGAATTACATGAGAAAATGCAAATTACGAGCAGCAGTGAATCCCAGTTTGAGCGCCACATACAGAATTCGAATCCCGAATCCTTATCTGAATCTGAACCAGCCTTGGAAAGAACGCAGGAGGCGAGGCGAGATCAGCCAGGGGCCGGGCAGGAAAGTCGCAAGCAGGGCAGGCGAGGGGATGGTCGGCAGGAAGTCCGAGCTGATGTCCGGTTAGATTCCGCGAGATTGAAATCCTTCTCTCTCGCCACGGTCCTGCGGGCCTGCCCTGATATTGCCGGCTATGGACCGGGCGGCACAGTCGCCAACGGGCGTGATCTGATGGCGGCGGCCATGGTCGTGCGGACAATGCTTGGCGTCAGCGCTTCGGCCTATGAGGAGGCGATGGCGATGATGGGACCGGAAAATACCGCCATTGTCATGGCGTGCATCCTGGAGAGGGCTGGGCAGATCCACTCGCCGGGTGGCTACCTGCGGGACCTGACGCGGCGGGCCAGAATGGGCGAATTCGCACTCGGGCCGATGTTAATGGCGCTGCTCCGCCTCAAAGGCCGGTCGTCCGGCGGGATCGACGCATGAGTGTGAAGCTCGCCTCGCACTCGGCTCAGGTTTGTCAGCGCGGCGCGGCCTATCTGCTTATGGACACCATCTCTATTTCTGCGATCGCGCGTTATCCCACTCGGGCCGAAGCGTTCTTCTTGCTGAGGAGGGCTGCGCGGATCTGTTCGTTCTTGCTCAGAAGCGGAGGCGGGACAGGGGCGGGCTGTTCAGGCGCCTCAGCCTTGGCGGTGCCCTGCTTGAGGCTCAGAAAACGCTTTTGCGCGACAAGCCGGTCTTCCGACGACAGTGGTTCCACCGGATCGCCGTCGAGGCCGTGGCGCATGGAGTCGGGCTGGGCGCTGGCGAAGTAATAGCGCCGGCAGTGGACATAGGCGGCGGTCGCACGCCTCAGGGTCGTGACGCCGGCATCGGGTTTCAGGAGCGGGCGGAGTTCGTTGAAAAGACCGACGGCAAAGGGGAGGATCGGATCTCCCGCTTTGGCAGGAAGAACTCCCACCGGCCGGATCAACAGCATGTTGATCGCGTTTGCCTTCTCCACGTCGAGCTCGCTTGCCGCAATCGGTCCGCGGCTGACCTTCCAGGGCTTATCCATGTGTCCTCCATGCGACGTCCATAACGACCGACTGTGATGGTATCTTGACGACAGGGCGAGTAACGGAAGTCGCACGTCGTCGGTTCCGCTGCAAGCGTCTAAGAGGCGGGAGGCGAACCGCCCGGCGAAAACCCTTTCAGGGAGAGATATAGCCCGGTGTTATCGCCGGCGTGTGATCTAATCGTTTTTTTGAGAAATGTAGGATTGACCTGCCGCATCGATTACACTTCTTATCCGCGGCCAAGATCAAGCGACCGGCCGCAGGGAGGATATATGCGGGTTTTCTCGAGCATTGACGAGCTGCGCCACACGCTCGATGCGCTGAGGCGGCAGGGAAGGACCGTCGGTCTCGTTCCGACGATGGGTTACCTCCATGCCGGTCATATGCAGCTTGTCGCACGCGCTCGCGCCGAGAACGACATCGTCGTCGTCTCGATTTTTGTCAATCCGCTGCAGTTCGGCCCAGCAGAAGATCTCAGCCAATATCCGCGCGATCTGGAGCGCGACGCAGCCATGCTGAGACAGGCCGGGGTCAATTTCCTTTTTTCACCCGGCGTCGAAGACATGTATCCCCGCCCGATGCAGACCGTCGTCGACCTTCCCGATCTCGGCCGCGAGCTGGAAGGCGCGGTGCGGCCCGGGCATTTTGCCGGTGTTGCGACAGTCGTCTGCAAACTTTTCAACATCGTGCAGCCCCAAACCGCTTATTTCGGAGAGAAGGATTATCAGCAGGTCATCATCATCAAGCGCATGGTGGATGATCTCGCCGTGCCGGTGCGTGTCATTGCGGTGCCGACCGTCAGGGACAGCGACGGCTTGGCTCTGTCGTCGCGCAATGTCTATCTCAGCGAGGCGGAGCGGCATGCGGCGGTGATCATCCCTCAGACCCTCGACGAGGCGGAACGTCTCGTCGCCGATGGTCTTGCGGATGCCGCGGAGCTCGAAGAAAAGCTGACGGCGTTTCTCGGTCGCGAACCTCTGGCAAAGCCCGAGGTCGTTGCGGTCAGGGACGCTTCGACGCTACAGCCGGTCAATTCCATCACAGCGCCGGTCGTTGTCGCGCTCTTCGTGCGGATCGGTTCGACACGGCTTCTCGACAACAGGGTCATCGGGGGCAACAGGCCTATCGGCGAGCGGAGCTTGCCGGGAAAGGGAGTAAGCAGATGAGTGCGGTCGGATCCCACAAGCGTCTTACGCCAGCCCGCATCTCGGCCATGAAGGGCGGCAAACCGATCGTCTGCCTGACCGCCTACACCACGCCGATGGCGCGTCTGCTCGATGAGCATTGCGACCTGCTGCTGGTCGGGGATTCGCTCGGCATGGTGCTCTATGGCCTGGAGACCACGATCGGCGTCACGCTCGATATGATGATCGCACATGGCAAAGCGGTCATGCGCGGCGTCGCCAAGGCCTGCGTCGTCGTTGACATGCCATTCGGCAGTTATCAGGAATCAAAGGAGACCGCCTTCCGTAACGCCGTCCGCATTCTACAGGAAACCGGCTGCGACGCCGTCAAGCTGGAAGGCGGCGAGGAGATGGCCGAGACCATCGCCTTCCTGACGAAGCGCGGAATTCCGGTCATGGGGCATATCGGCCTGATGCCGCAACAGGTCCAGACCGCCGGCGGCTATCGATCCGTCGGGCACTCCGAACACGAGACCTCGAAGATCCGGCGTGACGCGCATGCCATCGGCGGTTCGGGAGCCTTCGCCGTCGTCATCGAAGGCACGGTGGAACCGCTCGCTCGCGAGGTGACTTCAGCCATGCACATACCGACCATCGGCATCGGCGCCTCCGCCGCCTGCGACGGCCAGGTTCTGGTCTCTGACGACATTCTGGGGCTCTTCAACGATTTCACCCCACGTTTCGTCAAGCGTTACGACGAGCTCGGCAAAAGAGTTGCGGATGCCGCCGCCGCCTATGCTGGCGAGGTGCGCACGCGGAAATTCCCGGCAGCCGAACACACGTTCAAACGCCGCTCGTAAGGCGAGGGCGCCCGCCCTTCAAACGCGCGGGATATCCACAATCAGAGCCGGTTGTACGATTCGCGTCGGAAAATGTCCCCTGCCGCTCCCGCGCGGCGGGGCGTTTCCATGTCGTTAAGGTTGCCGCCATAGCGCTGCTCGAAACCAAAGAGAGATCTGAGTTTCGAGCCGATGCCTATGCCCCCTCGTTTGTCCTTGCTTTCCCGCCTGATCGATGATCGCGACGGGGCCGTCGCGATCATCGTCATCCTGGTCGCGGTGCCCATGCTTCTCGCGGTCGGCGCATCCATCGACTACATCAGAGCCTATAATGGCCGGACGGAGCTGCAGGCGGCCGCGGATTCGGCCGTGCTCGCGGCCGCCGCCAAATACAAGTCCGGCATGCCGGAAGCGACGATAGCGAAGACGATCAACGCCTTCCTGTCGGCGAATGGCGAG
The DNA here is from genome assembly GCF_002531805.1 of Rhizobium sp. M1. Lineage (NCBI taxonomy): Bacteria > Pseudomonadati > Pseudomonadota > Alphaproteobacteria > Hyphomicrobiales > Rhizobiaceae > Rhizobium > Rhizobium sp. M1. The sequence goes on along the minus strand of NZ_NWSW01000009.1, from coordinate 15,932 downwards.
TTCGAGACCGCCGTCGCCGGCAAGCCGGAGGTGGCGAGCGACGAGTCGGAACTGTGCCTCGACGTGGCGGACGCCGTGCCCACCACCTTCATGAAACTGGCCAATATCCAGTCCGTTCCGATCAGCATCCGGTCCTGTGCGGCTTTGCCGGGTGTAAAGCAGTTGGAGATCGCGCTGGTGCTCGACGTGTCGAGCTCGATGATCGAGGAGAACCGCTTCACGCCGATGCAGACCGCGGTCGCCGGCTTTCTCCAGGCCTTTTCCTCCAACACATCGCTCGTCGACAAAACCAAGATATCGATCGTGCCCTTTTCGAGCCGCGTCAATTTCGGCCTGGCAAACACGGCATGGCTCAAATCTTACAATGGAACGGCTGCGGTTCCCAAGCGCTGGACCGACCCCAAATCGGTCTACACCTCCTCCAGCTACAAGCTCTCTTACTGGATCGACGGCGTCACGCCTGTCATGTCCACCTCGAAGAATTACTACTGGATGGGCTGCATCGAGCCACGTGCCGACGTCGAGGTCAGGGATACCGGTGCGATCGGTGACGGCATGGGCGACGCGCCGCCCGGTACCGCCGCCTTCGTCGCCATGGACGCCAATCCCAAATCGGGAACGAGTTTTTGCCCGCCACCGGTCACGCCGCTGACCGGCGACTTCGCCTATCTCAAAAGCGTCGTGAAGAACCTGACATCCGAAGGCTCCACCCGGCTGGATGCAGGCGTGGTCGCGGGATGGTATACGCTCTCGCCGAAGTGGCAGGGCGTGTGGGGAGACGAAACCTCGCCTGCGGAGGTTTCCGATTCCGTCCATAAGGTCATGGTGTTCATGACCGATGGCGAAATGAACACCAAATACGACCCCAACGACAAGTTCGACTGGATCTGCTCGCAAACTCAATCGTCGGCGTGCAACGCATTCGCCACCGCCGCGATGCAGACCGCGTGCACGGCGATGAAGAAGAGCGGCATCGAAATCTATACGCTTTCCTACAGCGCCGATGCCGATGTGGTGAACATCCGCAACTGCGCCACCAACACCGCGCATTTCTTCACCGCATCACCGGCGACGATCAAGACCGTCTATGAAACGATCGCGGCGGCCATTCGCGGCGATACATTGCGGCTCACGCAGTAATCGCGAACGCTGCCGCCCCATCGGCATATTGCCCGCGCATCGTCTCCGCCGACCGGCGCACCGCCTCGGCGACCTCCTGCAGCTGCTTGGCCATCGGCGTGGAGTTACGCCAGACCATGCCGATGGTTCGCGATGGCTGCGGTGACGGGAAGCGGGAAATCGAGACGCGGGCCGAGCGCGTTTCGACGGGAACGGCCATCTCCGGGATCAGGGTGACGCCGATGCCGGCGCCGACCATCTGGACGAGGGTAGAGAGCGAGCTGCCTTCCATGATTTCACGCGGGCGGGCCGGCCCGACCTTGCAGAAAGACAGGGCCTGGTCGCGGAAGCAGTGGCCCTCTTCGAGCAGCAGCAGCCGCATTTCGCGCAGCGCCTCGCGTTCGGGCACTGGCTTGCCGCCATCCTCGTGCCGCCTGACCAGCACGAATTCTTCCTTGAACAGCTCGAGCTCGGTCAGCGAGGGTTCAGACACCGGCAGCGCGACGATCGCCATATCCAGCTGGCCCTGCGCCAGTTCCTGAACCAGCTTGGCCGTCTGCGTCTCGCGCACCTCGATCTGAATCCCCGCGAAGCTTTTGTTGAGATCGTTTATAATCGCCGGCAGCAGATAGGGTGCGATCGTCGGGATGATGCCAATGCGCAGGCGCGTCAGGAAGCTGTCGCGGGAGGCGCGGGCAAACTCGCCGAGCTCGTCCACGGCGCGCAGGATATCGCGGACGCGCAGCGCAAAGGTCTGGCCGAAGGGGGTGAGCTTCACCTCACGGGCGCTGCGCTCGAAGAGTTCGCTGCCCAACTCCTGCTCAAGTTCTTTGATCTGCATAGAGAGCGCCGGCTGGGAGATGGCGCAGGCATCGGCGGCACGGCGAAAGCGGCCATCCCTTGCCAGGGCTTCAAAATAACGTAGCTGTTTCAGGGTAAGATTTTTCATAAGCTCAGCTTATCGCAGCAATCAGTAAATCCAACTTAAAATTATTGAACGCTTCCGATATGAAGACTGCAAGGGAGAGAGTGGGGCGCCAGCTCGGCTCATCTTTTTGAACCGCAGACAGATCAAGCAATGAAGGAGACGATCATGGACAACCCCACTGACACCGCAGGCAAATGTCCTGTGGCCCATGGCAATACGCCGCGCGGCCGAGCCAATCGTGACTGGTGGCCGAGCCAGCTGAACGTGCAGATTCTTCATCACAATTCCGGCCGCGCCGATCCGATGGGCAAGGATTTCGACTATGCCGAGGAGTTCAAGAAGCTCGATCTCGACGCGCTGAAGAAGGATCTTCACGCGCTGATGACCGATTCGCAGGATTGGTGGCCGGCCGACTTCGGCCATTACGGCGGCCTGTTCATCCGCATGGCCTGGCACAGCGCCGGCACCTATCGCATCACCGACGGCCGCGGCGGCGCCGGGCAGGGTCAGCAGCGTTTTGCGCCGCTGAACAGCTGGCCGGACAATGCCAACCTCGACAAGGCCCGCCGCCTGCTCTGGCCGATCAAGCAGAAATACGGCAACCGCATCTCCTGGGCCGACCTGCTGATCCTCACCGGCAACGTCGCGCTCGAATCCATGGGCTTCAAGACCTTCGGCTTCGCCGGCGGCCGCGCCGACGTCTGGGAACCGGAAGAGCTCTACTGGGGTCCTGAAGGCACCTGGCTCGGCGACGAGCGCTATAGCGGCGAACGCCAGCTGGCCGAACCGCTCGGCGCCGTGCAGATGGGCCTCATCTACGTCAATCCCGAAGGTCCGAACGGCAATCCTGACCCGGTCGCTGCAGCGCGCGACATTCGCGAAACCTTCGCCCGCATGGCGATGAACGACGAAGAGACCGTGGCGCTGATCGCCGGCGGTCATACCTTCGGCAAGACGCATGGCGCCGGCGATCCGTCTTTCATCGGCGCCGAGCCGGAAGGCGGCGCGATCGAGGACCAGGGCCTCGGCTGGAAGAGTTCGTTCGGCACGGGCGTCGGCAAGGACGCCATTACCGCCGGCCTCGAGGTTACCTGGTCACAGACGCCGACCAGGTGGAGCAACTACTTCTTCGAAAACCTCTTTGCTTACGAGTGGGAGCTGACGAAGAGCCCGGCCGGCGCGCATCAGTGGCGGGCGAAGAACGCCGAAGCTTCAATCCCGGATGCCTATGAGCCGGGGAAGAAGCATGTCCCGACGATGCTGACCACGGATCTTTCGCTCCGCTTCGATCCGATCTACGAAAAAATCTCGCGCCGCTTCCTGGAGAATCCGGATCAGTTCGCCGACGCTTTCGCCCGCGCCTGGTTCAAGCTGACCCACCGCGACATGGGCCCGAAGGTGCGTTACCTCGGCCCTGAGGTTCCGGCCGAAGACCTGATCTGGCAGGACGTGATCCCGGCCGTCGACCATCCCCTCGTCGACGACAAGGACATTGCCGAGCTGAAGGCGAAGGTTCTCGCCACCGGTCTTTCCGTGCAGGAGCTGGTTTCGACCGCCTGGGCCTCGGCCTCGACCTTCCGCGGCTCCGACAAGCGCGGCGGCGCCAATGGCGCGCGCGTCCGCCTTGCTCCGCAGAAGGACTGGGACGCCAACCAGCCGGTCCAGCTCGCCAAGGTGCTCGGCGTCCTCGAAGGCCTCCAGAAGGACTTCAATGCCGCCCAGACCGGCGGCAAGAAGGTCTCGCTCGCCGACCTGATCGTGCTTGCCGGTGCTGCCGGCGTCGAAAAGGCTGCGGCAGCCGGCGGCACCGCCGTCAGCGTGCCGTTCACGCCGGGCCGCATGGATGCTTCCGAAGCCCAGACGGACGCGCATTCCTTCGCAGCGCTCGAGCCGCGCATCGACGGCTTCCGCAACTATGTGAACGGCCAGCGCCTCCAGTTCATGAAGCCGGAAGAAGCACTGGTCGACCGCGCCCAGCTGCTGACGCTGACCGGACCCGAGATGACCGTCCTCGTCGGCGGCCTGCGCGTGCTGAAGGCAGGCAACCCCGAGCACGGCGTCTTCACCTCTCGTCCCGAGACGCTGACGAACGACTTCTTCGTCAACCTGCTCGACATGGCCACGCAGTGGGTTCCCGCCGGCAAGGAAGGCGTCTATGAAGGCCGCGACCGCCAGACGGGTGCTGCCAAGTGGACCGGCACGCGCGTCGACCTGATCTTCGGTTCGCACTCGCAGCTGCGCGCCTTCGCCGAAGTCTACGGCCAGGCCGACACCAAGGAGAAGTTCGTCAAGGACTTCGTCGCCGCCTGGACCAAGGTGATGAACGCCGACCGCTTCGATCTCGTCTGATCGGTTTAGCAAACTTTGCCCGGGCGCGGTTTCGGCTGCGCCCGGGCTTTTTTATGCGAGTGCCTTGGGTGGCCGCGACCGCCCGGCCTTTCAACTCTCCACGCGCGTGATGGTGGTGCGGCGCGGGCACTACTTTTCCTTTCCTCATCCCTGTGCTCGTCACAGGGATCCAACGCGCCCAAGTCCTTGGGCGCAGGAGACTCAATTGTTTTCAAAAGAGTCATTCACCGCGCCGACGCGCGGTGGCTGGATTCCTGTGACAGGCACAGGAATGACGGAGGAGAGGTGGTGCCTATGTCCACATGAACTGACTTGGTCAGGAGCATGGGTAGCCTCCAGCCATTCTCTCCGCAGCCGTCTCATTTCCACTCGACGTCATCCTCGGCCTTGTGCCGAGGATCTGCTGCCCTGTCGACCGGAGGCAGATACTCGGGACAAGCCCGAGTATGACGGAAGAGGGGTCAACCGAGCCATTCTTTCCCGGATCGTTTTCCGCACCCCGAGCATCCGGTCCTTTACGCTCAGACCGCTCCCCCAGGCCGCGAACTTCTAGCCATGGCGGACCTCACATGCGATAGAAGATCGACATATTTGGAGGAGTGGACATGAACGGTTTGCAAGGTAAAGTCGCGGCCATCACCGGAGCTGCCTCGGGTATTGGATTGGCGTCGACCGAAGCGATCATCTCGGCCGGCGGTACGGTGGTAATGATCGATCGGGACGAGGCGGCGCTGAGTGCTGCCTGCGGCAGGCTGGGAGAGAAGGCGATCGCGCTGCCGCTCGACCTGCTCAATCCCGAGGATTGCGCCGGCCTGCTTGACGGCATTCTCTCGAAGGTCGGTCAGCTCGACATCTTCCATGCCAATGCCGGCACCTATATCGGCGGAGATCTGGTGGATGCAAATCTCGACGCGATCGACCGCATGCTCAATCTGAACGTGAACGTGGTCATCAAGAACGTCCGGACGGTTATGCCCCACATGATCGAGCGAGGGACGGGAGATATCATCGTCACCAGTTCGGTCGCGGGCCAAGCCGCGGTTCCATGGGAGCCGGTCTATTCGCCGTCGAAGTGGGCGATGCACTGCTTCGTCCAGACCATGCGGCGGCAGCTCCTGAAGAACGGAATCCGCGTCGGATCCGTCTCGCCGGGCCCTGTCAGCAGCGCTCTGCTGAAAGACTGGCCGGAGGAAAACCTGCGCAAGGCAAAAGAGGCGGGCGCGCTGATCGAACCTCGCGACGTCGCGGAAGCCGTGCTCTTCATGCTGACCCGGCCGCGCAACGTGACCATACGCGACGTGGTGATCCTGCCGAGCTCCTTCGATATCTGACACGAGGCCGTATATCCGGGGAGGGCACGCCCCTCTCCGCACGGGCTGACTGCGCGGGATGCGGAGCCGGCTTCCCAGCGCAATCGTCAGGCCGTCCAATCCTCGACATCAAGGCCATCCACGCGCCGGAACTCCCCGACATTGTTCGTGATGAGAACGAGATCCCGGGTCTTCGCCTGGGCGGCGATCAGCACATCGTAGGGACCGACCGGCGTTCCCTTTGCCGCCAATGCAGCGCGGATCTCTCCTGATGCCAGCGCATCCTCGCGCTCGAAACCGACGGCGGGGAAATCCGCCATGAACAGCCGCAGGGTTTCGAGATTGTAGGAGATTTTCGCGCTCTTATAGGCGCCATAATAGAGTTCATGCATGACGATTGTGGAAAGCCCGATCGATCCTTCGTCGCTGCCGACCACGCGCTTCAGCAGCGCCTCGGATTTCCTGCCGATCAGCGCGATCACCGCATTGGTGTCGATAAGATGCGTGATCACTCGAAGAGGCCCTGAAGACCCGGCCTCTCCTGATCCTCCGGCTGCTCCCGTCCTTGCGCCAGAAAATCGTCACTCAGGCCGCGTTCGAGAGCGCTCTTCAGCGACCCCCAGCGCATGCCGGGATCGGCACGCGGCCGCAGAATGATCGCATCGCCTTCACGCGTTACCTCCACCTGGTCGACATCGAAGCGGAATTCCTTCGGCAGCCGGACGGCCTGCGAATTGCCGGATTGAAAGACGCGCGCATATTGCGGCATGGAGAAGCCTCCGCGATTTTTGTATATACTTCTCAGTATATACGTGATCGACCGCATTCGCGCAAGAAACCGCAGCGGTTTGCGCTAGCGCGGCACGACACCGAAAGGCGATAGCGACAGCAGATCGGGATCTTTCGTCGCCGACGCCTTCGCCACCGCGGCATGGCCCATGCTGTAGCCGTAGGACAGGACGCGGACGCCGTCGATCATGAAGAACTGCGCCTGATCCAGGCCGGGCCGCAGGGTGCCCGTCACGGTGACGGTCTCATAGATTTTTTCAAGGTGCAGAGGCTCCTGCGGAACCACGCGAACCAGCTGGTTGGGCGGCGGCGTGGGCATGTGGCTGCAGGCCCCGGCCCAGGGTACCAGCAGGAATTCATAAACGAGATCGCCGTCCTGATCGATCGGCAGGACGAAGCCCGTCAGTTCGACCGGTTGGCCCTCGTCACGCCAGACGAGGGTTTCGCCCTGCGGGCCGCTGACCGCTTTCGGCGACAGCGGAACTGTCGCCCTGGCCTGATCGGCCGGCCGCAAGGCGCTCCAGAAAATCGGCTGCGCCGCAGCGAGGGCGCCGGACACCGGCCATGCCGAGCCGAGCGTGAGCACCGTGAACATCAGGAATCTGTGCTTTTTCATCGCATCTCCCGGGCCGCTTTAACAGCATTGCCGCTTGCCCGAGGATGCTAGCCGATCCCGCCCGTCCGTCAAAGCTCTCGTGGGTGTCGCATCCAACTTACCCCACGTGATCCTCGGCCTTGTGCCGAGCATATGCCCAACATCAAGAGATCCCGTGTGGGGTGGACACGGGATCTCCCTGCCGGATCGGTCGGACCTTTACTTCTCCGGCATCATCGAGGAGTGGTGCGAGGTGATCAGCCAGTTCCCACCCTTGAACTCATAGGTATAGGTGTAGCGGGCCGGGACCTTCGAGCCGTCCTTCATGGTGAAGGTGTAGGTGCCGGTGTCGACGGCCCAGTTGCAGCCGGTCTTGATGGTGCGGCTGTCGATGTGGCCCTTGGGGCTTTTTTCCAGGAAGTGCTTGAAATAGTCGATCCGCTCTTCCTGGGTGAGGCGCGGCTTGTTTGCCAGCGTCGCGAGCAGCACGGAGTCCTCGCTGTAGCTCTTGGCGACCTCCTCGGGATTGAGCGTCGCCAGCGAGGCGTTCCAGCGGTCGAAGAGCTTGGCGACCTGTTCTTCGCTCACGGGCGCGCAGGTCGCCGTTTCGGTCGCGTTGGCGGACTGGACCTGGACGAAACCGATGACAAGGGCGGCAGCAATGATCGTACGCATGTTTGAGTTCCTTTGTGGCGGTTCCGGGCGACATCGCATCGGTCAACCGCATGACCGATAGTTAAGCGCCGGAGCACCGCGACCCCATCTGCCGGGTGGCTTCGATCCGATCTGCCGAACGGCATAGATGACATTCCCGCCGGAATGACTATCGTGCCCGCGTCATTAATTTCAGGAGCAGTCCCCGCTGGATGGAGCACAATAGAGATACGGCGCATTCGCTTGATGTGGCGGAGATGAGGGCGCTTTACCGGGCGGCGGAAGCGCGGGCGGCGCGGCTGCGCTTCATCATCGAGGCGCGCAGCCTGCTCGATGCGCAAGCCTTCGAAACGGCAGCACCCGAGGTCCTGTCGCGGCTTGCCGATTTCGCAGGCGCAACGCTCGCGACACTTACCTTTCCCTCACCGCAAGGAAAGACGCCGACGCGGCTGGCGATCGGCAAGCCGACCGCCAATGACACCATGCTCTTCGCTTCCGAGGAAGGCGCCGCTCTTTCCCTGACGCTGATCGGCGCGCCCAGGGCGCGCGCCATCGACGCCGACGACCGGCAGACGCTGGAGGTGGTGGCGGGGCAGCTCGCCGATGCCTGCCATCTCGAGCGGCAGGCGGCGGAAAAGCAGGCGTTGCTCGGCGATCTCGAACGGCAGCGCAGCGAACTCGCTGCCCTCGTCGCCCAGCTGATCCAGGCGCAGGAGCAGGAGCGGCAGCGGGTGGCGCTTGATCTTCACGACGGCGCAGCACAGCTTGCCGCCGGCCTCAGCTACCGGCTGCAGGATCTCGCCGCCCGCATCGGCGAGCCGCATGCGCTGAAACCGGAGATCGAACAGCTTGCGGCGTTGGCCCGCCGCTCGGTTGCCGATCTGCGCGCCGCCATCGCCGATCTTCGCCCGCCCGAGCTCGACGATCTCGGCGTCGCCGCAGCGCTCCGCACCCGCCTCGACGCGATCGACGGCATGGAGGTGATCGCCGATCTCGATGCCGGCGCCGATCGCTGGCCGGCGTCGACCGGCATCATCTTCTACCGCGTCGCCCAGGAGGCGATCACCAATGCGCTCAAGCACGCCGAGGCGAGCCGGCTGATCGTACGCCTTTTCGAGGACGGCGCGGGGCAGGCTCATCTTGAAGTGATCGACGACGGCAAGGGTATTGGCGAGGCGCGCCATCCTGGAATTCAGGGAAGGGGAGCCCGGCTCGGCATTGCCGGCATGCGCGAGCGGCTGGCGCTGCTCGGCGGCCGTTTCGAGATCGGCGCCGGCGTTTCCGGCGGCACTCATGTCCGCGTCGCAGCGCCGCTCAAGCAGGAGACGGCGGGATGACCGCATCCATTCTCGTTGCCGACGATCATGATATCGCCCGCGCCGGCCTGATCGCCATGATCGGCGGCCAGGAAGATTTCCATGTCGCCTTCGATGTACGCGACGGCGCGGAAGCGGTGGAAGCCGCTGCCCTTCACAAACCGGATCTGGCGCTCCTCGACATCCGCATGCCTCGAATGGACGGCCTCGCGGCCACGCGGGAAATCCGGCGCGTCTCGCCAGGTACACGCGTCATGATCATCACCATGCATGACAGCCTCGATTATCTCGAAGCGGCGATCGAAGCCGGCGCCACCGGCTATCTGCTGAAGGATGCGAGCCGCGAGGATATTCTGCGCACGATCCGCAGCGTGCTCGAAGGCGACGCCTTCTTTGACGGCCCTCTGGTTGCAAGGCTGCTGAAGCGCGCCACCACCAAGCCGCAGACCAGCCCCAGCGCATTGGAGACGCTGACCGTGCGCGAGCGCGAGGTGCTGACGAAGGTGGCCGAGGGCCTGACCAACAAGGAGATCGGCCGCGCCCTGAAGATTTCGCCCGGCACGGTCAAGATCCATGTCGAGCGCATCATCGCCAAGCTCGGCGCCGGCGATAGGACGCAGGCCGCCGTCATGGCGGTGCGCGGCGGGCTGGTGCAGACAGCAAAGGAAGAGCCATGATGCCGCGCTTCGCCGACCTGCCGCTTCGGGCAAAGGGCATCGTCATCATCATGGTGCCGCTGGCGCTGCTCTTGGCCGCTCTCGCCTCGGTCTTCATCGCCGACCGGCAGAGCCGTATTGCCGAGGACCAGGTGCGGGTGACGCTGGAGATCCAGTCCGGCATTCAGGAGCTGCATGCCCTGATTGCCGAAGCGGCGACCGCCATGCGCGGCTATCTCCTGACCGGCAGGAGCGATTTTCTCGATCCCTTCAACCGGGCAGAGGACAGGCTGCCCGTCGTGCTCGACGAGGTCGGCCGGCGCTTACGCGACGAGGAGCAGAAGGCCCGCCTCGAGCGCATCCGCGCCCTGGTGGATGCCAAAGTCGACCGTCTGCAACTCCTGAAACAGGCCGACATCCTGCGCGCCGGCGGGCGCGAGGATCTGGCCGCCAAGCTCATCGAGGGCAAGCAGGTGCTGGACATGCTGCGGCAGGAGATCGACGCGATGAACCGGCGCGAGGCCGATCTCCTCAACGCCAGAACGCAGGCCGCCGACCGGGTCCGCACCCTGTCGCGCAGCCTGATGATATCAGCCGGCTTTCTCGGCTTTGCCGGCGCGCTCGTCGCCGTCTTCCTGTTTTCGGCGAGCATCGTGCGCCGCGTGCACGCGCTGAAAGCCGAGGCGCACCGCCTCTCGCGAGGGGAAGTCGTGACATCGGCCGATCCCTTCCGCGATGAGCTCGGCAATCTCGGACAGGCGCTCGCGGATGCGAGCGTGCTTCTGAAAAAGCGCGAGGCCGATCTGACCGAGAGCGAGGAGCGCTTCCGCCAGCTGGTCGAGGGCGTCAGCGATTACGGCATCTTCGGGCTCGATCCCGATGGGCAGGTTGTGAGCTGGAATGCCGGCGCCGGGCGGATCACCGGCTACCAGGCCGAGGAGATCGTCGGCCAGCATTTCTCCCGCTTCTATCCCGCTGAGACCAGGGAGACATTTCCGGCGGAGGAACTTTCGAAGGCAGCCCTGCACGGACGCACCGAAGCGGAGGGTTGGCGCCTGCGCAAAGACGGCTCGCGCTTCTGGTCGCATGTCGTCGTCACCGCTCTTCACGACGAGACGGGACGGCTGCGCGGCTTTTCCAAGATCACCCGCGACATTACCGAGCGCAAGCAATTCGAGGAGGCGCTGCTTGCCGCCCGCGAGGATGCGGTGCGCGCCAGCAATGCCAAGAGCGAATTCCTGTCGCGCATGAGCCACGAGCTGCGCACGCCGCTGAATTCCGTGCTCGGTTTCGCCCAGCTTCTGGAAATGGACCTTACCGATGCCGATTCACGCGAAAGCGTCGCGCAGATCCTGAGAGCCGGCCGGCATCTGCTGAGCCTGATCGACGAGGTTCTCGACATGGCGCGGATCGAGGCCGGGCGCATGGATCTTGCCGTCGAAGCCCAGCTTGTCGCCGAGGTGATCGAGGAAGCCGTGTCGCTCGCAAGGCCGCTCTGCGGCAAGCAGCAGATCCGCATCGAAGTCGCCGAGGCCGAGCCGGATCTGACGGCACTCGCCGACCGGCGGCGCCTCCTCCAGGTGTTGCTCAACCTTCTTTCCAATGCGGTGAAATACAATCGCCCGCGGGGCAGCGTGACCGTCAGCCACCAGGCGCTTGAGGACCGCATCCGCATCGAGGTCAGCGATACAGGCCCCGGCATTCCGGCCGAGCGCGTCGGCCGGCTGTTCACCCCCTTCGACCGGCTGGGCGCCGAGCGCATAAGCCAGGAGGGAACCGGCCTCGGGCTGGCGCTCTCCAGACATCTGATCGACGCCATGGGCGGCACGCTCGGCTTCAGCAACCGGGCGGGCGGCGCGACGTTCCACGTCGACCTGCCGCGCGCGCCTGCGGCGATGCGGGAGGCCGAGGCGCAAGACGTCGCGGTGCCGTAAGTCTCCTCCGTCATGCTCGGCCTTGTGCCGAGCATCTGACCACGGTAATTGATTGGCAGGAAAACATTTATTTCCAGAAACTTAATTGGGCCGGCGTAGATCCTCGGCACAAGGCCGAGGATGACGTCGCGGGTTTGCGTCCATGACAGATACCACCGATACCCTGCGCGCCTCGACGATCCTGATCGTCGATGACGAGCCCGCCAATGTTTCGCTGCTGGAGCGCATTCTGAAGCGCGAGGGCTTTACGGCGCTGGTCAGCACCACCGAGCCACGCGAGGCCCTGCGGCTCTTTCGCGAGCATCCCGTCGATCTCGTCCTGCTCGATCTGATGATGCCCGATCTCGATGGTTTCGCGCTGCTGGAGACCTTCGCAAGGCTCATCCCCGACGACAGATATCTGCCGATCCTGGTGCTGACCGCCGATGCGACGCTGCCGACGCGCCGCCGCGCGCTTTCCCTCGGCGCGAAGGATTTCCTGACCAAGCCCTTCGATGCGATCGAGGCGGTGCTGCGCATCTTCAATCTGCTCGAAACCCGGATGCTGACGCTGGAGCTTTCCAGGCACGGACTGGCGACGCCGAAATCGGAACGCCCCAGGATCGATTGATCGCCCTCCGCTCAACGTCCGAAAGCACGGCGATTTCAGGTCAGGGATTGACCCAGCGGCAAGAGGAGAGGGCGCCGGCTTCGTCATAGCCGAATAATGCTCTGCGATTGTCCTGTTGCCGCAGCTGGAACCAATCCAGCGTCCAGGCCCGGAAGATCACGACGCCAAAGCGCGTCTTTCCCTCGGCCTCATCCGCAGGCTCTGGCATATCGGTCGTCTCGAAGGCGCGCTCGTCCCCGGGCGGGCCGCCCGCATAAGTCATCCGCGTCCAAGCAGGCAGCCTGTCCCATGCGGCGTCAGCCCCTCCGCTTCCCGGCCCATGAAGCTCAACCTTTCCCTGAAGCCGAAGCTGCAGCCGGCTGTCGGCGCTGAAGCCGAGGACCGTGACGCGGGGATTGGCTGAAAGTTCCAGCCATTTGGAGCTGCGCGTATCCGTATGAAATTCGAGACGCCGCGCCGACCTGTCGGCGGCACGCAGCACGACCATGCGTGCCTGCGGCCTCGTCTCGATATCGACGGAGCAGAGGTTGAGATAACGGAAACACGACTGCGGGTTCGCCGCAGCCGTTTCGAGTTCCGCCCATGCCGCAGCGTCGATGTCAGTGAGATCCACCGGCAGGCTCCGCTCAGACCGAACGGGCGATGCCGCCGTCGACGCGGATGTTCTGGCCGGTGATGTAACCGGCCCCCTCCGACAGGAGGAAGGCGATGGTGGCCGCGATTTCCTCGCTGGTGCCGTAGCGGCCCATCGGAACGCTGTCGCGCCGTTCCTCGGTGGCGGGCAGGCTGTCGATCCAGCCGGGCAGGACATTGTTCAGGCGGATGTTCTTGGCCGCATAGCTATCCGCGAAGATCTTGGTGAAGCTTGCCAGCCCTGCCCGGAAGACGGCCGAGGTCGGGAACATCGGCGATGGTTCGAAAGCCCATGCCGTCGAGATATTGACGATGGCGCCGCCGCCCTGGCTTTCCATGATCGGCGCGACCAGCCGGATCGGGCGCACCGCGCTCAGGAAGTAGACCTCCATGCCCTTGTGCCAATCCTCGTCCGAGATGTCGAGGATCGGCGCGCGCGGGCCGTGGCCGGCGGAATTGACCAGCGCGTCGATGCGCCCCCATCGCTCCATCGAGAGATCGACGAGCCGCTTCACATCGTCGTTGGACTGGTTCGAACCGGTGACGCCGACGCCGCCGAGTTCCTTTGCCAGCGCCTCGCCTTTGCCGGAGGAGGAGAGAATTGCGACACGGTAGCCGTCCGCAGCGAGTTTCCGCGCTGCTGCGGCGCCCATGCCGGATCCGCCGGCGGTGATGAGAGCGACTTTTTCTTCAGACATTGAAATCTCCGACTGCTGAGTTTGCGCACCATTATGCCAGATATGCTCTCTGCTTTCGCGCGAGAAAGAAACATGCGAGACTGTAGCAAATCTACTGGATAAGCCTATGATCCGATCCCGCCGCGCGCTGCCGCCGTTGAATGCCTTGCGCGCCTTCGAGGCTTCGGGCCGCCGGCTGAATTTCCGCGCTGCCGCTGAGGAGCTCGGCGTCACGCAGGGTGCGATCGCCCAGCAGGTCCGCGCGCTGGAAGATCAGCTCGGCCTCATGCTGTTCCAGCGCCTGCCCCGCGGCCTTGCGCTGACAGCGCAGGGTGCGGCCTACCTCTCCGACGTGACCCGCGCCTTCGATATGCTCGGCGAAGCGACCGGACGGCTTCTGGCGCGGCCGGAAACCGTGACGATCAGCGTCACCCCGACCGTCGCCGCCAAGCTTTTGATCCCGCGCCTCGCCGAGCTCTACAGCGCCCTTCCCGACGTGAATCTCAGGACGGTCGCCACCGAGGCACTGTCGGATTTCGACCGCGACCAGGTGGATATCGCCGTACGCCTGACCAGCCAGGCTTTCCCGGCGGCGCTGGAGGCAAGGCTGCTGTTCCGCCAGGAACTGGTCGCGGTCGCGAGCCCACATCTGGTCAAGGGCCTTACCCTGCCGTTGAGCGGCGAAGAACTTTGCAAGCTGCCGCTCCTGCATGACTCGCACGATCGCTGGGGCGTGTTCCTCGGAATCCGTGAGAAGCTGCCAGGTGCGGCCTTCAACCACACGACACTGGCCCTGGATGCGGCACTTGCCGGCCAGGGCGTGGTGCTCGCCTGCCGGGCTTTCGTGGTGGCCGATCTCGAGGCCGGGCGGCTGGTGCAGGTGACGGATGCCACAGCGACCATCGGCGCCGATTACTTTCTCGTCCGCAAACGCTCATCATCGCCGCGAAAGGCCGTCGACGCGGTGTGGGACTGGTGCGCGGCGCGTCTGTCGCTCGCCTGATCGCGGAATGATCGAGGCCGGCCGTCAGCCGGCCCCATCATTTTCAGAACATGGTGTTCTTGTTGGCGGCCTCTTTCGGAACCGCCTGGATCACGTCCCAGTGCTCGACGATCTTGCCGTCCTTGACGCGGAAAATATCGACGATCGCCTGGCCGCGGTCGTCAGTGCCGTTCGTCGCATGTACATGCAGCCAGACGAGATCGCCGTCGGCCGAGCTGCGGACGATCTTCGCCTTCGATTGAGGATTGTCCTTAAAAAAGCCGGTGAAGAAGGAAACGAGAGGCTTCTTGCCATCCGGAACCTCGGGATTGTGCTGCCGGTACTCGTCCGCCACGACCGATGCGGCCTCGATATCATGGCTGTTGAAGAAGCGGTCGTAGAACTCCACCACCAGCTTCCGGTTGGCTTCCTCGACCTTCAAATCCCGAGAGGCGGCAAAGGCGCCGGAAGGCATGGCGATGCCCGCCAGAATGGCGAGTGCGCAAAGCGATTTCCCGAATGTCATGCATCAAACTCCTTGGTACGAATCCGCGATCTAGTCTAAGAAACAGACTATGAGGCTTGGTCTAGGACAGCGCGAAATGCCCGGCAAGAAGGCAGTTTTCAGTGCCGAAGTCAGCGCGCGATGACCGGGAAGGAGGAAGCGATGCCCGGGAAAACCGATCCGGCGGGAGAGCGGCCCGGGGCAGGATGCCCGATCAGGGGCGTGCTCGACCGCATCGGCGATCAATGGAGCCTGCTGACGCTTGAGGCGCTGGAAACCGAAAAGAAGCGCTTCAACGAGTTGCTGCGCGAGATCGGCGACATCTCCAAACAGATGCTCTCCAAGACGCTGCGGCATCTGGAGCAGGACGGCTATATCAGGCGCACCGTCTATCCCGAGGTGCCGCCGCGCGTGGAATATGAGTTGACGGAACTCGGCCGATCCTTCCTGATCCCGATGAAGGCCCTGATCGGATGGGCCGAGCAGAACCATCCCGAGATCATTCGATCGCGGCTACGGCATGACGCCGGGTAGGGATTGAATAGAGGCAAGAGGCAAGGTCGGAGCGCGTCCTTCGAGGCTTCGGCCTTCGGCCTGCGCACCTCAGGATGAGGGAGTTTGGTGGATGCCGCGCCGATAACAGCGGACGTTGATCGATGCCGCGACCTCTCTCCGACCTCATCCTGAGGTGCCTCGGCCGCCGGCTGCTAGTGGGCGCAAGAAGCAAGGTCGGAGCGTGTCCTTCGAGGCTTCGGCCTTTGGCCTGCGCACCTCGGGATGAGGGAGGTTGGAGGATGCCGCGCCGATAATCACGGGCGTCGGAGGATCCGCCAACGCTCAAGAGAGCCTCATCCTTGTACGTTGCCGTTGTTGTA